>WRKI01000086.1 GCA_009778155.1 Spirochaetota bacterium
AGGGCTTGTGGCCGCCGGCTGCACCCAAGACCAGCCTGCCCCGCAGGGGGCTGCCGCCGCTGCTGCCGGGCAAACAGCGGTATCGCCTGCGGGCATTGCAACTGTGCGTCTCCCCGCCGGGACCTTCACGATGGGCAGCCCCGATGATCAAATTGGCAGGTGGGGCAACGAAGGCCCCCAGCGGCAGGTAACAATTTCAAGCGACTTCTGGATGGGTGTGTACCCGGTAACGCAGGCAGAGTGGACGTTGGTAATGGGCGACAACCCCAGCCATTTTTTGAGCGACCCGGCTGCCGGGGAAGCGCAGGGCAGGCGGCCTGTGGAAACGGTAAGCTGGTATGACGCTATCGTGTTTGCCAACCGGCTGAGCATAATGGAAGGGCTGTCCCCCGCGTACCGCATAGCCGGCAGTACGAACCCCGACGACTGGGGGGCTGTGCCGGAAACCAACTTCTGGGGCGACGCGCCTGACTGGGAGGTCTTGGCAATTTGGGATGCCGTGGAGATAGTGCCTGGCTCCGACGGCTGGCGGCTGCCTACGGAGGCGCAGTGGGAGTACGCCGCCCGCGCTGGCACGACGACGGCTTTTAGCGACGGGACGCAGGACTGGGAAGACCAAGCCGCCCTTGACGGGACGGGCTGGTTTGCCTTCAACTCCGGCGGCATGACAAGGGAAGTGGGGAGGCTTCAGGCGAACTGGTGGGGCTTGCACGATATGCACGGTAACGTGGGGGAATGGGTCTGGGACTGGGTCGACGCTTACCCGGCCCAGGCGCAGACCGACCCGGCAGGCGGCGAGTTTTCGGAGCTTGGCCGCGTAAGCCGGGGGGGAAGCTGGTTCCATTCGGCGCGCAGCGCGCGGTCGGCCAACCGCAGTGCCGGCTATCCTTTCGACCGCCCCATCCACAAGGGCTTGCGCCTTGTGCGGCCTTAGGGAAACACTGATTAACTCTACGCTAATCAGCGTTTTCTTAAGCCCATTCTGCGGGGCGGTTGACAAGGCGGCCGTCTATATAGTACATTTTCGTTATGGGCGAATACCTGATCGACGGGGGAGTGCCGCTTAACGGCACTGTCAAAGCTAGCGGAAACAAAAATGCAGCGTTGCCGTGCATTGCGGCGGCTCTCTTGACGGACGAGCCGGTTATCTTGCGGAACCTTCCGGCAATAGAAGACGTGCAGGTCATGCTCGACGTGTACAAAGAACTTGGGGGCAAGGCCGAGCGGCTGCAGCCCAACGTGTGGAAGCTGAAACTTTCCAACATCAAGTCTTCGTGCATATCGATAGGGCTGGCCAGAAAAATAAGAGCTTCCATACTTTTCGCAGGATCGCTTTTGGCAAGGACAGGGCAGGCAGTGTTGCCGCCCCCCGGCGGCGATGTAATCGGCAGGCGCAGGCTGGACACTCACTTTCTGGTTTTAACCGAACTTGGCGCAAAGGTGCAAACGGGAGACGCTTTTACCTTCACCGCCAAGACCTTAAAAGGCGCGGACATTTTTCTGGACGAAACATCCGTAACCGCGACCGAAAACGCGATAATGGCCGCCGTGCTTGCCAAGGGCAAAACGACCCTTACAAACGCCGCCAGCGAACCCCATGTGCAGGATTTGTGCCGAATGCTCGTTTCGATGGGGGCGCAAATCGAAGGCATCGGCTCGAACATCCTTACGATTAACGGCGTGGCCAAACTTTCCGGCTGCGACTTCGAGATTGGCGCGGATTTTATGGAAGTCGGCTCTTTTATCGGACTTGCCGCCGTTACGGGCGGCGATCTTTACATCGAAGGCGCGAAGGTTGCCGATATGCGCCCGGCAAAGGTGGCCTTTGGCAAGCTGGGCATAAACTGGACGCACGAAGGCACGACTATTCACGTTTCCAAAAAGCAGTCGATGAAGGTAAACCACGACATTGGCGGCATGATTCCCAAGATCGACGATGCCCCTTGGCCGGGGTTTCCGCCCGATCTTGTGAGCATTGTGATTGTTGTCGCCACGCAGGTAAAGGGGACGGTTTTAATCCACGAGAAAATGTACGAGTCGCGGATGTTTTTTGTGGACAAGCTGATTGCGATGGGCGCGCGAATCGTGCTTTGCGACCCGCACCGGGCGGTGATTTCCGGCCCGACAAAACTGCAAGGCTCCGAGCTTATAAGCCCGGACATTCGCGCGGGGATGGCGATGGTAATCGCCGCAATGTGCGCCGAGGGCAAAAGCACGATCCGCAACGTGTACCAGGTCGAGCGCGGCTACGAAAACCTCTCCGACAGGCTCCAGTCCCTAGGCGCAAAAATCGTCCGCAAGGCCTGATCCTCTGCCATTGGCCTTGGGCGCAGCTTAAGACCAGCAAGATTAGGCGTGTCAGAGTAGTCAATATTGTCATCTTTAATTGCGGCGACCCGATCCAAGTCTTCTTGGCTTACCGGGGGCAGGTTGCCGGCGTTATAACTCACGGTTCCCATTTGAAAAAATACGGAGAGAGAGGGATTTGAACCCTCGGTACCCTTCCGGGTACATACGACTTCCAATCGTACACCTTCGGCCGCTCGGTCATCTCTCCTAAAAAACACTCGCAATTGCCCGCGCCAACCTTGGCCGCCGCAGACAACTTCCCGGAGAGAGAGGGATTCGAACCCTCGGAACCCGCGAGGGTTCAACGGTTTTCGAGACCGCCCGATTCAACCGCTCTCGCATCTCTCCTATTATAGATAGCCTTTTTCAAAACTTGGTTAGTTCTGAAAAAGCCTCACTTGAACTCTAGCATTTTTGGAATTTTTTGTCAAGAGAAAAATCGCCTGCCGGTAATTTTTTTCCCGAAAAACGCCAATCCGCCCTATTGCCAAAAAAAAACTTTTCTGGTAAAATCAACCTGTTAGGCCATTGCGCTTGCCCGGAACCAGTTGGCCTTGGGCAAGCCTCCTTTCGCTTGGAAAAACTAAGGAAACTATCCCGCAGGGCTTTACCGGCGGGCATATTTACATTGGAGTTGCTTTATGGGTGTTATTAGCGTAATATTGCTGGTCATTTTCATCATTGCCGCAATTTTGCTTATATTGATTGTGCTGGTTCAAAACGAAGACGGCGGCGGATTGGGCGGAATGTTTGGCGGCGGGTCGGCGACCGCCTTCGGTTCCCGCTCGGGCAACGTGCTTACACGAGCCACGACGGTTCTGGGCGTGCTTTTTCTCACTATCAGCTTTGGCATGGCTTTGCTCAACCGCTCCCCTGGCATTGACGGTGTCGAGGCGGCAGGTTTGGAGATGGCTCCGCCCGGCGCCGGTGCCGGCTGGCTGGAAGACGAGTTGAACCCGGCCGTAGTTCCGCCTGTCCTGTTGCCCCCGGTTTTGGACGCGGACTTGTTCCAGCCCTTCGGCTTGGATGATGCCGATGCGCTTGAGGCTGCAGACGAAATCCCGGACGAAATCGAAGCAGAGGATACGCCCTAGTTTTAGGGGCGGGAGGCGGCCGCGATTTTTGTCGCGGCGCACAAAAAATGCAGATATACCCTTTTGACCTTGAGTTTAACGACTACGCTACAGGTGAGCCTTATTTTGCGCGTTTCCCCTTTTTCGCCGGCGGCAGCCCCTTAGAGGGGGTTGCCTGCGGTATTTCCTCCGTTTTTGCCGGCAGTATGGGGATTGATTTTACCGGCGGGCAAAATCTCCAGCGGCTGGGGCTTTTCGAGAAAGCCGGGCTTGACCCCGGCTCGGTTTGCGGCCTGCGGCAAATCCACTCGCAAACGGTGCTGGAGGTAAGCCGCGAAAGCCCGCCCCAAGAATCTGCCGACGGCATGGTTTGCAATGACCGGCGACTTGCCCTTTCCGTTACGGCGGCGGACTGCCTGCCTGTCTATCTTTACGACACGGAGTCCGGCGCTTTCGGCCTTGTCCACTCCGGCTGGAAGGGAACCGGGATTGTTTTACAGGCGATAAAAATGATGGGGGAGCGTTTCGGCTCAAAGCCGGGGAGTATTGCCGCTGTGCTTGGCCCCTGCATAGATTCCTGCTGTTACAAGGTCGATGCCGGGCGGGCGGCGGGTTTTGAAAAAAACTTCGGCGCGGGGGCTGTGCGGCGGGCAGACGGGGATTTTTATCTTGCATTAAAAACTGCGAACATTCAGCTTTTGGAAGGGGCTGGTGTAAAACACGCCGCCCTTTGCAGCAACTGCAGTTTTTGCGACCCGCGCCTTGGTTCCTTCCGCCGGGAAGGCGCGGAAAACTACACCCTCATGGCCGCCTTGTTGTGGCATCTAGATTGAACAGCCTTTTTACCAGCCCTGCGAAGGCCGGCGGCAGGGGGGCTTTGGGAAGGGCTGGTTTTTCGGCAAAAAACGCACGACAAACGCATGAACGACACAAACCTTGGAGGCATCTCACACCAAGGCACAAAGGCACAAAGGTTAAGAGGGTAGGCGGGATTATGATAGCTCTGCGTCTTTATTCTTGCCTTAACAGAGTACAAAAAGGAGGTAAAGTA
>WRKI01000087.1 GCA_009778155.1 Spirochaetota bacterium
TTTCGAGGCTTCCGGTCTCGTTCAGAAGCCTTTTCCAAGCTTTAATCGTGGTCACTCCCACACCGAGCTGCTCCCTTGCTTCTTCGTATGTATGCCCTTTGGCCAGATAGCTTAACACCATCTCCCTTGTATCTCTTGAATACGCCATATGGACATCTTATCACAGCCTGTAATATAACGGAATAGCCATATGTGCAGGACTTTCTTTTTTTCGCAGGTCTTGTCCAGCTCTTCAAGAACCTTATGAAGTCCTCGCTACGATGTCTCTCGCTGCATTCGCAGATGACTTTCCCGCCAAGCGCAGCCAGCGCGTGGCCGCCGTTCCTTTGCCTTTCGCGCGCAAAAGCACTGTTTGCACTCTGAGCGCGTGTTTGTGTTTGATGTGCCCTGCCGACAGCAGTTTTTCCATCAGATCTTTGTCTTCGGGGTTCAGGTTTGGCTACAGTTCTTTCATGTCTGCATTCTATCATGTTTTTATCTCGTTGTCTGTATAAAAGGGAACACTAGTGCAATTGCTCTCCGGCCCCTCGCTGGACGGGCGCAGACATTCTAAGTTATGGACAGTTCTTTTGCGAGACGAAATCGTTATTCGCAAATTTTTTTGCGAACTTTTTCTTGAACTTGTCATAGACCGCGATCTGCACGTAGCCTTTACCCGCCAGGCCGATGCTGACGAAGAAGGCGTGCCAAAGCTACTGCGCCACGCCCAGCTGACTTTTTTAGATTCTGTTTTGCTTTTGTATTTGCGCAAACAGCTGGCGCAGGCAGAGACGCACAGCGAGCGGGCAGTCGTATCAAAAGATGATATTGTCGAAGAACTAAAATCCTACGACAAAAGCGGGAATACGGACAAGGCCGGCTTTGAAAGACGCATTTACGCGTCAATCGAAAAAATCAAAAAGCACAACATTCTGCAAAAAATAAAAAACAGCGACAACCGCTTTGAAATATAGCCAACCTTAAAACTTTTGTTTTCCGCAGAGGAAGTGCAGAATCTGACAAACATTTACATAAAAATAAAAGCAGGCGAACTAGCAATGGACAATGCAAACGATGAAGGAGACGATGAATGAGCTTGCAATTGCGCATGATATCCGAAAACGAACAGTATCGCATTGTTAAATTGCAAGTTTTTAACTGGGGAACATTTTCAGGCCTGCACGAAATACCAATTTCTGAAAAAGGCTTTTTGTTTGTCGGCGGCTCAGGAACAGGCAAAACCACGCTTTTAGATGCGTTTTCCGCCCTGTTAATACCGCCCCGCTGGCTAGAATTTAACGCCGCCGCAAGCGAAGCCGACAAAAGCAAACGGGATCGCAACCTTGTAAGTTATATTCGCGGCGCATGGGCGGAGCAAAAAGACGAAGATTCAGGCGTTATCGCCAAACGCTATCTTAGGACAGGGCCGACATGGTCGGCTTTGGCTTTGTCGTACAGGAACGGGCTTGGACATAACATGGTTCTTGTGCAACTTTTTTGGATTAAGGGAAATTTAAACGGAAGCGCCGATGTTAGGCGACATTTTTACCCGCGATGAATTCGGCTCTTACCGTGAGCGCTTTTGCTATTTGCTTGGCGTAAAAAATGACATGGCGTTAAAACTGTTACACAAAACGCAATCCGCCAAAAATTTGGGCGACCTAAATACATTTTTGCGCGACTTTATGCTGGAAAAACCGCAAACCTTTTCCGCCGCAAAACAGCTTGTTAGCGAATTCGGCGAGCTTAATGCCGCTCATCAGGCTGTAATAACCGCCCGCAGACAAATTGAAACTTTAACCCGGCAAAAAGCCGGCGCGAACAAATGGATTTGAGCAAAAAGCAAAAGACAGACCTTAGCGAGTTGCAAGCAGGTGTAAATAATTACGGGGAGATACGTCGTATAGGTATGTTAAAAGAGCAAATTACCGCCCTTACAATAGACATAGAAGGACTGGATGGCGAGTTTTCCAGATGCAACAATTTGCTGGAAAACGAAAAAAACATTTTAAACGATTATGAACGCCAACACAGGGACATCGGCGGCGATGAGATCGAGCGTTTGGAAAAAGAAAAACATTCGCTTGAAATACAGCGCGTAGGACATTTGCGAAAACGCGAGCAAGCCGCAGCCGCCTGCCGCGAACTTGGCTGGCCCCTTGGAGATACGCCGCAAGGTTTTGCAGCCCCTGTCGGCAAGGCGCGCGAAGAAATCGACGGGCTGGAAGCCAGAAAAAACGCCGCCCGCAAAGAATTAATTTTGCAGTCCGGCAAGAAAAAAGAAACCGAGGGTGAATTTGCAAAAGCGGTAAAAGAAGTCCGCGCTCTTGAAAGCCAGCCTTCCAATATCCCTGCGGCAATGCTGGAGATGCGCCAAAAGATAGCTTCTTCCATAGGAATAGCGGAAGCGGCTTTGCGCTTTCTGTTCTGGTTGACGAGCGAAACTATTCGGCACTGTCAAACCACCTTAACAATACGCATCTGGGAGGCCGGCTTGTTTATTACAAAACTGGACGCGCCGATTCGCTACAGACAAAAACAATTTCCAGCGATTCAATGTTTTTCAAACTAAACCTAAAGGAAGGGCAACACGAAAATTGGCTGCGAGCGGAGTTGCAACAACGCTTTGACTACCAATGCGTTGACTCGATTCAAACTTTTCGCGTAACAGATCGCGCAATTACCCGCGAAGGGCAAGTAAAACACAACAAAACGCGCCACGAAAAAGACGACCGCCACGACGAGAACGACAGACGCAATTGGGTTTTAGGTTTTGACAACCGCGAAAAACTATCGCTGTTTAAGCGACAGGCACAGGAACTTGCCAAAGCACTTTTCATTGATGGACGAAAAAATCAAGGCACTTTCCGAGCAAGATAACGCAAGCGAAAAAAGAGCCAGGAGCTGTCAAACCCTTGCAAATTTGCAATTGCAGAAAATCGCAGAGCAAATCGCTAGGCAAAAAAACACCGTGTCACAAAATGAAAGCGAGTTACTCGAAATTAAAAGCCAGCACAAAAACATACACACTACGCTTGATTCCGCAAAAGAAGAACTCCATAAAAATGAAAACGATCCAGCAATTGTTCCGCCAACGCCTTTTCAAAAAGAAAAACTTGACGAGCGTTATGCAAAAAGCAAAGAGCGGCTACGGCTTGACAACTTGGACAGGGTTACAACCCATGTTGTGCAAGCCCTTGGTAAAAAGACAGAAGAAATAAACCGCATAATTCCCGATTGCGAAAAAGCGATAGAAAGCATTTTTTCCGATTTTAAGCGAAGCTGGCCAATGGACGCGATCGATGTTGACACAACGCTTTCCAGTGCGTCGGACTTTTTGCAAAACTGAACAGGCTGAAAGTTGACAGCCTGCCGAACCACGAGCATAAATTTTTCGACTTGCTAAAAAACTAAAGCTATCAAAACTTAGCGTCTCTATCCACGTACCTTAACAACAAGCGAAAAACAATTTACGAAAAAATGCAGTTTGTAAACGAAAGCTTAAAGGAAGTGCCATTCAATCAATCGCGGGCCAAAAAACATTTCTTCGCATCGATGTAAACGATAGGCAGTTGCCGGAAGTGATAGAATTTAGACAGAGTAAAATTCATCTAGAAGGCTATAATAAGAATGGCCATTTTTAAGGTAGCATTCTATGTTTAAATTATCCTTCTATTTTGTTCGCAGTAAAAAATTGTCGCATAAAAAATTCAAAAATTTAAGCGTAAAAATAATTGACGGGCTGGGGGCGCAAATGGAGATTAAACAAAAATGTGCGTGTTATAAAATATTTTTCGCTATACCGTATCTAAAATTAAGTAAATATGACGGAATATTTGAAGTGTGGTTTGAAAGTATTGCGTCGTTAAATGAAGTTAAAAACAACGTTGAATTTAATAGCCACATACAAAATAACAACGAAGTATTTAACACAAGCAAATGTAGCTATATTGTTTCAGAAGAATATCCGGCTATTTTTGAAAATGAAATTGGGAGTTCCCCCGAAAGAATTAAATTCACTACTTTATTGATAAAAAATAGCGATATGAATTTTGACGAATTTAAAAACCACCATAAAGAACACCATATACCATTATTTTCATCAACACCAATAGTGCAGAAAAACATTAAAAAATATGTAGTATCCCACAAAATAGAAGAAGGAAATTGTGCAAAAAATTATAACGGTATTGTTGAGTTTTGGTTTAACAATATATTTTCAATGCTTGTGGTATTTATGAACCATGAATACCTTTCAAAGGTAAGGCCGGATGAAAAAAAATTCTTAAACTTAAAAAAATGCGACTTTATAATTTCAAAAGAGTATGCAGGTTAGATAAAACCCCTCACATCACCAATCGTCTATAAAAATCTCAAAGTTTAGACCGTTGTATTCTTCGACGGTGAGGAACCGGGTAATGTAGAAAACATTGTTTTCGATAAAACCTACGGCTATGACCATTTCCCATTCGCCGTGTCTGGGGATTGAAGAAATCT
>WRKI01000088.1 GCA_009778155.1 Spirochaetota bacterium
GGGGGGGGTATAAACCATTACCCGGCCAAGACTTAGCCGGCCGGCTAGCCGCCCGCGGCCAGCTAGCCGCCCGGCTGGGCAAATACCGAGAAATCATACTGTAGGCCGCCTTAACACCCTTCATGATCCCATTATTGCACAAAGCCGGGGGAAAGTCAAGCGGCCGGGAAACTTTTTTGGAAAAAAAACTTCACACAAAAGCACAAAGGCCAGATTAGAAAACACCCCTTTGCGCCCCCGTGTGAGCCTTTCTTCCGATTCTCCCGCTGCCGAGCCTGCCCTACCGCGCCGCCGCTTCGCCGGCGACTATGCCTTGTTGCAAGGTGAGCATCAGCGACAGGCCGCTGAAGTACATCGGGGCGATGTACCTGCGGTTGGACATCTCGCCGACGGCGAAGAGGCCGGGGATAACCTGCCCCTGCGCGTCAAGCACTTGGTAATACTCGTTCACCATGACCCCGCCTATCGTGCCCATGTCCATCGGGTAGATGCGCATGGCGAAAAAAGGCGGCTCCGTAATCGAGTTAAGCTGAACCGTCCGGCCGAACCTGTCGGCCGCCGTGCCCGCGACAACGGCGTTGATACCGTCGATCTCAGCCTGAAGATTCGCGGCCGGCACCCCCATCGCGGCGGCAAGATCGGCCACCGTCGCGCCGGTAAAGGCCGAGGGGCTGGCAAGATTAGCCTGAACCTGCGCCACCCTGTCTTGAAAGGCCGCGCTGGAATCGAAGACAAAAAAGGCCCCGCCCGGCGAATACGCTATCGTAAAATTGTAAAGATAGGTGTAGTGGTCGATAAAACCCGGCGGCCTAGCCTCCATGACAAAACGATTGCCCAAATGGTTGACAAGAATGCCGGGCACGGCTGCAATGATCATGCCCGAAAACTCATTTTGAAGCCCAAGACCGATAAGCCAAGGGTCGGGATAGGGAACCGCGCCCACGGCCTCGGCCATGAGCATTCCGTCGCCCATGTGTCCGATGGCGGCCGTCGAGTGTTGCACAAAGGGGGCAAGCTGGGGGATAAACCTCTGCATCATTTCCCGGTTGCGCGAAAAACCGCCCGTGGCAAGCACCACCGCGCTGTTGGCAGAAAAAGTAACCCGGCCAAAAGCCCCGGAAGCCCTCACCCCCGTAACCGCCCCTGCCGGGTTTGTAACAAGCTCCGTGCCGCGAGTGTTAAGGTGAATGTGAACGCCCAAGGCGAGCGCGGCATTCTGCAAAAACTCCACGAGCAAAGGCCCCCGCCAGTGCACGCCGCCGGCCGGCATCGTCGCGTCCCAGCCGGGCGGAATTGCCGACTGAAGCATACGCCCGCCGGGGTGCAGATCGACCTGATACCCCAAGTCCAAAAGCCAGTTGAACCGCTCGCCGGAGCGGTCTACCATAGGCCGTATCAAGGAACGGTCGTAAAAGACAGCTCCCCTTGGGTCGTCGGCTTCCAGGGCAATCCAGCCGGCGTAAAGCTCGTCGGCGGTTATAAGGCCGCCCTGCTCCAACTGCCAGCGGGAGCCTGCGACAGAAAGCCCGCCGCCGAAGTTTGTGGAGCCGCCCAGCATGGGCATTTTTTCTATCACGATGACAGAGGCTCCGTTTTGCGCGGCGGAGATTGCTGTTACAAGCCCGCCCATGCCGCCGCCTACAACGATGAGATCGGCGACGGTTACCTCTGGAGCCGGAGCCACCGGTGCACCACCTGCCGCACCCGCTACCAGCGCCGCAGGGTCTGCGCCGGCCAGCCTTATCGCATTGTTCACTCCGTCTAAAATTGCACGCGATGTGTAAGTTGCGCCGGACACTGTGTCAACATGGGTAGATTGCGCCTCGATGATGCTGGGGATAAGCGTGGTGAAGGCGATGTTCGCAAAGCCGGCGGTCTCGTTGTGGGAGACGATTTCAATGCTGACGATGCTGTAAGCGTCAAAAACTACGGACAGGGTAATGTCGCCGCCGTACCCGCCTTCTCCCGTGGCGGTAAAGGTGCCGGGGGTAAACAAGGCCACCCTTCCCTGCCCGCCGGGCGAGCAGGCCGACAGCGCGGCGAAAATTGCCAGCGCGAAAATCCCCAGAACCAAAAAACGCGCAATGCCGGAAAAGCTCTTTCCTCTCATCTTTCATCCCTCCTTCGGAAGTATCTCACACCAAGGCACGAGCCTCGGAAATATCTCACACAAAGGCACAAAGGCACAAAGTTTTGCTTAGAAAGTGCCGCTTCATCCCTACATTATTTCCTATTATACTCTATTGTAAGGCAAAAGCAAGGCTCTGGCCTTAGCCTTTATCCCCCCTTTGTGCCTTAGTGCCTTAGTGCCTTGGTGCCTTGGTGCCTTTGTGTGATTAAAACGGGAGTAAATTCCGAGGCTCCGAGGCATTCATGCGTTAATCGTGCGCCCGGCCGTCCGCTGGACAGCCGGGTGCACCGCTATCAGTTTGAAGCGGCCGCAAAGGCTGCCGCGTTTAAGCCCGCTATGCGGCCGAATACGATGTTTACCGCCGCCGGGTTTTGCCCCCATGTGCCTTCGTCGGCAACTTCGCCGGCCGCAAAAAGGCCGGGGATTATGTTGCCGTCAGTGCCCATCACTTCGGTTTCCAAGTTGGTGTTCACTCCGCCGAAGGTTCCCTGCACGCGGACGTGCACTTGCAAGGCGTGGAAGGGCGGTCTGTCAAAGCTCATGTTCACCAAGGGCCGGCCGAATGCGCCGTCTACACCGGCCGCGGCAAAGGCTCTGTAATTTTCAATCGTGTTCATAAAGGCCGCTTGGTTTAAGCCCATCTGCTGGACAAGGCCTTCCAATGTGTCGCTCGTTACGAACATTCCAAGGTCGCCAAGGCGGCGCACTTCCCGGATGCCGTCCCGCAGGGCGTTGTCAAAGACCATCCACAGGGGGCCTTCCTGCACGCGGGCGATGTGGCCGCCGGGGAAGCCAATCTGGTCGTTCATGAAGCGTTGCGCCGACCCGTTGATCAAAATGCCGCCCGTGTTGACGATGCTGGCCACATAGTAAAAATACCCGTTGGGGGCGGTGGCGTAGGTGTAGTTGACACGGATGTGATCCATGTTGGTAAGCAGGGCGCCTACGGCCTGCGCCATGAGGTGGCCGTCGCCCGTGTTGCCCGGCGAGCTTGCCGATCCGTAGCCTGCAAGGGCCGGGAAGTGCTGGGCGACTAGCGCGTTATTGGCGGCAAAGCCGCCGGTGGCCAAAATGACGGCCGGCGCTCTGATTGTATAGTCGCCCATGCGGGTAGAGACGCGCACGCCGGCGACCGCCCCGTCTTCCATGATTAGCTCTGTCGCCCGGCTGTTCACGCGCAGGTCTACGCCAACGCGCAGCGCTTCGTGGCGGAGGGCGCTTACCATTGCCACGCCGATTTCGCCAACTTCGCGCGAGGTCTGCACGACGGCGGGGCCAGAGGAGACTGTCATGGGAGAGCCTATGCTGCGAAGCCAGTTGGCCGCCCAGCCGTTGTTCTGTGCGAGCACTTGAAAGGCGGCCGGGATGCCGTTGGGGTTGTTGGTGGCAAGTATCTGCGCGAGGGCGGCCGGCGTTACGCCTGTGCCAAGGACGCTGTGGGTGATGCTTCCGACGGAACCGAAACCTTCCAATATATAGTTGCTTGTGCCGCCTACGAAGGCGAGTCTTTCAAGCAGGATGACGTTGCTGCCTTCCATTGCGGCGTGTATTGCGGCTGTCATTCCCGCGCCGCCGGCTCCGATTACGACTACGTCGGCTGTGGTGTCGGCATGGGGCACATACTGCACGGCGGGGCCGGTAAAGCTTGCGGGGCTGGCTCCGGCTGTTGACAGCGCATCATGCACGGCGACCATGAAGGCCATGCTGGAAATGGTGGCCCCCGCGATTAGGTCAACTTGCAGGGACTGGTTTTCGACGATGAGTCTTGGCAAGATTTCCAACGGGATGTTGCCTGTGTTGTGGGTTTCGTCGTGGGAAATGACGCGGATCGCGCTTATGGTGTTTGCCGAGGGCATGGCGACTTCCACAACGATTGGCCCGTAAAGTCCAGGCCCCACTCCGATAAATGTGCCGGGGGTAAAGTCCGCGCTTTGGCCGCAGGCGGTAAAGTTAAAAATGGCAAAAAGTGCCAAAACTGCCGATAAACTTGTAATTTTCTTCTTCATAAAATCTCCTTTGCGGTGTTATTGCCGCCGCCGGCATATTTTTATCGCAATACGGCTTAAAAAATTTGATGATGCAGGAAAGCCTCTTACTCTTGAATTATATCAAGCGGACGGCAGATTGTCAAAGCCGCAAACTAAGGCATGGCCGAAATTTTCGATTTTTTTTTGGGAAAATGTTGAAAAGGGGCTTGACAGTCTTCGCCATAAATGCTATACTCTATCATAAGCTCTTATCTGGCTGTATGCCAGACGGCGAAATTTTTCAATTTCTCAAACGAAAGGAGGGAAAGAGGTGTTCTTGTTGCAAAAAACTACGCTTCAAAAAACGGCATACAAGAGGTGTGTGTCCCCCCCCCCCC
>WRKI01000089.1 GCA_009778155.1 Spirochaetota bacterium
GGGGAATTCATGAATTTTGGGGAAAAACCCCTTGAAAAAGTTTTATACACCATACTGAAAGTATAACGCAAAAAGCAAGGCCTGTCAAGCGGTTTTTTCGTTTTTTCGGGCAAAAGTCCGCCCGCAGCCATCCGTCGGTTAGCTCCGGCAAACTCCCCCTCTGGCAACCCCGCTAGACGGTTCCCGCTGGGCTTGCGCCGGCAAAGCCCCAAGCAGGGGCGTTCTCGCAAGGCAGCCGCTCGCGAAGCCCCGTGTGAGCCTCCCCCGCGCCCCCTTAAGGCCCGGCAGTCCTTTGGATGCCGTCCGTGACCCATTCAATCACCACGGCCAGCCGCCGGGAAATTGCCGAGCCCATGTCAACCATCGAGGCGTGCAAGTTGGAAACGTTTACCCCGGAAAGCCCGTAAATAAGCACCCCCTCTTCGATAATCTCGAAGTAAAGCTGGGCGGTAAAGTTTCCCGCCCGTATCACCGGGATAAAAAGATAAGTCATGTTTCGGGAGTTCACCATGCGGTAAACAAGACCATTACCCGCAAGCGCGACATCGGCGCGGTAAAAAGTGTTCCCAAAATTGACATCGCGCAGCCTAATGTAAAAGGTCTCGCTGGCAGGAACTGCGGCCGCCGCCGGCGGATCGGGAATGTCGTTACCACGCCTGTCGTTGTCCACCCGCGAGGCTTCCTCGAAAAGCGGTATGTAACGACCCCGCCTGTGAGAATGATACAAGCGACCCTCCAACGCGCCAATTTCCGAAAGCGCGTTGTAAACGTGAAGCAGATTCGTGGAACCCGCCTGCCGGGGCAATACCAAAAGAGTCTGCGCCAGATGACTCGGCCCAAAGGCCAAAATCGAATTGACAATTTCCGGATCAATCGAGCCGGCCGCCCCCAACACGGCAAAACCGCCAGGGCTGTCCGCCTGCGCCGCAAAACGGAAGTACCCGTTAGGGCTGAAAACAGCGGCACGGGCCGCCGCCGGCAAGTTCGGGAAAACATCGTCAAAGGCACGCATCTGGCCAGTCAAAGCCTGAGCGCCAAGCGGCACGTTAAGCGTCGCGCCAAGCGCGAAAACTAAAATCAACACGAAGTTTTTCATTTAATAAGCCCCCCTACCCCTGGCCACCGCGCCAAAGGTTTTAAACAATATCCATAAATCCAGCCATACAGACCAGCTTTGAAGGTAATAAGTATCATAGGAAATCCGCTCGGCATAATTTGTGTCCGACCTGCCGGAAACCTGCCAAAGCCCGGTAAGCCCTGGCTTTATCGAAAAAACACGGTTAAAATCCTCGCCGTATTTTTCTTTTTCAGCCTCAACCACCGGGCGCGGCCCGACAAGGGACATCTCTCCCCTTAAAATGTTGATAAGCTGGGGAAACTCGTCTATGCTCGCCCGGCGCAGAAACCTGCCCAGCTTGGTTATCCTTGGGTCGTTTTGAATTTTATGGGAAGCCTCCCATTCTTTTTTCGCCACCGGGTCGGACTCTAAAATTTGGTTAAGCCGTTTTTCCGCGTCAATGACCATCGAGCGGAACTTGTAAATGTAAAAAGGCTGGCCGTCCAAGCCTATCCTTTTGTGCTTGTAAAGAACAGGCCCAGGCGAGCTTATTTTTACCAGAAGCGCCACAAGCAAAAGCGCCGGCAGGATAACCGCCCCGCCGGTTATTACAAGCAGCAAGTCCATAAAACGCTTGATCCACAAATTCCAGCTCATTTTAAGCTGGTATCTTGTGGCAAGCCCCAAAATGCCGTCAAAATCCCTTACCGACATCCAAATATTCGTGCTGGAAAAAAAACTCGGAATAATGACATTGTTGCGGAAGGCCGAAACCGACGAGTTCAAAATGTTTTTTACCTTGCCCGGCTCCATTTCGGGGATGGCGACAAAGGCCATTTTTATCTTAAAACGCTTTACGATTTCGGGGCCAAGAGAGGTGTCGTAAATGATCGGGATGCCTCGGTACTCCTTCGGGCAATCGCACTCGCCGCGCCCCTGTTTGTCGGCAAGCATGAGCACCGGCACATAGCCGGCCTTGCCGCTGTCCAAAAGGCGGTCGGCAAGAAGCCTTCCGGTGTCGCCCGCCCCGTATATCACGGCCGACACCCCTAAGAGTTTTGTCTTTTTTAGCATCCAGTGCGCCGCGTTCCTTGAAAGAAGCAGGATTGTCGTGGAAAAAAGACAGCTTATGGCAAAGGCTGCGCTTATGGAGTCAAAACCTCCCTCGATATAGCGGGAAAAGATGATGCCCCCGTAGGCGATAAAGGAGCCGAGGCTGAAGCGTTTAAGCTCTTCGGCGGGAGCCATAGATATGCCGGGGTAAAGGCTCAATATATGGAAGATAAGGATGAAAATCGGCAGATATGGCCAATAATTGATGAAGGAGCTGAAGTGTATTATGTAGCCGTAATCGATTATAAAGCCGTAAATTCTGACCCAAAAGAATCCCCAGCCGAAGGAAAGCATGACGGCCATTAAATCCGACATGATAAAAGCCGCGGGGAATACAGCCGAGCTTGTGCGGTGGAACTTTGACTTGTAAATCGGCTCGAAGTCGGAAAGGGTCATATTATAATGTACTATATTCGGCTTTTTTCTTCAAGCACCCTTCTGACTCTTTCTTGAAAGGCCGCTTTCGAGAACTTTTGCACATGAAGGCGGAAGTTTTCCCGGTTTTGGAAGAGACTTTCGTTTTTTTCAAAAAAGTCAAGGGCGGCGGCCAGGGATTGGGTGTTCTGCTCGGCGAAAAACAGCCCAGTAAGGTTTTCGGCCACTGTCTCCAGCGCCCCGCCGCCGGCAAAGGCGATCACAGGGCAGCCTGCGGCGTTTGCCTCGATTGGGACTAGCCCCATGTCCTCTATGCCGGGGTAAAGCAGGGCGCGGGCGCCGGCGAAAAGCTCGGCGGCCTTTTCGTCGGACACTCTGCCCAGCACTTTTACAAGGCCTGTTTTTTCGTATTTTCTGGCCGCGCTTTTTTTTAGGCCTGCCCCGGCGACTACGATCTTTCTTTTGCTCTGTATGCAGGCCTCGATTGCTATGTCCGCCCGTTTGTAGCCTGTTATCTGCCCGAAAAAAAGGTAAAAATCTTCTGGGGCGCGTTCTCTGTCTAGGTATTTTTCGATTGGAGCCGGCCCCCACACGACTTCCGCTTTGCGCCGGTAGACGCGCTCGATTCTTTTTGCAACATAATCGGAGTTTGTGATGAATTTGTCCACCATGTTGGCCGATGTTATGTCCCAGGTTCTTAATGCCGGGGTTATCTGTCTCATAAAAAAGCGCGCCGCCGCGCCTGCTTCTCTTAAATACTCGTGGTGCATATCCCAAATGTAGCGCATGGGGCTGTGGCAGTAGCAGAGGTGGTAGGCTCCCGGCTTGGGAACGACGCCTTTGGCTGGCCCGGCCTCGCTTGAAATGACTAGGTCGTAGGGCTGGAGGTTGAAGTCGGCCAGGGCGGCGGGCATGAGGGGGAGGTAAAGTTGGTAGAGTTTTTTAGAGAGGGGCAGGCGGTTTATCCGGGATGTGTAGACGGTCTGCGCGTTTATTTGCGGCGAGACGGTTTTTGGGTTGTACACATGGGTAAATATGTCGGCCTGCGGGAACATTTCCAGCAGCGCCTCTATTACTTTTTCGCCGCCGCGCATATTGACAAGCCAGTAGTGCACTATGGCAACTTTCATATTGTCATATTACTTGATTTTTTGGTGGTTTGCAAGTTGTCGGGGCGGTTTTGCAAAAAAAAGATCAAAATAAAAAAAATCTTGCGCCGGTATATTGACTTTTTTTTGGGAAAGTGTTATAAATTGAAGTGTGGTCGTTTTGGTTTTCAACAATCCAGCGATTTACGGCGGCATAGCTCAGTTGGTAGAGCAAACGGCTCATATCCGTTCGGTCATAGGTTCGAGTCCCATTGCCGCTAAAGGGGCGCTCTAAGGTTGTATCCTAGGGGCTTCCCGCTTTCCCCGGTTGTGTAACGGTAGCACGGCAGACTCTGGATCTGCTTGTGGGGGTTCAAATCCTCCCTGGGGAATTTCCGCTAAGTCTATACGGGGTATAGGCTTAGCGAACAGAACTACCCGAAAACGGGCGTTCCGCAAACTCAAAAACAAAAGCGGCAGATAAAATTACAGATAATAAAACGTTTGAAGACTGCATGAACGATCCAGACATCGCCGGTGAACCTATGGGAGTGCGTCTGGCTCACGCCATGCGGTTTAAGGTTCAAGACGAGACAAAAAACATGACCGCCGAAGAAAAAACAATTTATTACCGCGAAGGAAGCCGCGCCGCTTTGGAACGGCTCGGCATAACGCCAAAATACGCTGATTTGGAAATTTAGGGAAGCGCTGATTCGGGCTTTAGTCCGCATCCTCGATGGGGTTTAATCATCGTTTCCATTAATATACAAGGCCGGCAGACCCAGAAGGCATCGTAGCCGATGTTGACAATTTGCAGCAATTCTACATTTACTCTTTTTGATTACCACTCCCCCTCAAATTTCTCACGTAAAGAGGCAAAAATTGCAAAGATAGGGGCAGAGTTGATA
>WRKI01000090.1 GCA_009778155.1 Spirochaetota bacterium
ATATCTCACACAAAGGCACAAAGACACGAAGGCACAAAGGTTAGGCAGGATTATCATAGTTCTGCGTCTTCTTCTTGTCTCAATAGAGCACAAAAAAAGTATAAAGCATGATAAAGCGGCGTTTTTTTCCTTTCTTAACTTTGTGCCTTTACGCCTTTGTGCCTTTGTGTGATAAAAATGGGAGTAAATTCAGAGGCTCGAACATTCATGCGTTTGTCGTGGGGCGGGCGAGGCGCAAGCCCAGATGCCAGCCCCGGCCGAAAGGGTTGTTGCCGATCCGAGCCGCCGAACGGGCGACCCGCGCCGGAGCGCCCCAAAAGCCGCCTCGATTCACGCGGAGATAGCCCGACGCGCCTGCCGGGTCGGTTTCGTCTTGGTTCGGGTACTTTCCGCGCCAGTTCCACACCCATTCCCACACGTTCCCGTGCACGTCGTAAAGCCCCCATGCGTTGGGCTGTTTGCGCCCGACCTCGTGCGTCTTGTCCCCGGAGTTAAAGCCAAACCAGCCGATCCCGTCAAGTTCGCTCTCGTTTTCCCAACTGGCTTCCCCGTTACTGAACATCGTCGTCGTCCCTGCCCGGGCGGCGTACTCCCACTGCGCCTCGGTCGGTAGCCGCCACCCGGCAGAGCCTTCGACTATTTTCGCCGCGTTCCATGCCGCGCTTTTGTCCGTCGTCGGAACCGCGCCCCAATCGTCGGGGTTTGTTTTTCCTTTTATGCTGTACGCCGGGCTTAACCCTTCCAGAAGGCTCAATCGGTTGGCAAAAACAAGCGCATCGTACCAGCTTACCTGCTCCACAGGCCGCCCGCCCTGAGCCTCCCCGGCGGCGGGGCTGTCTGAAAAATAGCTGGGGTTGCTGCCCATTACTGCCTGCCATTGTTCTTGCGTTACGGGATACAGGCCTATCCAAAAGCCGCTGGAAATTGTTACCTGCCGTTGGGGGCCTTCGTTTTTGTCCCTGCCTTTTTCATCCGGCGGACTGCCCATTGTAAATGTCCCGGCGGGTATCCACGCGGTTTTTATGCCGGACTGCGAGACGGCAGTTTGCCCGGTTTTTAGCTGATTGTCGCTCATGGGTTCATTTTAGCGGGAAACGGGGAATGCGTCAAATGTTTCTAGGGGCGGGCAAGCCGGACACCCGTCAGAGCCTTCAACTATCTCCGCCGCGTCCCATTTTTTGTGCCCGCGTACCTTTGCACTGACCTGTGGCATGACGGCGACCAGACCGCGCGAGGCAAGGATTGCGTAGCGGGGCTGAAGCCGTTGGCGGCGATAGAGCGGGAATTACCAAGCCCAAAACGTGCGTCAAAAAAAACAGCGGCTAAAGCCCGATCGATCTCGCCGCGATCTTCCCCTGCAAATACAGCCATCGCAAAAGTTAAATTTGCATTTATATAACAATATGGAAAAAAACTAAAACAATTATCTTTGCCTATATATAGATCAATTCCCAATAGGCTCCGAATCTACTTCAGGCATCAACAATTCGTAGTCCATAGAATTATTTATAATGGCGTATTCTATCTTAAAAATCAGCTTTTGATCACTATTTTTGTTGAACTTGTTTACATAAATTTCAATATCTTTTTTTATCGATATTAGAATTTGAAATGACTCTTTAACAATATTTTTTATTATTTCGTTATATCGCGTCATTTTGTCGTATTTTCTCATTTTCCAAATGGAAATCAAGATTCTCCGTATAGACTGAATATGAGTCTCGGCCAATCTTAAATAAGATTGTTTTTTCGCAAAAGATGTTAATACATCTTCTTTGTAAAAATCTAATTTTATTCCATTAAGACGATCTAGCTCAGGTTGAAGTTTCACGATGCTGGTTTCTAACTCATTTTTATCTTTCAAATCTTTTTCTGGTATTTCTACTGGATAGATAGCCTTGCCAATAATAATTCCCATCATCAACCATTCAAGATCACTTGAATAGTTTGAAATCATTCTCAACGTTTGTTCAATTGTCTCTAACCTCGAATCCTCTTCTCTTATCACAATATTTTTCCTGATTATTTTGTTGCAAAATCGGAAAGAACAAAATAAAGCCTTTTTAAACACTTCTCAATTCTGCCAAAAGTTTTTTCAAATTTCACTAATTTTTCATCAGTGTTTTTTTTTCTTTCGTTTTTGTCACATTTTCTTCTTAATAAAAAATTTTGCTGTGCAAGAATATTTGCCAGCTTTATGCTTTTAGTTTATTGCTTTTCGCAAAGTTTGTCAATAGGTTTTGCGAAAAATTTTTCGAAATAATTGTTTTTTTGGAAGGTTCAGGCGTTGTTGTTTGCGGGCTACGGGCGGCTGAAAGGGTGTCGCCGTATTTTTTAGGTCTTCCATGTCAAAAACTTCGTGGTTAAATCCCTCGCTTTGTGTCCGGCAGGAACTTTCTCCCCAGGCATCCGCTCGCTGGCTTTCCCCCCAAAACCCGGAAACAAGGTTTTTCTCGTTGGACAGCCGCCCGCTGGCCGGGACTGGCTAAGTAGCCCGGCAGAAGTTATCTGGCCGGGCAAAGCCCCCTCCGTGGAACTCCAAGGGAAGCTCCGCTTGCCCTCCCTCCGTGGTGAGATTACCCGCTTGGTACCCGGCAGGGGCTTCCTCCCTCCGTGCCTTTGTGCCTCCGTGTGATCCTCTTCTCCGTGAAACTCTTCCTTCCGTGGTGAACCTCCCGCTTGGTACCCGGCAGGGGCTTTCTCCCCAGGCAACCGCCCGCGAAGCAAAGCCTCACCCTTCCTCCCTTTGCGCCTTTGTGCCTCCGTGTGATCCTCTTCTCCGTGAAACTCCTCCCTCCGTGGTGAAATTCCCCGCTTGGTACCCGGCAGGGGCTTTCTCCCCGGACAGCCGCTCGCAAAGTCTCACTCTTCCTTCCCTTCCTGCCTCCGTGTGCCCCTCGTGAGGTTTTCGCCGCTTGAAAAGTTTTCCGTTGTGCAATACAATCAAAACCATGTTAACTCCAAAGCCCGCAATTGAACTTTTAGCCCCGGCAGGCTCTCCAGAGGCGCTGGATGCGGCCGTCGCCGAAGGGGCAGATGCAATTTACCTTGGGCTTCAAAACTTCAACGCAAGAATGCGCAGCGCCAACTTTACCTACTCGCAATTCGAGTCCGCACTACGCTCCCTGCGCCGCATGGGAAAAAAACTCTATGTAACCGTAAACACCGTTTTTGAACAGCGCGAAGCCGACCGTATGTACCAGCTCTTGAAATACCTCGCCGGCACAGACCCAGACGCCATCATCGTGCAGGACTACGGTGTTATCGCTATGGCACGCGCAGAGTTCCCATCACTCAAACTGCACGCCTCCACACAGATGAACATCGCCTCCAGCCGGGGAGCCAACCAGCTTTCCAAATACGGACTGTCAAGAATCATTCTGGCACGCGAACTTTGCTTGGAAGAGTTGCGCAGCATACGAAGCGAGACCAACGCCGAACTAGAAGTTTTCACACACGGCGCACTTTGCGTAAGCGCATCCGGCATCTGCCTTTTTTCCAGCTTTCTGGGCGGGAAGTCGGCCAACAGAGGAATGTGCACCCAGGCCTGCCGCCGGCTTTACAACTGCGACACAGCCGGCGCAGACGGAGACTCCAGCGGTTATTTTTTCAGCCCTGGAGACCTGCAGCTTTTGGAACGCCTGCCCCAGCTTGCCGCCGCCGGGATTGACGCGATAAAAATCGAAGGCCGCATGAAAAGCGCAAGCTATGTGGGCGTGGCGGTCTCTGCCTACAGAATGGTTCTGGACGCGATAGCCGAGACAAACTCTTCCTATAATAATGACAGCGAAGCGGCGGGCGGAGCGGTGGGCAAAGCCCCTAGCGAAAAGATAGCGGAGAGCATAAGACGGGGGCGGGAAATTCTGATGGGTGATTTTGCGCGGGAAAAAACTCAGTTTTATTTTGACGGGGTCGGCGCAAAACCCGAACTTTGGCTTAACCCGGGGCAGGACGGCGGCACGGGCATTCCCCTGGGGGAAATCCTAAAAATTAAAGGCTCAGGCGGAGAGAGCCGCGCCCTGTTTTGCCCGGAGAACGGGGCGGCCCCGGCGGCCGGCGACTCGCTTCGCATCCACCGCCGCGACGACTCCGAGCGTCTCCCATACAAGCTGGCTTTTTCCGAGCCGGCGGCCGGCGGCGGCTTTTGGGTTTCTGTCCCGCCGGGCTTTTACCCCGGCGACCGCGCCTATCTTATCCAGACAAAGGGCGCGTCCAAGCGTTATGCGCCGGTCATCGCACGCGGCGCGAAGGGGCGGCATCCGGGCATGGACAGGTCGCCTCTGCCGCAGGTGAATTTCAAGGGGGGCAGGGGGAACAAAGGGAGAAAAGGCTCTGGCTCTGCCACTTTTCCGCAGGGGCTTTACGTTGCGGCCTCCCGTGCGGAAGACCTTTACATTGTGCAGTCGGCGCGGCCTGTCCGGGTAATTTTAAGTCTTTCGCAAAAAAACATGAAGCGGCTTCTTTCTGCCACCCCCCCCCTGCCCTTCAAGCCGCAGGACATTATTTTATCTCTGCCCGTTTATTTTCCGCAAGAGACCGCGCTGGCTCTTGCGCCGGGG
>WRKI01000091.1 GCA_009778155.1 Spirochaetota bacterium
GGGGGGGGGGGGGGGTAATCATCATGTTGTCTAATTTTTTAAACAGTTTTTGAGCAGGTTTCATTGTTTTCCCCCTTTTCGCAAATTTTACCCTCCAGCAATACAGCTAGAGAGTCTATATTACAAATATAACACCTTTTCCAAAAATTGTCCAGCTTTTGGGATTTTTTTTCAATTTTTTTTCGCTTGAAGCTAAATTCCCGCAAATTTGCCTATGTCTGAAGGTTATTCGCCGCTAACTGCTCTCTATTCATTATTTTCTGTAACTATACGCGGCAATTTATCTGGTGTTGCTACCGGCAAGGGGCACCGGCAAAATCGATTTTGCATACATCTACATCATTGCGAAAAAATTCCATTGCCACAAAACAAAAACAAACAACCCTGTAATAGAAAGCGTCGAAAAATACAGAACTTTAGGGAAACACTGATTAACTCGACGCTGATCAGCGTTTCCCTCTGTATTTGCTCATTTCATTGCATACTCCTTCAAAAAAACTCACCGTTACCCGCGCTATCGGCCCTTCTCCCAGTCATTGTCGGTTTTGATCCGGCTCGCTGTGGCGCGGTCAATGTCGTAACAAATCTCGCTGAAAAGGCGCGACGGAACATCCGACAGCTTCAGGCGATCTTCCGGCTTTACATCGTCGTAGACATACGAGCCGTACCCTACAGTGCCGGCCTTGTAGAAGATCGCATCGTAGACCGTAACCTCTTCGGCAGTGTCTGCGCCGACATAAGTGCCGCTAAAGTAAAGCATTGCGCCAATCCCCTGTTTTTTGTCTTCCTTGTAGAAACAGTGGTAGACGCCAGCATCTTGCACGGAACCTTTTCGCCAGCCGAGTTTTTGCAACTTGCCAAGAAGAGACACAGCGTAGACAACCGCGCCGCCGAAGTCGGTAACAGCGGTCGGGTCTTTCGCGTCGGGTGAAAAACGAAAAACCTTGCGGGCAAGCTGTTCAACCGGCTGTTTGATCTCGTAGTCGGAAAGCTGCTGCGTCCAAGATGCGGCAAGCTCGTCGCCCAAATCGAAAGGATGACACAGGCCAATAGCGGCGTTATCCGAAATGGCAACCTCATCATCGCTGACATTTGTAAAACTGCCGTCCTCCATGTAACGGAAACTTTCGATAAGATTTCCCGCATCGTCGTAGCTACCCCAGATAAGACCCGTCGCAAACATATTCATGATAGGGTTTTCGACAAACAAAGCCGTCCATTCGCTCTTTGTCCAAGTGCGATTACACGAAAGAGCAAGCTCCAAACGCAGGCACTGGATCGCGACAACGGACTTCAGGCTTTTTTTCATTTGCGCGAAATCCGCCTTGGCCGCCGCCGCCTTTGCCGCATCGTCATTCGCGCCGGGAGCAGGCAGGGATTTTACCGGCTTGCCGTCGGTGGATTTCAAATCGATCTGCAAAGAGGGATTGATGACGGCGATAAACTTGCGACTGCCGTAATCGATTTCACACTCGCCGCGGCTGTCAAAGCCGAGGTTCGGCACAATGCGGTCGCCAAGAACTTCTGGGTCAACGCCAAGCTGGTCGGCGGCAAACTGGAAGGCTTCCTCGCCGGCCTTTTGCACCTGTTTGTTGCTGAACTTTTTGGCTATCGCATCCACCGTCATAAGCGCAAGGTTGCCGCCTTGAAGAGCCATAGCCCGCACCGCATCGGCGGCAATTGCGCCCCGGGAAGAGTCCGCCCATGTTTGTATGTCGCTTTTTAAGATACCGACAAGGGCATCGCTGCAATCGATTGCAGCTAACACGAGAACGCCCTTGGTTTTTGCGGGCGCGCCGTTTTGTTTCCAAACGTGATAAAGCGACTCGCCCAATTTGCCAAGATCGCTTTTGTCAAGGCAGGCGCGGATTTTGATCGCGGCGGGCGGCAGGGACATTTCTTTTTGGCTAACAAGAAGATAAATGTAGCCTAACACGATGATGTCGTCCGCCGGGGTGTCTGTGCCGGCAAGACGCACTTTGGGCAAGCTTTCAAATGCCGCCCATGCGAGGGTTTTTGCCGCGCCGGCCGGGATGTTTTTTGTGCAGTAGGCCAGCGCGTTAAATTCGCCGCCAGTGCCGCTTTCCCCTCCGGCAGTGCCGCCAGCGGAGCTTTCCGCGCCGTAAACCATAAGCAGTTTTTCCGCGCACTCGCGCACGGCTTTTTTCTTACTCTGCGCAAGCTCTTCAACTTTGTCTTTCAAATGTTTGTGAGGTGAAAGATAGCCCACGGCAAGATCGCGTACAACTTTGGAAGTGTCGCCCAAACATTCAAGCAGCCACTGCGGATTGTAATTGGGATTTTCGCCGTACACGATTTCCAGAATCAAGGCCTTGCCCTTTGCAGATGTTTCTTTGAAGGCGGCTTCCAAAAGCGCCGTGTTATGCGATGTAAGGCGGGCGGCTTCGCTTTGAAACCACTGTTTTGCCTCTTCACGATACTCTTCAACTGCGCCATCGATCAGTATGGATATTTTCTGCTCGACAGGTGCAGGAACGGTATTCAAAAAATCCTGCGCCGCTTTTTCGCCGCATAATTTTTTTATATCTAATATCATATATTGAAGCCAGATTCCCTGATTGTGAAAAATAGCGTAGGTAACAATACGCTGCGGCATGGAGCTAGCTTGCGACAAATAGGCGGCGGGCGTACTTTTAACTCTAGTTTCCAGATTGATTTTCGGCAAACCTTGAACAGCGGCCGTATCGCCCTTGCCAAGAAAATAATCGCGAACGGCGGCGTTATTGACTTCCAGCGCATCCACCAGCTTTTTCTCGAATATTGCGGCTTTGTCCTTGTGCAAACCCTTTTCCCAAAAGGCGTACATTATGTACGTGCCGCCGAAAACATCTGTTGTGTCGGCGGCGGCAAGAGCGTGCTCTTCGTTTTTTAGCAAAAGTTTGTAAAACCGCTCTGTGCGATCGGCGTTGGGATACGATGAGTATGATCTTGCAAAGTGCGAAAGAAAGCTGTTTTTGGGACAGCTTCCTTCTTCAAAAAACGGAAGGCAATAGTCAAAAAAATCTTTTAAAAAATCTTTTTTTGAGTCTTGGCCAAGAAATTTTTGGGTTCGCGAAATACACTGAAAAGCCAACCCGCTATTGATGTACATAGAAATATATTTTGCAGCATCCAAAAGCGGCAAGCGAGATGGGGATAACGCGCAGGCGTAATAAAACAATTGGATCGCTGCGTCTTTGAATTCGACTGCGACATTATTCCAGTCGTTTGTGTCTTTTTTCACTCCTTCGTGCAGGCTCTCGATGTGGGGGTTTTCCGCAAAAAAAGGCTCGCTCTTGATTGCGGCAAAGGCGGCATCCGCAGAGGCATCCGCCCGCGCTCCTTTTTGCGTTTTCGCCATGTTGATTATATACGCGCAGACAGTGCTTGCGGCTTGGGTAAAGTCTTCGCCGGTAGCACTATCATTATGGGTGTAAAAATATAGGATCGAAAAGGCAATGTTGATCCAGTCATTCTTCTGCTCCAATAATTTTTCAAATTCGCCCGGATGCTTTTTGTACATATCGGCGAAAAACGCGGCGTAGTTTTCCTGCGACAAAAATTCCGTGCGATGTGCAATTTGTGAGCTATATGCAATCTGGTTAATAACATCGGAAAGAAGCGTGTTTATTCCCAGCCCGCCCGTCTCATAAATTTCTTCGACAGAAAGCCCGCTCTTGCAAATGTAGTTCAGAAGGAGGCAATGACCGGAAATGTGGTGCGCTTGCTTGGAAATGTTAAGAAAGCGCCCAAGTCTTGGCAACAGCTCCTTGTTCTGAAAAGCTTCCCGTCCTATTTCCACGGCTTCGTCCTTTGCATTGCCGGGAAAAAAAGTTTTTCCGATTTTTGCCACAATCGGCTCTATATTTTTTAATTCGGCCTTGCCCAAAAGGTAGTCGGCGATTGTCTGGTTTTCACCGTCTGTTAATGCGCCTTTTTTTGCGGCTTCAGCCTGTTTGTTCATGTAGCGAAGTATCGATTCCATGTTCTCTCCTTTTTGCCAGCCTGAAGGCAACCTTTAGGCGACCTTACGGCTGGCTTGTTTGGTTGTTTTGCCCTCGTGCGGCCATTGTTTCCACGACCAGCATATCGGCCACTGTGTTATAGTACCACAGCGCGTTGGAGTATGCAAGGGCGGCGCGGTCTATCCCGGCTTGCCCGGCGGCCACTTCCCGCAGAGCGGCATCCAAAGCGGCCAACAGTTTTGCGCCGCCCGGCATTCCAAGCTCCCCCGCCGTTTTGCCGCACTCGCCAAGCGCAGGCGAGACGTTTCTTGCCGAGGCAAGCCCGCTTTCAAAAATCCCGTACAAAAGATAACGGGTTTGTTCTATATGATCGAATATTTGGGCAAAACCCCCTGTCATGGCCGCTCCTCGCTTTTCTGTGTTCATTTTACCGCTAGAGCAATTTTTTTTCAAGGCTATTGCAAGGCTCTTGCCAAACCGGGCGTTTCTGTGTTAAGATAAAGGTGCATTTCCGTAGCGGTAGGGCAATTACATCTGGTAAAATTAGGTTCGATTCCTGAGCTGGAACGGCTCCTGTGGCTCTCCCGTGGGGTTGTTTCAGAAAAACGTTGCTTTTAGTATTCACGGGAACGCTTTTTTGTAAACCAACCGAAGCGGTGGGCGCGGTTACATCAATTAGGGTTTGAAAAAACACCGCGCCCAAATATTCTCGGTTTTATTTTTGG
>WRKI01000092.1 GCA_009778155.1 Spirochaetota bacterium
CTAATCAGCGTTTCCCTCTGCATTTGCTCATTTCATTGCGCAAAATGCGGGTAAGAAGCACTGATTAAATCCTCGATGGGATTTAATCAGTGCTTCCCTAAATTATGTCGAGAAAGGGCTATATAAAGGATACACATCATCTGTTGTTTTTTCAAACATTTACTATATACAGAGGAAATTGATCGGGCATGAAGCGGCGATTAATTTTCTAAAAAACTTGAGGTTATTGCTAACGGTTTTAAGTGTCGATGACCAAACTGTTCAGAAAGCGTTAGAGTCTGAGTTCAAAGATTTTGAAGATGCTATTCAGTATTTTACAGCATTGGAAAATAAGGTGGACTGTATAATAACCAGAAATATCAATGACTATAATAAGTCATTGCTTCCTGTATATTCACCAACAGAATTGCTAAATATAATAGAGGCTGGGAAAAGCATATAGGCCAATCTTGTGCAAAACGCTATGCCTTTGCTTCCTTGGCTTTTCTCTTTGAAAATCTTTCAAAGAAATCACGAATTTCTTTTTGCAATCCGGGGATAAAATCTTTTTCTGGAATCTGCTCAAAGTCTTCTTTGCTGTACCACTGCGGGGTCAGCGGCTCGTGGTTTTCGGATTTCGGCTCGCCTTTTTCATATTCGCACAAAAACCTGACCCCTTGTATCAGCGGCTCTTCTGGCTGTTCGATATAATAAAAGATATGCTCTTCTTCAATAACATTGACATCTATGCCGTATTCTAATTGGTAATGTCTTTTCACGCCGTCTATAAATAATTCGCCGCCTGCCAATTGCCCGCCGCAGCCTTCATACAAGTTAGGGAATAATTTCCTTTCGGGTTTTCTTTTGCCAAGAAGCACATAATCAACGCCTTTTTCGGTCTTAAAACAAGCGCCGGCAATATGAACTTCCGGTGTTTGCCTTAAAGTTTCTCTTGTTAGAAATTGGGTGAATATTTCCTTGCTTACCCATACATCCAAACGGCCTTCAATGCCTTGCAATATTCTTTTTTGCCTAAAAAAATCAGCCTGTAGGTTTTTCGGCAAACTTTGAAAATCCACGGCATCAATAACAATGCCGTAAGGCCTGGCAATGGAGCAGTATCTTGCGCTTTTGTTTATTTCCGCCCCTATGTACTCGTTAGAGTTAAGCTTTTTTACAGTGCCTTTTGTTACGCCCCAGCCCAGGGACAAGGGCATATTGCTTCCCTTTTTTACAGAGTAGCTTTTGCATAAATCGGCGAAACTTTTGTCTGTTTTATTTATTTTGCCGACAGTCTTGCCAAGTAAATCCGTTAGTTTTTTCCCGGTTGTCTCCCCTTGGATTTCTTCTACAATCATAGCGCCGTCGCCGAGGAATTTGATTTTGCATTTGCTGTCAAATGTCTTTTTTAGCAGAGCGTACCAGTCTTCGCTGAAAGCATCTATAAAGCTAAAATTATCGACTTTTTCCGCCCAAGAAGTGAAGCCCTTTATGTCAACAAAAATAACCAAGACATTAACATCATTGCTTTTCTTACCGCTCATATCTTCCCTGCATTTCAGTATAATGGCAACCTCTAAAAACTGAAGTTTTTAGAGGTTGCCTTAAGATTAAAAAAGCCCCAAGTCGCAGAGTAGGAGCAGGCCGGCGGGAAACCGCTCCAGGGGGTTAACCCCAAGCCAAACGGCGGGCAGCCCCCGGAGCATGATTCGCTAATGTTCGAATACAGTCTGCTGGTCAACTTCGGTTTGAAGAGCTTTCAAAGCCTTTTCGACAAGCCGCCTGCGAAGTTTTTTCTCGTCCGCCTTTTCCAGGGCAGGATTGCCCAGAGGATAAGGGATAGCCACAGCCGGAACAATCCTGTTCGCTCCGACAGTCAGCGATATGGGAACCACCGTGCATACGTGCACGACCGGAATCCCGGCACGTTCAATTTCTTTCACCATCGTTGCACCGCAACGAGTACAAGTCCCTCACGTGCTTGTTAGAATCACCGCCTGTACACCGTCGCCTTGAAGCTCGCCGGCAATTTTTTGAGCAAAAGCCTTGGAATTGGCCACCGACGTGCCGTTGCCAACCGTCGTGTAGAAATACCGATACAAACTGCCAATCGCGCCCTCTTTTTCAAGATCGCGCAGAACGTCCACCGGCAGAACCCTGTCGGCATCTTGATTGGCGTACACAGGATCGTAACCGCCATGCGCCGTTTCGTAGCCGGCATCCGTCATGTCCATGCAGCCGTCAATGTCGTACTTGCCAAACTTGGACGCGCTGGAAGATTCGATACGGTCGGGATTACTCTTTGGCACAATGCCGCCGCTGGTAACAAGCGCGATCTTCGTCTTACCCATTTCCTTAATCGCGGCGTTAGGCGCAACAGTGTCAAAAACCGGCATGGCGAACTCCGTGTCAAACTTTTCGCCCTTGATTTTTTTGATAAGCATTTCCACAGCGCGCTTTGAACCGCGTTTTTCTACAAAAATGTTTTTGCGCACCCCGCGCGGGAAATAATCCCCTTCGGCAGCACTGCCCACATCTTCTTTTTTGCCAAGCTTAAGCGCGAATGCGGCAAGCTTAGGAGCCGCTTTGCGCATATCGCCGGCGGAGTCCCCCGTTTTAAGAATGTAAACATCCTTTTTGAAACCATCCACGCCGGGATTTTCGCCGTACATAGCCGTAACAACAGGCACGCCGAGCTTTTCCGAAACAGCCTTGCTAACAGTGCCGCAAGCCATACCGTAGCGGCCGGCATTAAAAGCAGGGCCAGCCACAAAAACATCCGGCTTGTGTTTTTCTACCATAGGAATAATAGTAGCCAAAGCCTCATCGACATTTTCGTTAAAATACGAATCGCCGCAAACCACCGTGGCAACAATTTCCGCCTCGCTTCCAAATTGCTGTAAAAGCGCCTGCCCCGGCCCTACATGGCCGTCTCGAAGTTCGGGCTTATGATCAGCCTTTTCCTCGCCGCCCACGCCGCCGTAAAACTGGTTAATATAATGAACAACACGCAACTTTCCCATTAAATCTCCTTTCGTATATGAAATGAGGCTGTTCCAAAACATCATGCTTTGGAACAGCCGGCTACGTCAATCCTTAAACTTGCAGAACTGCTCCCTTACGGATTTCATTTCTGACATAATTTCGTCAAGATTGACAACCATTTCCATCATGCTGATCTGCTCTTCATAAACAGTCGCATCGACTTGACTCTTAAACTCTTCTTCCATGCAGTGATATACACGAAGCCCCAACGGGACTCCTGCCAACGGACCTGCAAAAGTGGGATCGCCGTTTGTAACGGTTTCCGCCGCAATACCTGCGGCTTCGCCTTCGGCAGCGCCTAAAATTACGACAACGTTTTCCGCGCCGTAAGATTCAGCCGCTGATTTAACCCTCTTTTGGTTCTCCAAGTCCATAGCTCCTGCAGCCGTTCAAACAAAGCATTCGGTGGAGGAGAAAGCTACTTCATAACCGCCGCTCTTGAGACATTCCTCAATCGCGGGGCCGGGTACGCCGTCTCTGTCGCCAATGACAATTATTTTTTTGCCACTAAACAAACCCATGATAACCCCCATGTAAAATTTATTGCACCCCCGCACACAGCAGGGGATAAATCACTCTCAAAAACCGCCGGATTAAAACTCCGTGGCAGAAATCCTGTTAAAACCAAGCTCGTTTGTCGCCCCGGTGATAATCTGAATCTCCGCTTCGATTGAACCGTCGGCGCGAAGCGAACCGTCAAAACCGCCGGCAATTTTGTCGGTGTAATCCAGCATACCGATAATTTTTTCCATTGGCGGCAACACGATAACCTCGTTGGCATTGCCCCCCGTTACAACCGCGTCGGCCGCAACATCGGCATCGGCCAGCGACTGGGACTTGCCGTCGCGGCCGGCATATTCGTCGGTAACGATTACGGTTTTAATCCCCTCGGCCTCGATTTTTTTGCAGTTCATAATCAGGTCGGTGTCCGGATTGCCGAAACCTTCCTGCGATATGATCGCCGCATCAAAACCGAAGTACCGGCAAAGCTTCGCCGTCCAGTTTGACGAACGTTCCTTGTCGGCAAGAAAAACATTTTCGTTGGTAATAATTATACCGACAAAATTAATATCCTTGCCGTGATGCGCGTACAAATCCTCGATAATGGGATTGTTCTGGTGGTGGTACGTCGTGTTTTTGTCGCAAGCCGAAACACAGTTTCCGCTGACAATAGCCCCGTCCATAACCTCCGTGGGATACAGCATCGTCGGCACGATTTTTTTCGCATCCACGCCGTAGACATAAGTGTCGTGCAAAAGCCCCTGGGTTTGCAACATATACACATAACCAACCTTGGGCAGTCCCGGATATTCAGCTAACGCTTCCAACAGCGGCTTTGTTTCGTAAGTTTCCACCGTGTCCGGCTTTACATCTTTACCCGCCTTGCCAATGTACTCGGCAACTTTGAAACCCGCCGAGCGGACAGCCGCTTCGTAATCGTACTGGCTCAAGCCGTCTTTCGGCTCGATAACAAGACAAATGTTGCAAGTTTGCGAGAAGGGCGTGTACGCCGCACCGGGGCCGGACATATCGACAATGCCTTCTTGAAAACCGACGATTTTGCCGCAAGTAACGACAGCCGCGCCGGCCAGAACGTGAGTGCGCCCGGAGCCGACAGTTTCAACCTTGCTGCGCATACCGGGGAATACCCCCCCCCCACCCGAAACCTTCACTCTGGGTTC
>WRKI01000093.1 GCA_009778155.1 Spirochaetota bacterium
GGGGGCTGGGGCTTCACGATGGGTTGCGGCGCGGCGGCGGGGGTAGCCGGCGGCTGGGCGTGGGGGTGTAACTAGCGGCTGGGTTTGCGGTTTTATTTGCGGGGGGCAGGGGTAGGTATGGGCTTGTTGAGTGCATCTGAAAAGGTCTCGGATAAGGTTGCCGGACGTGGGCGGCCTGTAAGAAGCGCGGGGCTTCCTTGGCGGGGGTTCTCTCCTTACTCCAAAAACATCCCTTTCAGGCCGGACAAGAGGGAGGTGGCGGCGGCTATTGCCACAACGGAAAATCCGCGCGCGATTTCTTCCATTATTCTGCGCTATGTTCTTAGCGAGGCTTTTTTCGCTTTTTTTGTGGCCTTCCTGTTTTTCTTCTTCATTTTTTTCGTCAACCAAATTCTTCTTATGAGCAGGGAGATTCTTACCCGCCGGGTGCCCTTCGATCAGGTGGCTCTCTTGGTGCTTTTTTCTCTGCCTTCGATTATCGCTCTTTCTACTCCTTTCGCTTCTCTTGTCGGGACTCTTATGACTGTCGGCCGTCTTACCTCCGACAACGAGATTCTTGTCATGCTTTCCTCTGGGCTTTCTTACCGCAACATTTTTCTGCCGGCTTTTATTGTGGGTGTGGTTATCTCCCTTGTGTCTTTTTTTGCCAACGATGTCCTGTTGCCGGCGGGGACAATTCAGTTCCGCCGGCTCTGGCGCGAGATTCTGGTTACAACCCCTGGGCTTGAGCTTCAGGCGAACTCGGTGCGGCGGCACAGGAACACGGTTATTGTTACGGGAAATGTCAGCGGCAATGTTATCGAAAATGTGATTATCATGGACAGAACCGGCGACGGCGAGCGCCGGGTCATTACGGCGGCGCGTGCCGAACTTAGCGACGAGGGTGCTCAGGGGTTTCTTCTTACTCTTGAAAACGCTTTTGTGCAGTCGGCGGGCGAGCTTGCGCGGGACGATTTCGACTACGCCAGCGCGGATTTTTTGCATTACTGGATAAATCACGAAGACCTTTTGCAGGCCGATGTCGGCATTAGCCCCCGCGAGATGAGTTCTATCGATGTGTTCCGGGAAATCAGGCGCAGGAGGGCGGACTTGCACTGGCTTTTGGAAGACAGGCGTTCTTTCACCTCGACTGCCGCGTTAAATCTGGAAGAGGGTTTGCGTCAGGGGCCGGGCGGCGAGGCTTGGAACCGCCGCTCTTCAAGTTTGGCCTCTTTCCAGCGCGAGGTTTTTATTTACGGGGATATGCAGATGGACCGCGGCCTTCTTCTTCACCGGCTGGAGTTCTACAGAAAGTTCTCGATTCCTTTCGGGGCTTTTTCTTTCGTTTTTCTGGCGGTTTCCCTTGGGCTTATGGCGAAAAAAAGCGGGCAGACTATCGGTTTTATTTTCGGGCTTATTATCTCTGTCATTTACTGGGCGCTTCTTATTACCGGGCAGACGGCCGGCCTCAGATTGGGCGCGCCGCCTTTCTGGGCTATGTGGCTGCCTAACATTCTGGCTCTGGTTGTCGGCATAACGCTGGCTTTTTTAAGGTTGCGAAAATGATTCTTGACCGCTATCTTTTGCGTCAGTTTTTCCCGATTTTTTTTATCGCCTGGGGGATGTTCGTCTTCGTTCTCTCTCTTATCGACATTTTCGCAAATCTTGTGCGCTATCTTAACAACGAAGTGCCTTTTTCCATGATTATGCGCATAAGTCTTTATTATCTGCCGCAGTGTATTTCTTTCGCCATGCCTATCTCTCTTTTGTTCGCGGCGGCTTACACCTTAGGCGATCTTTACACGCGCAACGAGCTTACTTCGGTTTTCGCTTCCGGCATTCCTTTTGCGCGTTTTTCCTTTACGCTTGTCGGCATTGGCCTTATCGCTTCGGTTTTTGCTTTTTTCTTTGACGACATTGTCGTTATTCCTACTTTGAGTGTTAAAAACGAGCTTCAACGGACGGCGCTTAGGCAGTTCCAAACGGAGCATAATTCCGACATTGTCGTAAAAACGAGGGACGGCCAGCTTATTTATTCGGTCGATTTTTACGATCACCACTCGCGCATTCTTAACGGGCTTAGCATTATCGAGCTGAACCCTGCCGGCGGGCTGGTTTCCCATGTCCGCGCCTCTTACGCGATTTGGAACGGCGACTACTGGGCGTTGAACAATGCGGTGATTTACCGGTTTGAAGGCGACATTATGCGCATTGCCGCCTTCAGCGGCAGCGGGGATTTCCGGGAGGAGCCTGACACCTTCAGGCGCAGCGCGGTCAATGTCGCCGAGCTTCGCGCTATGGATGCGCGGCTTCTTGTGGAAGACCTCAGAAACGCCGGGCTTCCCTACTCTAACGCTTTGGCGAACTTTCACCATCGTTTTTCTTTTTCGGCTGTCCCGCTTATCGTAATGATTCTTTCTATTTCTATGGGCGGGCGGTTTAGAAAAAACATTCTTCTTATGAGTCTTTTTGCAAGTCTTTCCGCCGCTGTCATTTTTTATGTTATGGAGATGTTAAGCATGACGATGGCAGGCCTTGGCATTATTCCTCCTGTGGCCGGCGCTTGGTTTCCTATTGGAGCCTTTTTTTTGATCGGGCTTTTGCTGCTTAAAGGGGCGAAAACTTAATGGTTTTTACGCTAAAACACAGGGACGCTTTTTGCGCGGCTAGGACGGCCACGCTCTCTCTTGCACGCGGCGATGTTTCCACGCCTGTTTTTATGCCTGTGGGGACGGCCGGCACTGTCAAGGCTGTTACTAGGGATGATCTAGAAGAGATTGGTTTTCAGATTATTCTTTCCAACACTTACCATTTGGCTTTGCGCCCTGGCGCCGGCATTATCGGGGCGGCCGGGGGGCTTGGCCGTTTCACTGGCTGGCGGCGCAACATTTTGACGGACTCAGGCGGCTTCCAAGTTTTTTCGCTTGCATCCTTGCGAAAAATTACCCGCGAGGGGGTTAGTTTTAGTTCGCACATTGACGGCTCGCGGCATTTTTTTTCCCCGGAAAAAACGGTTGAGCTTCAGTGCGCCTTTGACAGCGATATTCAGATGGTTCTGGATTACTGCTCTGAATGGGGCGCTTCCCGCAAAGAGGCGGAGTTTGCCCTTGATCTTACCGGCGACTGGCTTTTAAGGGCGAAAAAAACATGGCTGGAAAAACGGGATGCCGGCTACGGGGGAAGTCTTTTCAGCATTGTCCAAGGGAACTTTTTCCCTGACTTGCGCCGGCAAAGTGCGGACTTTTGCATAGAGGCCGACACGCCGGGGATTGCCATTGGCGGTCTTTCCGTGGGCGAGCCTAAGGAGCTTTTCCGCGAGACCTTGGCTTACACTGCCGAGTTGCTGCCGGCGGGCAAGCCCCGTTATGCGATGGGGATTGGCACGCCTCAGTATATTCTTGACTCGATTGAATGCGGTATCGATATGTTCGATTGTGTTCTTCCCACTAGGGAGGGTCGCAACGGCCGGGTCTACACGCGGCGGGGGCATTTTTCCCTTAAAAAAAGCGAAAACGCTTCTGACTTTTCGCCTATTGACGATGAATGCGGTTGCAAGGTTTGCCGCACTTACAGCCGCGCCTACTTGCGCCACTTGTTTAAATCCCAAGAGATTCTCTGCTCGATGCTTGCCAGCTACCACAATCTCTACTTCCTGAACGATCTTGTTCTAAACGCCCGCCGCGCTATCGAGGGCGACCGGTTCTTGGATTTTAAGAAAGATTTTCTGGCGACGTTCTGCGAGGGGTAGCCGGGGCACGACAAACGCATGAACGACACGAACCTCGAAAATATCTCACACAAAGGCACGAAGACACAAAGGCACAAAGTTCTGTTTTGCGAGCCGTTGCCCAGCGAGCAAGCCTTTGCCGGCCACAAAGCGGGGAATTCCACGGGCACGAAGCAGGGTTTAGAAAACGCCTGCGCGAACAAGCCTAGCGAGAACGGGCTATTGTTTGTTAGCTGAAGAAAGATTTTTTGGCGAGGTTCTGTGGGGCAAACAGAAACGTTATTGTTTTAGCCCCGGTTTGGGCAACACAACAAAGCATATACCGGGGCTACTCTGAAACCAAACTAGCTTACAAACAAGCCTGTTATCGAGTCGAATAATTTCCCCATATTATCCTTTGCTCCACACCTCCGGCATTGCGTGTGTCAAAATTTTGCGGAAATCCAAGTTGCCGTCTAACATCATTTCGAGCAGCACTAAAATTACTGACGCTAGTGAGCATATTAAACTCCTGTATCACAGCAAAAGTATCAGCATTTACAATCTGGCCGCCCATTTCCCAGCCTGTTGAGGAAGATCGCGCAAATGCAGGAACTGCAACAGCGAAAATTAGCAGCAAAGAAACTGCTAAAACCGTAATCTTTTTTTGGTTCGCTTTGAACCACGCCTTTCTGTTAGCCATTGTTTTCTCCTTTAGTTTTACCTCATTTCGGAGGTTTTGTTTTTAACAGCCCATACGAGCCGTTTTATATTAAACGACACAACCACTCGCTTACAGGCGTTCCGTCAGCCGGCACCCAGTGCCGCCGCTCCCGTAAACTTCGTGTTTTATGCCGCATAACATACATCGCATTTTTACCCCTTGGCCGGCCGCCACAGCGTTAAAACACAGCACTAAAGCCCCCTCGGTTGAAAGCCGTAAAAAAGCCATGCGGCAACAATCACGGCCGGCGGCTTTATACGAGGCGTTTTCCACATGGGAATAATTGGCGAAAATACTGTTTGTTTTACAGCAAGTTGAATGGGGGGG
>WRKI01000094.1 GCA_009778155.1 Spirochaetota bacterium
CCCTCTGTATTTGCTCATTTCATTGCGCAAAATACGGGTAAGAACGATGATTCGGATTTTAATCCGCATCCTCGATGGGATTTAATCATCGTTTCCTAAGCTTCACCGGTTACCGGGCCTTCCCGCGGCTTTCCCCGCCTCAAGGCGCGGGCACTAACTGCACCCCCATTTCCATTGCAAGAAACTGAAGCAAGGCCGGGTATCTTTCAAGAAGCTGGCCGTACTGCTCTAGCTCGCCCAAGCGAAGCTGGGTGCTGATGTGCGCCTGCGCCTGCTCTGCAAGGGCTGTCGAAATAAACTCGCGCTGGGCTGCTATAAAGTCGTTGAACAGGTAGCGGACTTGCCGGTACATGGCAAAGTCGGGGAAACGCACGTTTCTTACAAAAAACGAAAAGTCCCGAATTTGCGGAAACTGGCTTGCAACCGCCCGCTCTATCTCGATATCCATGCCGCCCAGCATGATTTCTTCCAATCTTTGCTCGTCCGTGTCCAAAAACCACTGGCGCAAAATAAAAATCTCGATTCTTTGCGCCAGCTCCCGCGCGTATGCGTTTATCGCATCTTGGCTGCCAAAATTGTAGCCGCCGGAAGCCTCGTCGCCAGAAGCGGCGCCCGAAGAAGCCCGGCCGAAAATGCCGCTTGCAAGGCCGGCGACGGCATCGGCATCCAGTCTAAAGGAAAAGTCCGCGCCAAGTTCCCATGAAAAATCCGCGTCTATCCCGGCAAAGGCCGCGTAGGTGGCCGCCGAGGGCAGGGTATTGACCAGATGTATCGAGTGCTGCACGGTTTCCAAGCTGAACACCGTAATTTGGACATTCGTGGGTATCAGTCTGTACCAGAGCCAGCGGAATTCGCCGGGGCGCAGCAAGTGCGGGTCCATGCCGTGCGTTCTTGAGTTTACCAAGCCGTAAGAGCCGGGCGGCACTGCAAACTGAACCCAGCCGGCATAAAAGCCCGCTCCGCCCAAAATTACAATGATCGCCATGCTTAAAAAAAACTTTTTCATTTTGTATAATAATAATAACGAAAATCATCTTCGTTGACAAGGCACAGGAACGGAAAATGGCAAACACGAGCACTTTTAGGGTATTGTTATTATGGGGGCTGTTTATCAGTCTTTTTTTCTCGCTTTCTTCGGTTGTCGCGTATGCCGTGGCTGTATACCGGCAGGCGGCCGATGCTGTCCTTTTTTACCTGCTTTTGGCGCTTGGCTCTTCATCGTCTTTCAAGTGTCTTTTTGCCCTTTGTCTGTCGGTGTCTGCCGCAAGGCGTTTTATTGAAAAGCCGGCTTACGGCAGTGCGGCCGCGCTTGTTTTTTATCTTTTGGTGATTGCTCTTGGGGCGGCTTTGGGCGCATTGAGCATTTTTATTACCGTTTTTGCCGAGGGGAATGTATGAAAAGGCTTTATGCTTTGCGCGGGGCGACCCAGTGTCTTAATTTGCCGCAGGATATTGGCGATAAGGTTACGCTTCTTTACGACGATTTGCTTGCCGAAAATGCCCTTATAGAGGAAGATATTGTTTCGCTTATTTTTTCGGTTACGGGGGATTTGACTGCGCTGAATCCTGCCACTGCCTTGCGGCAAAATTCGCGGGCTTTGAATCTGGCTCTTTTTGCGGTTAAAGAGGCTGAATGCGACACGGCGGGCGGCGCGGCTCCTTTGCCCCGGACTGTCAGGGTGCTTGTCCACTGCTATCTTGAAGAGGGTTCCGTCCCAAAGCACGTCTACCGGGGCGGCACGGAGGGGCTTCGCCAAGCGGCTCTTGGGCAGGGTGGCTAGCGGGCGTTTTTTTACGATTTTTTGCGTTCCGGCTAAAGCGCCGGGTATATGCTTGCCATATATAGGTTTACAGCAAGAAATTTATGCTGTAAAATATTTTTTCAGGAGTGTGTAGTATGTTAGACGCTACAGTACAAAACGAAAGTCCGGCCACGCCGGCCGAAATCTGGGCTATTTTGCGGGAAACGGCTAGGCGGCAGGAAGAGGCCGCCGCCGAAAGCAGTCGGCGGCAGGCGGAGTACGAAAAAAGCCGGGCGGAAGCCGCCGAGGAAAGCAACCGCCGGCAGGCGAAGCTGGACAGGCAGTTGAAAGCCCTGGCCCGGCGAATTAACAAGGTGTCCCAGAGTGTTAAGGAAGTGAATGAAAGCACGGGAAAAATCCAAAACAGGTACGGCGAGGTTCTTGAATACATGGTCGAGCCGAATCTGTTGCACAAGTTCCGCGAGTTCGGTTTTGCTTTTGAAAAGAGCAAGATCGGCGAGCGTATTAACCGCGAAAATCAGGGGGAAGACGCTCAGGTTGACATTCGTCTTTTTGGCGCGGAGCAGGATATGCTTGTGGAGGTTAAATCCAAGCCTTCTATCGACGATGTGAAGGATCATCTTGAGCGTATGGCAAAGGTGCGCGCCTACTACGACAAAACCGGGAACAAGCGCAAGCTTTTCGGCGCAGTCGCTGGAATGATTATTACCGACCCGGTGCGTCAGTTCGCCCAGGAAAGCGGTTTTTATGTGATAAAGCCTTCCGGCGACACTTTTGACATAAGTGTCCCGGAGGTAACCTTCGCACCCTGCCAGTGGTAACCGCCCGTAAGCTCTGCCTGCGCCAGGCGGCTCTTGGGCAGGGTGGCTAGCGGGCGGAATACGAAAAGCGGCGGGGTGAGAAAAACTCCCATTCACCCCGCCGGCGGATCAGGTGAACAAGACGAACATATACACGGAAAACAGGGCAAGAAGCCCGGCGCCTTCTGCGCGGCTTACAATCCCTTTGGAAAAGGGCAGCATGGCCAGCAAAAGCGCGGCGGAAATGCCGAAAAGCCACAGCATATCGATTCTGAACAGCGCAAGGCTTGTTATGTTCAAAGGACGCACCACGGCCGCAAGCCCCAGAACCCCGGTAACATTCATTATGTTCGAGCCGATAATCGTCCCTATCGATATGTCCGTCTCTTTTTTCAGCCCCGCTATAATCGACGAAATAAGCTCAGGCATACTGGTTCCCACAGCGACAATCGATATGGCGATAACGCGCTCGCTCACGCCCCACTGCAAAGCCACCCCCCGGGCCCCCTCGACAAACCAGTCGGAGGCAAAATAAAGCCCGGCAATCGCCGCCGCTATCATAAGCGCGGCCAGCGCGGGTTTTATCGTAGGCTCCGGTATTTTTTCGCCGCTAAGTTTTTTCCGCGACTTGGCGATAGCCACAACCGTATAAGAAACCAGAATCGCCATCAAAAAAAGCCCCTCTATGCGCGAAATAAGACCGTTAAGGCCAAAAATGAAGAGTAGCAGCGTTACGAGAAACATTACCGACAAATCAAACAGAACGGCCTTGTCGCGCACCGGGACGGGAAAAACCAATACGGCAACAGCAAAAATGAAGGAAATGTTCGCGATGTTAGACCCGATAACATTTCCCAAGGCAATGTCGTGCGCGCCGCTTAACGCGGAGCCTACGCTTATAAACACCTCCGGCGCAGACGTAGAAAAAGCGACAATCGTAAGCCCCACGATAAACGTGCTGATCTTAAAATGACGGGCAAGCTGTACCCCCCCCGTTACCAGCAAGTTGCCGGAAACAATCATCATGGCAAGCCCCAGGGCAAGGAGAATGTAGGGCATAAAGGGCGCAAGATCGGCGGAAAAAAACGCGTCCAACGGTCTTACCCCGGCACCCAGTCGCCAAATGTTTTTTCAAGATAAACCGCCAGCCCTTCTTCCGCGCTGGAGCCAAAAACAAGGCCTGCCGCCTCGCGCACCGTGTCCTTCGCGCTGGAAGGAGCCGCCGAAAAGCCGGCAACCTTGAACATATCCAAATCGTTTTCCTCGTCGCCAAAGGCCATCACCTGGGAGGCCGCAAGGCCAAGCCGCCCCATGACGGTTCGCAAGCCCTTCCCCTTGGAAACGCCGGCTTTGAGCACCTCTAAAAAAGTGGGGGTGCTGCGGATTAAATTTATGCGGCCGCCGAACTTGGCGTACATTTTTTCTTTTATTTCCTCGTGCCGGGAGCCGTCCGCCAAGAACATCGCCTTTACACAGCCCGGCGCACCGGCGACGGCTTTTTTCAAGTCCATGACGACAGCGGGCGTGCCCGTGTGTTTGAAGTAGGCCAGCGATTCCTCCCTTTCCCGGTCGATAACAAGAGGCTCCCATTTTTCGCCGCTTTTCAAGACCCCCGCCGGCAAATAAATCTGGTAGTGGACATCCATGCTCCGGGCTAAGTCCGTGCCGAAGTCGGCAACCTCGATATCGAGCAAATCTGCGTCCAGAACTTGGCAGGAGGGAATGTCGGCGACGACCGCCCCGTTAAAAAAAATCATTGCGCCGCCCGCACCCACGGCGTTGCAGTAGGGCAGTGCGGACTCTACCGACCGGCCGGTTGCAAAAACAACGCGCATTCCCTGCGAAATGAGCTTTTTTAGGCAGGCCTCGGTGCGATCGCCCAGAACCGCCCCGGGGAGCAGGGTTGTCCCGTCAAGGTCTAAAACGAGAGCCTTGATTTCCTGCGGGTTAAAGTTTTTCATCATACAGAGGCATTATACACGGGAACCCGCGAAGAGCCAAGCCCCCGGCAGCCTTTAGTTTGAAGAAACAGCCCTTGCCCCGCTGCGGTGTCGGTTGTTCGGTATTTTTCCATTGCTTCTTATCCAGAACCCCCTTTTCGTTTACACGACAAACGCATGAACGACACGAACCTCGGAAATATCTCACACAAAGGCACATCGAACCTACGGTTCGCGACACGAAGGCACAAAGGTTAGGATT
>WRKI01000095.1 GCA_009778155.1 Spirochaetota bacterium
TTAGCTAAAAACATAGACACAGCGATTTTTTCTCAAACAAAAAAACATAAGGAGTTTCGCATGAAAAAACTGATCATAGCGGCCGCATTGGCGGCCGCATTGGCGGCGGTTTTCGGCTTGGCCGGCTGCAATTTGGGCACGTCGGGCTTTGGAACCATTACCATTCCGCCGGCTTACAGCCACGGGGACCGTTGGGTCATAGGCGAGGGCGATTTGGACATGGGCGAGGTGCGCATAGGCGGCCACCCCCAAACCTTCTATATGGGCAGCCTCGAAACTGAACATGGCAGTCAGTTTGGCGAACGCCCCCGGCGATTGGTAACGATAAGCGCGGGCTTTTGGATAAGCGAAACCCCGGTAACACAGGCGCAGTGGCTTTCGGTAATGGGGAACAACCCCAGCTATTTTTCCAACAACCCCGCGCCCGGGGAAACGCAGGGCAGGCGGCCGGTAACAAACGTAAGCTGGTTTGACGCATTGGTTTTCGCCAACCTGCTGAGCGAAAGGGAACGCCGTACCCCGGCCTACATGATCAACGGCAGCACCGACCCCGTCGATTGGGGGCCTGTGCCTAGATCACAGAACAGCCCGAACATAGACGACTGGCTTGCGGTTGAAATCGTGCCCGGCTCCACCGGCTACCGCCTGCCGACAGAGGCGCAGTGGGAGTTCGCCGCCCGCGCCGGGACGACCACGGCGTTCAGCGACGGGACGCAAGACTGGAATAACCAAGAAAGCCTTGACCGGATAGGCTGGTTCGATTTTAACAGTGGCGGCGCGACAAGGGAGGTCGGCTTGAAGGCTCCTAACCCCTGGAACTTGTACGACATTCACGGCAATGTGTTGGAGTGGGTGTGGGACATACCTGTACCGTATCCGAGCTACGCGCAGACAGACCCGGCTGGCCCCGATCTCGATTCGGCGGGGGCAATGTATTCGGTCCGTGGACTGCGCAGCGGAGGTGCTGATATGCCAGCGTCGGTCGCCCGCTCGGCGGCCCGCATCACTTTTATAGGCGCAGTTGCACACAATGCACCATCATCTCGATTTACTGGCTTCCGCCTTGTGCGACCTTAACCGGCGGCAGGCTGGCCTGCATTAGCAGGCTTGAAACAAAACAGAGATAAGGAGATTAATATGAAGAAAACAGCAAGACTTTTCAGGATTGTCGCATTGGTCGCGGCATTGGCAACAATTGGCACGGTCGCCGCTTACGCGCAGGTACCTCTCAGCTTCGGCATTAGCACCTCGCTGATCAGCGACTTCGGCGGCGGCGTGTCCGGCAGGGTAACCGAGGCCAACGGCTTTAATTCGCACCGCCTGGGCAACGAGCTTTATATGCATGAGTCTTACACAGGCCGCGCCTCTTCGATCTTTTTCGACGCCCACTTCGTCCAATTTTCTCTCAGCTACTTTACCAGCACGGGAACTGCCACGGTCAATGGAGGCTCCGGCAACTACTATACCGGCTTTGGGGGAGGTATCTGGAGCATTGACGGCTCAAGCCCAAGCGGGATCGAATTTGGCCTTTTGGGAAAGTTCCCCGTAGAGCTTTCTCCGGCGGTAACCGTGTTTCCCCTTGGCGGCATAGTCTACAGGCTCGTTCTTGGAGGGAACATAGGGCTTCCGATATATAGCCATCTTGCCGATCCTGAAATAAGCGCTAATCCTTTCCACATGAGCGCCTTGTGGTTCCGGCTCGGCGGCGGCATGGACTTTGCGCTTACCCAAGGAATCTTCCTTCGCGGCACGGTAACCTACGGCATCCGGCTACGGAACCGGTTGGAAAGCAACATTATAGACACGGCTCCCATTGAAGTCGGCGGCACTGTCGGCGTCAGTAGCTGGCTGGTGGATTACGACAGCACCCGCCTTGGCCACGGCGTGGACATAACGGTAGGCGTGGGTTTCCGTCTGCGGTAGAGGGCTAGACGGGGGAGGGCGCGTAAAAAATGCGCCCGGCCGAAAAAAATCGCTAAATTGCGAAAAAAGAGCCTTGACAAAAATACCCAACCAGTGTTATACATAAAGAAGTGCAGAGAGTTTATCCGTAGACCATGCACCGGAGGGTAAAGTCATGTGCTAGGAAGTAAGCCTAGACAAAAATGATTTAAGATTAAATTTTGACCCATATAAATGCGGTCAGTAGTGCCTTGAGCGCACGAAAAAGAGAGGGGGCTGTTGCAATTTATAATAATTGACAGCCCCCCGTTTTTTGCCCGGGCAAAATTGCCCCCGTTAGGAAGAGCGAATCAGCCTTTTCACCCTATCCATTAAGTCGCCTTGATTAGTCGGCTTTGTGATAAAGTCGGCAACACCAAGCTGCAGCGCCTGCTCCCTGTCCTTCGGGTCGGTAGACGAGGTGAAAAAAGCCGCCGGAATATCGTGCAAGTTGCTTATCGCCTTTAACCGCTTGAAAGTACTCCACCCGTCAATACCCGGCATGACCAAATCCAGCAGAATCAAATTGGGAGTGTAGCCGCCGTAGAAAAGCGTCAAGGCATCTTGGCCGGACTTTGCAACCGTTATTTCATACGCGCCTTCCAGCATGGCCGTGGTTAATTCAAGATGAATCGCATCATCATCGACCAAGAGAATCTTTTCTTTTTCGCCGCTAGTGTCAAGCTTGAACTTTGACGTTTCAGATTTAAGCCTGTTAAAATTCTTGTTGTTCTCCTCGCTCATTTTATCGACATTCTTTACCGCTATCTGAATCTCGCTAATCGCGCCCGTCAAAACCTCGTTCATACTGTTTACAAGATCGTGGCTAATGCCAATAAAAGCCTTCATTTCCCGCAGCAAATCCTCGCCCGATACCGACATATCCTTGGAACCTTGGTTTACAGAGGCCGTAATCTCCTGCAAACGCCCAACCGATTGCAAAATCTGCCTGCCGCCAATCTCCTGCTCCTCCATAACAAAACGAATATTTTGCTCGTGCTCCGTAACCGTTTTTACCCCAGTGTCTATCGCGTCGAAACGGGCAAGAACCTCGTTGGACGACTTTGTAATACTATCTATGGAAGCTTTTATTTTTTTGAGCATTGCGGCAGTCGTCTTGGACTGCATCCCGGAGGACTCCGCCAGCTTGCGAATTTCGTCGGCGACAACGGCAAACCCCCTCCCCGACTCCCCGGCGTGCGCCGCCTCGATAGCGGCGTTCATAGAAAGAAGATTTGTCTGGCTTGCAATATTGTTCATGACAGAGTTTATCTCCAAAAGACCTTCGGAATCCCGCGCAATCTCCACGATTTCTTGCGTAACCTTTTGGATACCCGCCTTGCCCGTTTCCGAAGCCTCCGTAAGATTGCTCACGTTTTTGCTGTTTTCCGTAAGCGTTCTGGCAATAGACTGAATGTTAGCCGTCATCTGTTCTATCGCGCTGGAAGAAGAAGCCACACTGTCGGACTGATCGTTTACAAGCACCATAAGCTTGTCAATATTGCCCTTAATATCTTGAACCGCCTGGTCTGCAATGTCGGCTTTTTTATCTTGCTCACTTTCCATACTTTTTATTTTTTCAAAACTACCAGAAATGTTGTTTACAGCGTCCGATGTCCTTTGCATATTAGTAGAAAGCTCGTAGCCGGTATTAGTAAGCGCGTTAACCATACCCTTGATTGTGCCGACAAGAGCGCCGACATTTATCGTGGTTCTACTTAAACTTTTAGACAGATCGCCAATTTCGTCATCGCCCGTCGCAGTAAAATGCTGAGTCAAATCACCTTCGCCCATGCTAGTTAGAACCTTTTGCGCCTGGGAAACCGGGTGCGTTATGTTATACGCCATCATGTAGCCGGCAACCACCGCCGCGATAATGGCGATACTCATAGCGACAATCAACGATACGATAAGACTTTCCACCGAAAGCTCAAGATAAACAACCTTCAAAGTCGTGGCAGTAAAATTTGCGGAAATTGAAAGAACAACCGCAATAATTGTAGCCATAAGCTGAAGATTTAGAGGAGTCCTTGCAACCCCCCCGCTTGTTTTAATTTTGGATATTTCGGGAAGGTCTAAAATACCAGATACGGCAACCTCCGAGATAAAAAACGTTATGGGAATAGAAACAAGAGCGCCGGAAAGCGCGATTAAATTCACGGTAACAAGATCGAGAAAACTCGCCTGAATACCCCAGTAAATAGGAAGAAAGACCACGATATTTTTTACGACGAGCCAGCCGACAATGATAATGGCCATCATGTGAAGCTTGTAATTGTAGGCCTTTATTTTTATCTCGGTGAGCCTTTCCTTGCTCAACACTTCGCCGGAAAGATAAAGATTCAAATCCTTCATATATAGGTGCTGGAAAGTCAAGGCCATCACCAAGGTAATAACGATGCCCGCCACAGTCAAAAGGAAAAATTGGAATGGATTTTGCGAGCCTATTTCTGTGTACATCATTGTATAAAATGTCAGAGCCAGCCCTATGATGCCATACGAAAAAATGAATAACTTGGGAATACCTTTGTTAAACGTTCTTCTTGCGTTTTCAAATTCAGCCATATTTTTCATCGATTTACTCCTTCGCCGGAAAAGACGCTTGCCAACGCCCCATCCTGCTGTCCGTTTTACGGCCATTGATATAAACAAGCCCCCTGCGGCCTGTTTTTTCATGTTGTTTTGCCGGAATTTTTCCCGGCAAGGTTGTCGCTCAAATTATTTAGATGAGCTTGCTTCATTAAAAAGAGCCAGACCCCCTTTCAGAGACCCGGTCAAGTGCACAATACGCCCATTTTTCCCCGCGTCGCCCCTGCCGTCCAAATTTATGGGGGG
>WRKI01000096.1 GCA_009778155.1 Spirochaetota bacterium
CCCAGCTTTCGCTTATGTCCCAGTACCCCCCCGTTCTTCCCCCCGGCCGCGAGCGCCTGTCGAAAAAAGCCCCAGCCGACAACCTTGATGCAGCCGGCCACGCCGCAGTCCTAGACTGGCTTGCCGAGCTGGAAATCGAAGACGGCTTTTGCCAAGAACTTGCCCCCGAACTTCTGTGGCTCCCCGACTTTACCCGCACGAACCCCTTCCCCTCCGAAATCGCCCGCCCAATCTGGCACTGGCGCGACGACTGGGTCGGGTGAGGGGGTGCCGGGGAATTTGGAAAAAATGCTTCCAACGCAAGGGAATGCCGGCTGGCGGCCGCCCCCTTTGCGGCTCTTCGGGGAAAATTCCCGGAATTGCCTGTTTGCCCCCTTGCAATTTCTCTGCGTTTCTGTTAAAGTTATTGAAGCATGGATTTCATGCAACCTCTTTCCCGGCGCCCTAGCGCGGCCGGGCAAATGTCCGAAAGGAGGGCCTATGCGCCAGTACGAACTTATGGTTATCTTTCCTATGGAAGAAGACCTTCACAAGGCAGGCCGGGAGCAACTGCTCGCCGACCTTGCCGCCAACGGAAGCGAAGTCGAAAAAACCGATGAATTGGGGGAAAAAGACTTCGCTTATGAAATCAAAAAAAAGAAACGCGGACGGTACGTTCTGTTCACCGTAAAGGCCGACCCGGCCAAAATAACCGTGTTTGACCGCGTTTTTAAGCTGAACGCAAACCTTGTCAAGTACATCTTTGTCCGCATCGAAGAATAGGGGACGGCAATGACTGATTTAAACCGCGTGGTTTTAATAGGCCGGCTCACAAGAGAGGCGGAACTTAAATACACGGCCTCGGGGCAGGCTATTTGCAAGTTTTCCATCGCCGTAAACCGCAGCCGGAAAGTCGGGGAAAAATGGGAAGACGAGGCTAATTTTTTCGACATTGTCTATTGGGGCAAGCCCGGGGAGTCCGTCCATCCCTACCTTGCAAAGGGTAAAATGGTAGGCGTTGACGGAGAGCTTCGCCAAGACCGCTGGAAACAGGAAGACGGTCAAAATCGTTCAAAAATAGAAATTGTCGCCAATTTCGTGCAGCTTTTAGGCGGCACTCAGGGCGGCCAGGGGGGGCAGTTTCAGGGCGCGCCGCAGTCTTCGGGCGGGGGCGCGGCTTCTTACAACGCGCCGCCTAAAGACGACGGCTTTGCCGATGACATTCCCTTCTAATTATAAGGGAAAATTACAAGGGGAAAAATTGCGGAATACCGCACAAGGAGTTTATTATGACAGATGAAAAACATACGGAAAGTGAACGCCCGCCAAGGCACGAGCACCGCTCTGGCGGCCTTGCCGAAGGCCGGGACGGGGACGACCGCGGACGGATGGGAAAGGGCGGCAAGGTCTTCTTCAAAAAGAAGGTCTGCAAGTTTTGCGCCCCCCAAAAGCTGAAGATCGATTACAAGGAAGCTGATGTTCTGCGCCGGTTTATCACCGAAAGGGGGAAAATACTCCCCAGAAGGATTACCGGCACTTGCGCAAAACACCAGCGGGCGGTCTCTTTGGCGATTAAACAGGCCAGAAGCATAGCTCTGCTTCCCTTTGTCGCCGACTAGTTGCCAGAATGGACAGGGGAACAGGGGCGGGCGACGCTTTGCAGCCGCTTAATATGGAAAACAAAGCGTCGCTTTTGCTTCCGTTGGTTTGCGCCGTTTTAAGCGCGGCCATGTTCAACCTTGGCTTTTCCTTCCTGTTCCTGGCTCCCTTGGGCTTTGCGGTTTTGCGCAATGCCGGCAATGCGCCGCTTGTCTTTGCCGCCTCGGCGGTCTTGAACGCGGCGCTTGCGTTTTTTTTGCGTTCCCGGCTTGGCGTGGGGACAAGCGGTTTCGCGCTGGACTTTTCCTACTTTGCCGTTTTAGCCCTGGTTTTTATCTGGACGCTGGCAGAGCGGGAAAAGCCGCCGGCCTTGCAAGTCCGCAAACTGTACCAGTTGATTGGGGCGGCGGCCTTGGGCGCGGTAGTGTTTTTGCTCATTGTTTTTGACAATGATTCAAGTTCGGCCTTTGCGACATCGCTAAGGGCGCAGGCGGATGTTTTTTCAACGCTTTGGATCAACACAGCCGGTGCCGATGTCGCGCGGCGTTCATTTTTGGAACAGACAGTAACACCGCAAGGTGTGCTGGAAATTCTAAGAGGGGCAATGTTGCGCGGCGGGGCTGTGGCCTTTATGCTGTTTATCATTTACATAAACCGCCGCATGGCGCAGACGGCATACTGGATTGCAAAAAAACGAAGGGCGGCGTTGGCCATTGACTTACCCCTTTTCCATGCGCCGGTAAACGCAATCTGGTGCCTGTCCTTTTCCATTGGGGCAGTGCTTCTTGGCAGAATCGTGGGTATTTCGGTTCTGGAAATTGCGGCATGGAATGTGCTTGTTGTTTGCGCCGTAATTTTTGCGGCGCAGGGGGCGGGAATCGTGATGTTTTCCATTGCGAAATGGAACCTGCCGCCCATAATGCGGCTGTTTTTCAACATTATAATTTTTGTAATTATAATCAGCCCGGGAATCAACATTGTGGCGCTTAACACGCTTGTATTTCTTGGCATTGCGGAAAACTGGCTGCCGATTCGTGTATTAAAAAATGACGGAGCGCCCCGGACTCCGGGGGAATAGCGAAGCGTTTCGGTTGAAGCGCAGGCGTTTCAACCGAACATTCGCCGTCCGTCAACGGCTTCGTTTTAGAGGCCGAATATTAATTTGGAAAACCCTGCAATAACCTAGGGGTTTTCGACAGGAGCTTGGAATGAAGGTTATTTTGAACAAGGACCTCTCCACATTGGGAGAGGAAGGAGACGTAAAAGACGTTGCCAAAGGCTACGCCCGCAACTATCTTTTCCCCAAGGGAATCGCCCTTCCCTACACGCCTAAAAACGTAAAGCTGTTCGAGTCGCGCAAAGGCGAGATCGATGCGCGAAAGGCGGTAAAGCGGCAGGACGCAATGGGCTTGAAAGAAAAACTGGAAACCGCCGAAATCGTAATTTCCATGTCTGCCGGCGCCAACGGAAGACTCTACGGGGCTGTAACAAGCCAGACAATCGTGGACGAGCTTGGCAAAATGGGCATACAAATAGAAAGAAAACGTGTTGAGATAACTTCCGGCAGCATAAAAAGCGTCGGCAAGTACAAGGCGACCGTCAAACTTTACGAGCAAAACGTTGCCGAGATTCAGATAAGCGTCAACGCGCTGGCCGTCAAGATTGAAAGCCCTGTAACACAGGCCAGGGGCGGAGCGCGCCGCCGCCGGGACGACTTCCCCCGTCAAGATGCGCTGGGAACGGCCTTGCCGGAATCGGTTCTTGAGGCAGAGTCTGCGGCTCAAGAGCCGGGCGCGGAACCTGCGGCGGCTCAAGAGCCTGCGACTCAAGAGTCGGCGGAAAGTGCCGAGCCGCGTGTCTAGGGGGATTTTTTTGCGAGTGCCATGTCCGAAATAGCAAGAAGCAAGGCTCCCCCGCACGACGACGAGCTTGAAAGGGCTACCCTCGGCAGTCTGTTGCAGGATGCCGAGGCCGTGGAAGCCGCTATCCGGCTCCATCTGCAAAAAGAAGATTTTTACTCAAGGGCAAACCAGCGCGTCTACGAGGCTGTTTTAAGTCTGGACGCGAAGGGTTTGCGTGCCGACATTCAAACGGTTGTTCAAGAATTGCGGCAGACGGGTAAATTGGACGAGGCCGGCGGTGCTTCTTATGTTGCCGGGCTTACGACGGTAATCCCTTCTAGTGCGAATATCGAGTACTATGCCGAATCTGTCAAAAATCATTCTTTGCGCCGCTCTCTTTTAAAGCTTGCTTCCAAAATCGGTGTTGGCGCTTATGACGAGTCTATGGAAGCGCGGGAAGTGTTGGAAGATGTGCAGAGGGAGATTTTTAAGTTAAGCGATGAGCGTTATGTTTTTTCTTCCCATGAGATTGGCCAGGTTTTGCAGAAGGCTATCGAGATAATCGACGAGGTTTACAAGTCCAAGAAGCCGATAACGGGTATTTCCACTGGTTTGGAAAAGCTGGATCAGTTGACGTCCGGCTTTCAAAGCGACGAGTTTATCATCATAGGTGCGCGGCCCAGTGTGGGGAAGACTGCGCTTGCTCTTAACATGGCGGCAAGCATTGCTTTTCATCAAAAAATCCCGCTGGGTTTTTTCTCGCTGGAAATGTCCGAGATTGCGCTGGCGAATCGTCTTATAAGTTCCGAGGCTATGGTTCAGGCGCAAAATTTGCGTTCTGGTTTTTTGACGCCTGCCGACTTTAAAAAAATACTTGATGTTATGGGCAAGATGTACGAAGCGCCTTTTCACATTGTCGATATGCCGAATATGAAGTTGCAAGACTTGCGTTCCCAGGCACGAAAATTGCGCTCGCAGCAGCAGGTAGAGGTGATTTTTATTGATTATCTTGGGCTTATTAGTCATGAAAACTCAAGGATGCAGCGTTTTGATCAGGTGTCCGAGATTTCCCGCTCGTTGAAGAGTCTGGCGCGGGAGTTGCATATTCCGGTTGTGGTTCTTTGCCAGCTTACGCGCGATGCCCAGTTGGAGGTGCCCACGCTTGCCCATTTGCGGGATTCCGGTTCTATAGAGCAGGATGCGGATTTGGTGCTATTTTTGCACCGGGAAAAGGCAAAAAAGAAGAGCGACAAGGAAGAGGAAAAGCAGGAGCCTGCCGATGTTATTCCCACAGACCTTATTGTGGCAAAACAGCGCAACGGCCCTATCGGCACTGTAAAACTGGCACTAGATGCCAAGTTCGCCAAATTCGCCCCAATGACCAAGGACTTTTAACCCCCCCCC
>WRKI01000097.1 GCA_009778155.1 Spirochaetota bacterium
TGAGCGCGCTTAAAACGCTCTGGCACGCGGCATAACGGCGGGGAGAACAGCCGTGGCTGCGTAAAATTCGGGCGGCCCCAACGGGGAGCCTGCCGGACATTTTGCGCAAATGAAAAACCGTGGCTGAAGCACCGGTTTTTTTCTACAGCCTCTCGTGCCTTTGTGTGAGATATTTCCGAGGTTCGTGTCGTTCATGCGTTTGTCGCGCCCCCGTGCGAGGCTTTCTTCTTAATTTCCCTGTAACCTAGCCGGCCCGGCGGTGCTTTAATATAGAGCAGTACTATAAAGAGGTCAACATGATTCGAGTGATTTACGCAGGGCTTGTTTTATCGGCCGGCATTCTTCTTGCAGCAGGGATTCTCCACGCCGTTCCGCGTCCGGATGCTTCTGCATACATTCTCGCTCAGGTTCCCGCGCCGGCAGTCGCCCCCGCCGCGCCAGAACAGGCGCAAAGCCGGGCGGAACAGGTGGCAAGGGCGCTGGTAGAGGCCTACCCAGGCCGCGTCGAGCGGGCGGAGTTTCGCGGCGGCGATTGGGCTGTCCTTTTGCGCGGAACCTGGTTCCATTACGCCGGCGGCAGGCTTATGCCCGAACACCTTTTGCACAGGGCAGAATACTACTCGCCGCTGGCTTTCTACAATACTTATGCGGCAGGCGCGCCCGTATGGCGGCCCCCCACGGAAGAACAGCTTGCGCGGCTTACCGGAATGGGGCAGGAAAGAGCGACCCACCGGCTGCCCCGTGCCCATTACTTTTTCGACACGCTTTACCAGTCAACCACCCGAGCAGAGGCCAGCCGGCACATGGTCGCCGCGTATTTTTTAGGCCGGCGGGTAAACATTCACTATACAATCCGCCAAGAGCTTGCAATGGTAGAAGCGGCCATTTTGGAAACCGCAAGGGTTGATCCCGGCATACGGGCATGGATAAACGGAATCGGTTCCATCTATAGCTGGAACTGGCGCACTATCGGAGGCACCACAACCCGTTCCTTCCATTCTTACGGCATAGCCCTTGACATTATCCCCCGGAACCTGGGCGGCCGGGAGATGTTCTGGGCTTGGGCGGCTAACAGACGCGCCGACTGGTGGAACATCCCCTTCGACGGCCGCTATCACCCGCCGACCGAGGTTATCGAAGCCTTTGAACTGCACGGCTTTGTCTGGGGCGGAAAATGGCTCTTTTTCGACACCATGCACTTCGAGTTTAGGCCAGAGGTGATGATCCTAAACGGCCTGCCCTTGGTTCAAGCCCCCTAGCCGCCCCAACCCCCCGGCCGCCCGTTAAAAAAGCTTTCCCTGACCCTCCGCCGCCGGCTCCTCCTCCGGGAGCGGCTCGGCAAGTAGGGCGGGGGCGGGTTTTCCTTCGAGCAATGCCTTGAACTCGGCCTCGTCCAGCGTTTCCTTTTCCAGAAGCGCCTGCGATACCGTATCCAGAGTGTCCCGGCGTTCTTGGAGCATCTCCTTCGCTTTGGCGTACTCCGTCTCGATAATCCGCGCAATCTCCTCGTCTATGTACTGCTGGGTGCTTTCCGCATACTCCCGCTGGAAACCCGCAGGCTCGCGCTCCTGCCCGCTTGCCCCGCGTGATGTAAGCGCGACATGGCGGAACCGGTCGCTCATGCCGTAGTCGGTGATCATTTTCCGGGCAATGTCGGTAGCCTTGGTCAAATCGCTGGCCGCGCCTGTCGAGTACTCGCCGGAAATCATCTCTTCTGCAATGCGCCCGCCCAAAAGTATGTCGATGCGCCCCAAAAGGTCGGATGCGGTAACGGTGAAACGGTCTTCCAACGGCAACTGCAGGGTGTAGCCAAGGGCGAAGCCGCGTGGAATAATCGATATTTTTTGAACAGGGTCTGCGCCCGGCGTAAGCGCGGCGACAAGGGCGTGCCCCGCCTCGTGGTAGGCGGTGAGTCTGCGCTCCTTCGGCTTTAACACCCGCGTCTTTTTCTGCAAGCCCGCCACCGTTTTTTCGATAGCTTCGTCAAAATCGCGCTGGGCGACCGCTTTGCGCCCGGCTCTTACGGCCAAAAGCGCGGCCTCGTTTACAATGTTGGCCAAATCCGCCCCTGAAAAGCCCGATGTAACCCGCGCCACCGCCGCGATGTCCACGGAAGGTTCGCGCTTTACGGGTTTTGCGTGTATGTGCAGGATGGCTTCCCGGCCTTTCAAGTCCGGTCTGTCAACGAGCACTTGGCGGTCAAAGCGCCCGGGGCGCAAGAGCGCCGGGTCTAAAACATCGGGGCGGTTTGTCGCCGCCAGTATGATAAGGCCGCTTGTCCCGTCAAAGCCGTCCATTTCGACCAAGAGTTGGTTCAGTGTCTGCTCCCGCTCATCGTTGCCTCCGCCGACATTGTTCATCCGGCTTTTGCCTATCGCGTCAAGTTCGTCTATAAAAATGATGCAGGGCGCTTTGCTCCGCGCTTGTTTGAACAAGTCCCGCACTCGCGCCGCGCCCACGCCGACAAACATCTCGACAAAGTCCGCCCCGCTCATGCGGAAGAACGAGACTTCGGCCTCGCCTGCGACGGCGCGTGCCAGCAGGGTTTTTCCTGTTCCCGGCGGGCCTACTAAAAGGATGCCTTTGGGGATTTTTCCGCCGATCTCCTTGTATTTGTCGGGGCTTTTTAGGAAGTCTACGACTTCGACAAGCTCTTCCTTGGCTTCGTCTACCCCGGCGACATCGTTAAAGCGGGTTACTATGTCGCCTTCGGCCACGACTACGGCGCGGTTTTGTCCTACGGAAAGCACGTTGCCGCCCATGTTGCCCAGCCGCTTGAAAACGAAGCGCCAGATAAAGATGAAAAAAGCGATGGGGAAAACCCAGCTTAACACAAAGCCGAGGATGGCGTTTCTTTGTCTTGAGACTGCGCTGTAGGCGACGCCCATTTCGTCCATAAGGCCTATGAAGTCCGGGGTGAAGATGGCGACGGTACGAAAGACGCTGCCCTGATACACCGGCGCGCCTCTGCTTGTAAAGAGGCCTTGGCGCGGGGGCGGGGGTCTTTCGGCTAGTGTAAAGCCGGTAAAATAGTTTTCGGACATTTCCACGCGTCTGATTTCGCCGGAGGCGACTCGCGCCTTAAAATCGGAAAAGTCTATTGTCGGGTTGGCTCTGGTCTGGGCGGCGTTGTTGAAAAAGCTCATTCCGATAAACATGGCGGCCGCGTACAGGATCACGACTTTCCAGTTTTTAAGGGGTTTAAAGTCCGGCAGGTTGGGGCCGCCTGGAAACAAGGGGCTGCCTTTGTTGTCTTTGTCGGTCTTGTCGTCTTTCGGTTCTTCCGGGTTACTGTTCATTCAAACCTCTTTTGCCCAGCGGCAATTTCCTAATCCGGTCTTGCCGCCGGCGCATACTTAATGATAACGCAAAAAAGGAAATTTTGCTATAGGCCGGCGAGGGGTTCTTCGTAAATACCTCGCACAAAGGCGCGGGGGGCTGTAGAAAAATCCGGCGCTTCAGCCCCGGTTTTCATCCGCATAAAATATCCGGCAGGCTCACGCTTGGAGCCTGCCGGACTTTTAAGGCGTTTATTCGCGCCGAGGCGAAAGCCGGGCTGCCGCCGCCTGCCGGCTAACGCTTTTTTTTCCAGCGGATGTAAACCTGCCTGCCGGTGGAGTTCGGGCGGGGCTGTTCTTCGATTTCGAACTGGGGGATAGCGCGAAAAAGATCGCCCAGTTTTTTGAACCCGTAGTTGCGCGGGTCAAAATCCGTGGAGCGGTTGTTGATCTTTTGGCCAACCCCGCCAAGATAAGCCCAGCCAGATTCGTCGGCCGTGTCTTCCACAGAGTCGCGCAAAAGTTTTAACAGCTCCTTGTTTATCGTGAACACCTTTTTCGACTTGGATGCCGGCTGCGCGTCGTCCTCGTCCTCCATGTCTTTGAGAATTTCGGTGTAAATAAACTTGTCGCAGACAGACACAAAGGCACGCGGCGTTTTCTTTTCTCCGAAGCCGTAAACCATGCGCCCGCTTTCGCGCATACGCGCCGCAAGTCGCGTAAAATCCGAGTCGCTGGAGACAATGCAAAAGCCGTCAAGCCTTTCGCTGTACAATAAATCCATAGCGTCAATAATCATGGCCGAATCCGTGGCATTTTTCCCGGACGTGTAGGAAAACTGCTGGATAGGCTGAATAGCGAACTCCAAAAGTTTTTCCTTCCACGAGCGCAAGTGGTTGCTCGTCCAGTCGCCGTAAATGCGCTTGACGCTGGCGACACCGTATTTTGCGACCTCGTTAAGAAGCCCTTCTATAATAGCCGGCTGAGTATTGTCCGCGTCAATAAGCACGGCAAGTTTCGCCTGGCTTTCAGGATGCGCGACAGACGCGCCTTGAAAATTGGAAAATGGCAACAATGGCATTTTTACCTCTCATGTTTCAAAAATAGATTTTTTCACGCGGCGCAGCAAGATAATCTTGCCCAGGGGGATGCGCACCTCCCCCCCCCCGGTACCGCTAGGAGCGACAAGCAGAAACTGCCCGCCATCCTCTTTAACCAGCGACTTTGGGATGCCGAAAACCCGCGTCCCAGTGCCAACTCCGCCCGCTCCGCCGGCCGCTCCGCCGGCCGCGCCGTCCCCCCAAAGCACCTCCACAAGGGACTGCTGGGCTATCGCCTGCTTTGCAACATTAACCTTTCCCGGATAGTCCAAAAGCCGCGCCTCCAGTTTCTCGTAACGGAGATCGGCATTGCGCAGTTGGCTTTCGCAGAGGATAAGCCGGCGGTCTATCCTTGCGGCAAGCTCCTCCTTTTCGCTCTTGCTGAAAGGCGCGGCATCAAGCATGGCGCGAAAACCGTCGAGCAGGCCGCGGCTGAGGTCGGCGGAAAAGCCGTCGGCAGAAAAGCCGCCGCCAGCCCCCCCCCCG
>WRKI01000098.1 GCA_009778155.1 Spirochaetota bacterium
AAACCCCCCCCCCTGTCGCTCCTGTCGCCCCTGTCCGCTCTGTCGCCTCTTTCCCCCCTGTCGTTTCTGTCCCCCCTGCCCCCTCTGTCGCTCTCGCTTGCTTCTTTTTGCCGGCCGCGCCCCTTTTCCCTGGACTGCCCGGAGCCGCCCCTGCGGGAAGAATCGCCGCCCCTTTTGCCTGAATGCCTGTTACTTCCTCTTCTTCCGGCTTCGCCCATTTTTCACACCGTCCTGAGTAATGTCCATAAGCTCGTTGCTTATCACAAGCGCCAACCTGTAAATCGCCGCATGAAGATAATCCCGATCGTTTATCTTTTGACGCATTTGTTCAATTTTTGTGGAACTTATACCGCGTCCCATTATTATACACTCTCCGCAAAAGCCGACGCAAGATGGGTAAGCGAACCTTTACTTATAAATATTACGTCAAACCTGATTGACATCCTATTATATTCTCGATGTTCGGCAAGGAAAAACTTAGCGGTTTCGATAATCCGCCGTTGCTTTTTTGCCCCCACACTGTATTGAAGCTCGCCAAACCCGTATGCAGACCAAGCCTTAACCTCGATAAAAGCCAGAGTATCGTTGTCAATGGCGACAATGTCCACCTCGCCATACTTACAGCGCAGATTCCTTGCAACAATGCTCATACCCGCCTCTTGCAAAGCCCTTACAGCCCGCTCCTCCCCCCTTTTCCCCAAAACCGCGTTACCCGCACCCGGCTCGACACCCGTGCACCCCGTGCCACCTATGCGCCCCGTGTCTCCCCTGCGCCCCGTGCCACCCGTGTTACCATCGCTAGCCATTTTTGGAAAAGCGCGGACTGCCGCCGCTAACCCTGAGCCTGCTCGCCGGCAGACTGCTGTTCGGCCGCCGCCGCCTCTGCGCCGGGAGCCGCTTCAACAGAAGCCGCCGCGGCAACAGCCGCCTTGGGAGCCTGCTTCCTGTCGCTTTTTTTGATAATAAGCTCCTTGATCTTTGCGCCCTTGCCGATTTTGTCCCGGATATAGTAGAGCTTGGCGCGACGCACCTTACCCCGGCGCATAACCTCGACATTGACAACCTTGGGAGAATGGATGGGAAACACCCGTTCAACACTAACGCCGTAGGAAATTTTGCGCACAGTAAAAGTTTTCCCCAAGCCCGAATTCTTCATCGCTATAACCAAGCCTTCGTAAACCTGAATACGCTCGTTTTTGCCTTCGATAATTTTGAAGTGCACTTTGACAGTGTCCCCAATCTTAAAATTGCCGGGGTCGCTTTTCATCTGGGCGGCTTCTATAGCCATAATCTCATTCATTTTCCTCTCCTTGAAAATCAAGCCCGCCGCCAAACCTTGTCGAGTTTGCCGCAAGCCCGTCTATAATCCTGTTTATTTCCTCGTCGAAAAGCCCGCCTTCCCTGCCCCGGCTTATTAAGTCCGGCCGTCGGCACAACGTTTTTTCGATCCGTTTTTCAAGACGCCATTTCCGTATACGCTCGTGATGCCCGGAAAGCAGTACCTCCGGGACCTTCATATTAGCATAAACTTCCGGGCGTGTATACTGGGGATACTCCAAAAGCCCGCCGGAAAAACTTTCCTCTTCCAGCGACTGCCCAGAAATAACCCTGTCAATAAGCCTGTAAGTCGAGTCGATGACAGCCAAGGCCGCCACCTCGCCAGACGAAAGCACATAGTCGCCCACCGATATTTCTTCGTCCACATACAAGTCTATAACCCGCTGGTCAATACCCTCGTAACGACCGCAAAGCAAAACAAGCTCGGCCTGCCCGGCAAGCTCCTTCGCCACACTTTGGTCAAAAGGCCTGCCCGAGGGCGAAAGACAAACCACACGCGGCCTGCCCCTCCCCTCCCCTTGCGCCGCCCCCAGAGCCGCCTCCAGAGCCAGCCCCAGCGGTTCGGCAAGCATAAGCATACCGGGACCGCCGCCGTAAGGAGCGTCGTCGCAAGTCTTGTGCCTGTCGCGGGCAAAGTCGCGAATATTGACCGCCCTGTACTCGATAATCCCGCGTTTAATCGCCTTTGCCATAATCGAACTGGCAAAAAAAGCGTCGGTAATCTCCGGGAAAAGCGTTAAAACCGTGTACCTCATTCCAAAATCCAGCGCTTTTTAAGATACGCCCTTCCCTTTTGCGGGCTTATTTCGCCGAAAAACTCATCCCGAAAAGGAACAAGTTTTAAGTCCCCGCTTAAAAGCCGGACCTCCACAAGCTCGCCGCCGCCGCCTTCCAGAACATCCGTTATCTGCCCCAGCGTCTCCCCTTCTCCGCCTTCCGCGCCTTCGCCCACAGCGACAACATCAAGCCCTTTAAGGTCTTCTATGTAGAACTCGCCGTCCCGCAAAGGAGCCGCTTCGTCCCTGCCGGCAAGCAACTTCGCCCCGTTCAACGCCTTCGCCTCTTCGGGACTATTAATGCCGGCAAAGCGCATAAGCACGAAAGCGCCGCTTAACATTTTTTCTTCTATTACAAGCCGCCGCTCTTTTTCGCCCTGGCTTACCACCACCGAGTCCAACTTTAGAAGATGGTCAGTTTCGCCGGAAAGAGAGCGCACTTTGATAAAACCCTTAAGCCCGAAAGGAGGCCCGGCCAGCGCGATAACGAACTTTTCGGTCACTAATCCAGAATTTCCAGAGTCGTATGCTTGCCGGTTCTTGCCGCCGCCGCTTGAAGAACCGTTCTGATCGACTTAGCTATGCGGCCGCTCTTGCCAATAACCTTGCCAATATCGGCCTCCGCCACCCTAAGCTCCAAAATCGTAGACTTTTCGCCTTCGATAACGCTTACCCGCACCTGAGCGGGATCGTCAACAAGAGACTTAGCGATGTATTCAATCAAATCTTTTTCCATGACAAAACGCCCCTTCCCTTTGGGGATTAAGTTGACGTCTGCACAGCAAGATTTTTCTTGTTGAAGAGCTTGCGCACAGTGTCGCTGGCGGTAGCGCCTTTTGCGATCCAAGCTTTCGCTTTTTCCACGTCAAAATGAAGCTGCCTGTCTTCTTTTTCGATGGGGTGATAATAGCCGATTTCTTCGATAGCCCTGCCGTTTCTGGGAGCCGCTTTGTCCATAACCACGATGCGATAATATGGCCGTTTTTTGGCGCCGAATTTTTTGAGCCGTATCCTTGCGCTCATTTTAAGTCCTCCGTCCGATTTTCCGCCGCAAGAGCCGGCGAAAGCCTGATTTGCCTGAGTTTGCGCGGGTTAAGCTCAGGTCTGACTTTTTCCCGCACATTGGACTTGCCCGGCCGCGATTTTTAAGGAAACGCTGATTAACTCGACGCTAATCAGCGTTTCCCTCTGTATTTGCTCATTTCATTGCGCAAATACGGGTAAGAAGCAATGATTAAATCCTCGATGGGATTTAATCATTGCTTCTTTAATCCGGCTGTTTTTGAACAACTCCACTGCAAGTATAAAGTTTTTTCACCTTTTGGTCAATACCCCGCGTTGCCTAAAAATTAATCATCTTTTCCTGAGAATTGCTGGTTCTTCTTTCGCCGGCTTGCGAAAACGGCCGGTATGGGTTAAAATGGCGATCTAGGGAGAATGTTGTTCATGAAAAATTTTGCATCATCCGTGCTTGTTTTTTGCGCTTTTCTTCGAGGCCTTTTTTTAGCGACAAACTGCGCCGCGCCGGCACAGCCGTCGGAATTGCCGTCGGCATTGCCGCTGGCATTGCCGCCGACGTTTTTTTTCAAGCAGGGCTGTTTTTTTGCTTTTGCAAAAAACGGTCAGTTTTTGTAATTTTCCCATAAGGTGGGGCATTTTTAAAATGCGCTAAACAGACGGCCTCTTTAAGCCGTCATGTAAAGAAGGAGTTATTTAGGTGATAAACAAAGCGAAACTTTTTGCAGTTGCGGCGCTGGCTTCGGCGTTTGCATTGAATGCCGCCGCCGAAAACAGCCTTGTCGAAATGGTCAGAATCCCCGGCGGAACCTTTCTTATGGGCAGTCCGCCAGACGAAATCGGACGCTGGGGCAACGAAGGCCCCCAACGGCAGGTAACGATAAGCCCTTTTTACATGGGCAGATTCCCCGTAACCCAAGAACAATGGACGGCCGTAATGGGCGGCAATCCCAGTTTTTTCTCCTGGGGGCCGGCTCCGGGTGAAGTCCAGGGCAGGCGGCCTGTGGAGAGCGTAAGCTGGTACGCGGTTCTTGTTTTTGCCAACCGGTTGAGCATAATGGAAGGGTTTAGCCCGGCCTACAGCATTGGCGGCAGTACCAACCCCGACGACTGGGGCCCGCTGCCAAGTTCAAGGGATGCTGCCTGGGATGCGGTGGAAATCGTCGCAGGCTCTACCGGCTTCCGCCTGCCGACAGAGGCCCAATGGGAGCACGCCGCCCGCGCCGGCACGGCCACGGCCTTTAGCAACGGGGCCGAAGACTGGAGCGATGCGGCTTCAATCTATGACATAGGCTGGTTCAGCTTTAACAGCGGCGAGGCGACCCGGCAGGCGGGCTTGCTGGCTGCCAACCCCTGGGGCCTCTACGATATGCACGGCAACGTATTCGAGTGGGTCTGGGACTGGTTCGGCGGCTACCCGGCCGAAGCGCAGACCAACCCGGCCGTGTCTTTTTCCGGCACCTTCCGCGTAATTCGCGGCGGGAATTGGAGCCACTCGGCGCAGTTCGCCCGCTCGGCCTACCGCAGTGCAAACAATCCCGCCGCCGGCGGCAGTTTTCTGGGCTTCCGCCTTGCGCGGCCGTAGCCGGAATATAAAGAAGAAGCTCACACGTCGAATCGTAGGTTTGGTGTGTGAGTTTTTTTCCCAAAAAAAGTTTCCCGGCCGCTTGACTTTCCCCCGGTTTTGTGCAATAATGGGATCATGAAGGGTGTTAAGGCGGCCTACAGTATGATTTCTCGGTATTTGCCCAGCCGGGTGGCTAGCCGCCCGGCTAAGTCTTGGCCGGGTAATGGTTTAT
>WRKI01000099.1 GCA_009778155.1 Spirochaetota bacterium
GGAAACGATGATTAAATCCCACCGAGGATTTAATCATCGTTCTTACCCGCATTTTGCGCAATGAAATGAGCAAATGCAGGGGGAACCACTGATTAGCTTCGAGTTAATCAGTGGTTCCCTAATAATCGTTTCTTTCAGCTTGCAGCCTCTATCCTATACTTTTTTTCCTTCACGTTCAAGTCGGTCATTGAAATGTCCGGCTCCTCAAGGCCGAGCATCCCCCGGACATCGGCCAGGGTGCGCGGCCCCTCCAGCGCGTCGGCAAAGTTGATCACGGCAAAAATGCGCACGGGATCGACCTTGCCCTTTACCATTACCGGGGGCATCTCCTCGGTAATAAAATTATCGCCGACAAGCTTCCATGTATCTTCGGCAATAAGAATGTCCGCGGCAAGCGGTTTTGTAAGAGATTCCACGCGGGAGGCCAAGTTTACCGGGTCGCCTATCACCGTGTACTCCATGCGCAACTCACTGCCTATCTGCCCCGCCGTAACCATGCCCGTATTGATGCCGCAGCCGATTTGAATGCGCGGGTTGCCCGGCTGCCCTCTGCCCTCTTCCTCGTTCAAAGCCATGACAGCCTGACGCATCATAAGCGCGGCTTTGACACAGTTGAGCGCGTCTTCCTTGGGGCTTGAGGAAGTGTAAGCCGTGCCCCAGTGCGCCATGACCGCATCCCCTATAAACTTGTCAACCACGCCGTTTGTTTTTTCCACGCACTCGACCATGCTGGAAAGATAGTGATTAAGCCAAAAGACGATTTTGTCCGAGGCCTTCTCGTCGAACTCCTTGGTAAACCCCTCGGAAAGGGCGGTAAACCCGCGAATGTCCGAGAAAAAAATCGTGGCGTGCTTGTGAAGCCCGCCGGGCTTGATGTCGCCGCGCATAGCGCGTACCGCAATGTCCCGGTTGGTAAAGCGGCCGAAGATGTGCAGGGCACTTGACATCTTGCCAAAACTTGTCCCCAGAATGCCAATCTCGTCCCTGCCGCGAAATTTAAGGTTAAAATCGAACTGCCCGCTTTCTATACTGCGCACCGCCCCGGTTAAAAGTTTAAGCGGCATGGAGATAGTCTTGGAAAAAAACCAGATAAACATAATCGAGATGAACAAAACCGCGAATGAAAGAAAGATGTTGCGCCTTGTGGTCGCGTCTATGCTTTCAAAAACCAGAGCGTTCTCTATGCCCGTAATGACGATGTTGCCGCCCGCCGCAAGCTTTGTAAAAGCGGTGTAGTGCAGGCTTAGCCCCGCCTCATCTTCAAAGGTAAAGCTTGCGGGAATCAATTCCTGCATGGAACGTTCCGCCGACTCCTGCATATTGCGGATAAAGTCCCAGCCGGCAACGTTTACGCCGCCGGCTAAAAGATCGAAGTCGGAGTGAATGACAAGATCGCCTTGGTAGTTTATCATGAAGGACTGATTGACACCGAAGCCGAAGCTGTCGATAAGGTTGCCCGAAGCGTACAATACGCCGCCGCTGCCGGAAAGGCCGCCGGGTGCCTGAAAGGGAAAGTACAAGGCAAGAAAGGCCGCTTCAAAATGCTGTGATGCGTTAAGCGTCATGCTTTCCCCCGCGACCGCGCGCAAAAGCTGAAGCTGGGTGCCGGCAAAAAAGTCCCGGGCAAGATCGGGGGACAGGCCGCGCGAGAGCAGATAGCCCTCGTTGACAAGCACGTTTTTTACAGGCCCTGTCATGTAGGCCACCGCGACAATTCTGGGGTTTTGGGCGAAAAAGAAGCCTTCGGCTTCCAGCGCGGCATAACTGCCTACGCCGATTATGCTTACCGTGTGAATAAGCTGGCTTGAGGCGGCGCGGATGTTTGCCAGCGTGTCGTCAACCTCTGCGGCCGCCCTTCTGTTTGCTTCAAAGTTGTTTTCCTCGGCCATGATGCGCAAGTCCTCGCGCACCATCCACGAGACAAGGGCGGTGATAGACCCCAGCGAAAAGATCACGATAACCGAAATTATCGTAACCAGCTTGGTCCCGATAGAGAGTCTTACCTTGTCCTGCGCCTGCCGTCCTGAATTATCCATTAGCCCCCGCTACTCTACACGGCTCCAGACAGAGCTGTCTGTGTCCGGCCTTGTAAACCTAGCCCGCCCGGTCAAGGTCGTGTTGAAAAAGGTGGCATTGTAAAAAGCTACAAACCCGGCCGGAAAAGCGTTGGCATTCTGAATGCTTGTCATTCCGCCAATGCTTATGCTGGTAAGCGGGTTAATGGGGGTACCGACAGGCGTACTGACGGAAAAGGCCAACTGATCAATCATGACCACGCTGTTTGGAATGGAAACGCTTTGAAGGCCGTGTTGCGCAAACGCGCCACCCATAATATGTCTGACATTGTTCCCAATGGTTAGGCTAGTCAGATTGGAGTTATGCTGGAACGCGGCAGTGCCAATAACCTCAACGCTGTCCGGAATGATTATGCTGGTAAGCCCTCTGTTGCCAAATGCTATTGGTCCAATCTGCGTAACAACCCTTCCGTCTATAACCGACGGTATTACCAGCCTGCCGTCGAAGCCTTCTGGACCGGCAAAGCCGGAGCCGGGGGTCAGGATAATGGTTATGGTATTATCCCCATCCCCGTTTTCTTCCCAAGTAAAATAACGGCCAGGGGTCGGCACAGGCGGCACAGGCGGCACGGGTGGCACGGGCGGAGTTGCCGGCGGGTTCAAGTCGGCCAGCAGACGCTGCATCACGGGGTTTTCGCAAGAGCTAAAAGCCGCGACAACCACAGCCGACAAAAGGAAAGCCATACAGACGCGGATTAGCTTTTGCTTAAAATTAATAATGATTTTCATATTCTCGCCTTTTCACGCTTTTTACAGCCCTTGCCAACGGCATTTAAAGTGTAGCGCATTTGCCGCCTTTTGGCAAGGGGCTAATCGGACAAACCACGGAGAATTTCATGTTTCCACGCCTGCCGGAAGGCCTTAGCGCAAGCCCTTCGAGTGTATGTAAGGGCTAGCCTTTATGACGCAGCTTGTCGATTTCCTCAATGGTCAGCCCGGTAACCTTGGCGATCTCATCAAGCGGCAGGCTCGTTTTCAAAAGGTTCCCCGCGACTTCAAACACACCCTCTTGCCTGCCCTTTTTGATGCCCCTTTTCAGCCCCTTTTGGATGCCCTCTTGCCTGCCTATCTGCCTGCCCCTGTCCTCGGCGGTGGCCAGGTTTGATTCCAGATCGGACTCGTACATTCTGCGGCTGCGGAATTTCGCCCGCTCCTCTTCGTCTTTGCTCACGCTCATCAATAAATTACCGGCCATTTTTAACGCCTCCTTCGACTGTATCACCTTGTTCACCATTTCCCGTTGGGCGGGGATGCTGGCGTACCGGAAAAACACCGCCCACTTTTCCAAATCGCTCATCTCGCCGACGGGCTTTTCCAGTATCCCGCCCAGCTTGCTCAACTCGACGTATATCACCCGGATCGCGTCCGACAAAAGTTCGCCGGTCGTGTCGTGCCGCATGGAAAAGGAGTTGGCGTAGTCCGGCAGGCCGGGAAAGACCGTGTAGGAGCAGAAGGTTACCTGATAGGTCTGCGCAAGCCTGTCGTAACGCCTAAGCCCCTTCGAGGGCTGGGACGAATGTAAATCGCACAGGTAGTAAATGCCCTTGCCCTTAAGGTTTTTGTGGTCGCCGCCGGAGTCTTCCTGTATGCGGCTGGCCTGCATTTCCAGATCGACCTGCGTCCCGTCATCCGTGAGGCAGTTCACGTCCAGCCGCTCGGCTTTCTCGCCGGTGTCGCCGGGGGGAAGCTCGCTGTTGCGCACCGCCGCGTCCACCACCCGCCGGCTGATAAGCGAGGAAATCAGGTCGATAAGCGCGGGCTTGCCTTCCGGCGAGGCGAGGATCAGCTTGAATATCCGGTCATCAGAAGGAGGCAGAATGTCAATGTCTATCGGTAACAGCCCCACGGCTTTGCTCCTTGCGTTAAGTTCCTGCCGCAATTGTATCACGGGTTGGCGCGGCTATTCCACCCGGCTACTCCGCACGGCTCCAGTTCGTGTTGTCCGGCGGGTAGGCCGGACGGACAAACCTAGCCCGCTGCCACCACGGGTCGAAGACGGCAGCCCTGTAGACTTCTGCAAAGCCTAAATTAAAAGCAGGGGCCGCCGGAGTATCATTTATCGTAACCATGCCGCCAATGCTTATGCTGGTAAGCTGGTTGTTCATAAAGGCAGCTCCCACAATAGTTTCAACGTTATTCGGAATGACCACGCTTTGAAGGAGATTGTTATTGAACGCGCTAGCCGCAATAAGCCGAACGCCGCTTCCAAGGGTCAGGCTGCTTATATTATTGTTCGCAAATGACGCCGCTCCAATCGTTGTAACGCTATTCGGAATTACCACGCTGGTCAGCCCCATGTTCTGAAACATCATTTGCCCAGCCGCAACCCCTGCAATCTGGGTAACAACCCTTCCATCTATAACCGCCGGGATTTCCAGCCTGCCGTAGAAGCTGGCCGAGGGGTTAAATGCGATTATAGTCGCAATGTTGGGCGCGACTGGATTTATCTGGTTCAAAACAAAGTAATGCCCCGGGGTCGGTCCAGGCGGAGCAGGCGGCGGCGGGGCTACTGGCGGATTCAAGTCGGCCAGCAGGCGCTGCATTACCGGGTTTTCGCAAGAGCTAAAAACAGCGGCAGACACAACCGACAAAACGAAGGCCATACAGACGCGGACTAATTTTGGCTTAAAATTAACTATAATATCCCACCTTTTTACGCCACGCGGCGCAATACTTTTTACAGCCCCTGCCAACGGCATTTAAAGTGTAGCGCATTTGCAGTCTTTTGACAAGGGGCTAATCGCAGGGCCACACGGAAATCAATTTTCCAAGATATGATATGCTCATAGAATGGGAAGAGAAAAACTAAGCATACGGGATTATTTTTCAGAAGTCGAGACGACGGAAGAACACAACGGGTATTTCTGCAGCGTAGGGGATGCGCTGACAATAGCAA
>WRKI01000100.1 GCA_009778155.1 Spirochaetota bacterium
TTCCCACCCTTCAGGCAGTACTGACAATAACCGTTCAAAATTTGCTTCTTCCCCTCTCATGCCTTCAGTTTAACTCTTTTTTGATGTTTTGTTAAGTAAACGCATATGGGGCGGGAACCCAGGGCTAGACTTAAAAGAGCGAAGCGTGTATCATTGAAACATGGACAGTGCAGCAACAAAGTGCGACAGCCTTTTGTCCCCGAAAATCGACTTCGTGTTCAAAATGCTTTTCGGAGACCCTAAAAACGTGGGCATACTCACCGGCTTATTAAAGCCGGTACTCAGGCTGCCCGCCAAAGAATACGCGGAAGTTACAATCGTAGACCCGCACCTATTGCGGGAGCATTTTGATGACAAACTGGGCGTGCTGGACGTAAAGGTTCATACCCAAAGCGGCATGAAGATAGACATATGGAAACGATGATTAAATCCCATCGAGGATTTAATCATCGTTCTTACCCGCATTTTGCGCAATGAAATGAGCAAATGCAGGAGGAAACGCTGATTAGCTTCGAGTTAATCAGCGTTTCCATAGAAATACAGATGCAGCCCAAGAGCGATTTCGCCAAGCGGGTAAGTTTTTATCAGGCGAAAATGATTACCGAGCAGGTGAGCAAGGGCAGCGAGTATTCGGACATTCAAAAAGTGGTAAGCATTATCATTGCGGATTACAAGATGTTTCCGGACGACGGGCACTACCACAGCCGCTTTACCATGTACGACCCGGCCAACGGGCGGGAATTTTCGGAAGTGCAGGAAATCCACGTTTTGGAACTGCCCAAGCTGCCGGAAAAAGACGACGGGACGGAGCTTTGGGCATGGGCGAAGTTTTTTACACTGATAAGCAGGAAGGAGTTTGATATGCTAGCGGAAATGTATCCGGCAACGGAGATAAAACAAGCGGTAGCGGTTCTGGCCGAACTGTCCGAAGACGAGCGGACGCGGATGCTCATGGAAGCCCGCCAAATATACGAAGTGGACAAAAGGATGGAAAGAGACTTCGTCCGCCGGGAAGGCAGAGCGGAAGGCATGGAAGAAATGCTGGTATCGGCGATTCAGAACGACGCGCCTTTGCCGGTTATCGAAGCCATGAGGCAAAGCGCGGGGGTAACGGAGTCCCGGCTTGCCGAATTGATGGCGTTGGCTAAAAAAACAGGCTCGCCTTGAGGGGATAACCTGCCAAAAACGGCCGCCGGGGAAGTCCAAGAAAGGCGGCCAGCACGGCTTTTAATCCGCTTTTTATTTGGGTAACATTGTCGATGAGGCAACGCGGGTTCTTGCCGGGTTCATCTTTTTGTGTTATACTGTATACAGGCATAAAAAGAGGGGTTTATCGTTATGCAGCAATCCACAGGGTATAAAATCCCTACCGATTATTGGCTAGTGTTTTCCGTTTGCGCGTCTCTTGTGGCGATAGCGTTTATTTTTGACTCGCCGCAGGAAATTGCAAGGGGCTTTCTTTTAATTACCACATCAAGGAGCGTCCTTGTAACGGACTATGTCGCGTTGGGCGGCATAGGCGCCGGCCTTGTAAATGCAGCCCTTTCGGGCTTATTCTACCTCGTCCTGCTTGTGGCCTACAAGACCCATGTCAACGGTCGGGTAATCTTGGCTTTGTTTTTGACAATCGGCTTTTCGCTCTTCGGGAAAAATCTTGCGAATATGCTGCCCATTTTTTTCGGGGTTTTGCTTTACGCCAAAGCCTTCGACGTAAAGTTTTCCAACCTGCTGGTTCCGGCAATGGTCAGCGGGACGGTCGGGCCTATCGTCAGCGAGATTGCCTTTATGTACGGGGACATAAGCCCGTTAAGAATCGCGCTGGCCTTTGCCGCCGGGCTGTTTATCGGGTTTATTTTCCCGGTGGTCATGGAAGCGTCCAAGGCCATGCACAAAGGCTTCTGCCTTTACAACGGCGGGGTCGCCGGGGGCTTTATCGCCACGTTTTTTGTCGGGCTTTTGCGCAGCCTTGGCATCCAGCCCGCGCCGGAAGCTTATTGGGACACCGAGCACACGGTAATTCTGGCTTCATTCGCCTATCTGCTGGGGGCCGGCCTTGTCGCCTACGGCTTTATCCATGACAAACCCGCCGGCGCTGTGGAAAAATACAAGCACCTTCTTAAAGAAAGCGATGAAATCGACAACGACTACAGGACAAAGTACGGCAAAACCTGCTACATAAACATAGGCGCGCTTTGCATAGTTTCAACATCCTTGATGATGCTGTTGCAAATTCCGATTAACGGGCCGATTTTGGGCGGCATTCTTACGCTGGTGGGCTTTGCCGCCGGGGGCAAGCATTTAAGAAACGTCATTCCCATTTTAATTGGCAGCGTGATAGCCGTCAACTTCAATTATTACGACATGGGCAGCCCGTCCAACGCTCTTGCCATTCTTTTTTCGACAGGGCTGGCTCCCATAGCCGGCAAGTTCGGCTGGAAGTGGGGCATTGTAACCGGCTTTGTTCACGTTTCCGTGGCGATTATCGTTGGGAACCTTAACGGCGGGATGAACCTTTACAACAACGGCTTTGCAGGCGGCTTTGTCGCGCTGATAATGGTCCCGCTCATTTTGTTCTTCAACGACCTCTTCAAGCAGTTTTTCAAAAAGAGCCATCTGTCCGGCGAAGATTAATGGCCGCTTTTCGGCAAGAGCCGGCGCGATTCTTGGGGGAAAAGCCGCAAAACGGCGGCCAAATGCCTTTTTCAGGCTTGGAAACAGGCCGCCGGCGGCTGGAATCGCCCGAATCGAAAAAAAATGCAAAAAAAAAATAAAAAAAATGCCAAAAAATGCAAAAAGGGCTTGACCAAGTTTTGCTTTTTTTATACAATGGTTATAGTGGAGTTGAGAGGAAGCCGGTTCGGTTCCCGAACAAGTCCAGTGAATAGCGCGGGAATAGCTCAGTGGTAGAGCGCAACCTTGCCAAGGTTGATGTCGCGGGTCCGACTCCCGTTTCCCGCTGTTTTCTTTTTTAAGGGGGGTTGCAATGTGGCATCCCAAAACGATTGAGTTCGACCGCCGCATGAAGGCGATGTTTGACGAAGTAGACTGCTATATCGAAGACCTCTACGGCGACAGGTACAGGCTTCACCCGGTGCGCCCCCAGCGCGGGGAGACCGCCAACCCGGAGGCAGACGGGCTTTTCAACATAAGCGCGGTTTTTACGCCCGGCTTCAGATGCAAGCTGGGGCGCGGTTTTCTTATTGACGTATCCATAGCCACTCTGGAAAAGGTCGATGCGGGTTTGCGCCGGGAAATCTACGAAGTTACGGCGGACAAGGTAAAAGAGCTTTTGCCAATTCATTTTCCAGAGCGGGAACTCAATGTTCAATGCACCGGGACGCATTTTAAGATCAAGGGCGACTTCGGGCTGGGCAGGATTTGACAGCCCGCTTTAGTGAAGCAATAATTAAATCCCATCGAGGATTTAATTATTGTTCATACACGCATTTTGCGCAATGAAATGAGCAAATGCATAAGTAAGCACTGATTAACGTCGAGTTAATCAGTGCTTACTTACAGCATTACGCCGCTTTTGAACAGGGCTATTTCCCTGTAGCCGTTTTCTTCGGACTTTGTCGGCTTGCCGTTGGCCACTTCCAAAACAAAATCGAAAATATCGCCGCCAGCCTGCGCGTCAAAGTCTATCCAATGGGGCTTTTCCGTGGCAAGCCGGGTGTTGCTGGAAATTTTCACCGTGGGCACAGGCGCGCCAAGCGGCGTTCCCCGGCCTGTGGTGAACAAAATCAAGTGGCAGCCGGCCGCCGTCAAATTGGTAACAGCCACAATGTCGTTGCCGGGGCCGTTCAGCAAGTTCAGCCCGTTTTTGGAAACCGTGTCGCCGTAGTCCAAAACATCGACAACCGCCGCCGTGCCGCCTTTTTGCGTGCAGCCCAGCGACTTTTCCTCCAGCGTGCTGATGCCCCCGGCCTTGTTCCCCGGCGAGGGGTTTTCGTAGACAACTTGGTCGTGCCTTATGTAATACTCCTTGAAGCCGTTGATCAGCCTTACCGTTTTGTCAAAGACCTCCCGGTTTATACAGCGTTCCATTAGAATCGTCTCCGCGCCGAACATTTCAGGAACTTCGGTTAAAACGCTTGAGCCGCCGCAGGCGATCAGCCTGTCGGAAAAAAGCCCGGCGGCCGGGTTTGCGGTAATGCCCGACAGCCCGTCGCTGCCGCCGCATTTTAGCCCCACCTTCAGTTTGGAGACGGGAACTTTTTCGCGGGCAAAGCCGGCGGCGTAATTTTTAAGTTCTTCTATTAAATGCACCCCTTCTGCAATTTCGTCCCCGGCGACATCCTGCGTTGATAAAAACTTTACGCGCTTTTCGTTCCAGCCGCCCAGAACTCTTTGAAACTCGGCAATGTGGTTGTTTTCGCAACCAAGCCCAAGAACCAAAACCCCGCCGGCATTTGGATGATTGACAAGCCCGCGCAAGATTTTTTGAGTAAGCGCAAGATCGTCGCCCATTTGCGAACAGCCGAAGGGGTGGGCAAAATAAAACGCGCCTGTTTTTTGCGCAAGTATTTCGGAAGTTTTGTTGACGCATCCGACAGTGTTTATGATCCAAATATCGTTGCGTATGCCAATGTCGCCGTTTTCCCGGACGTACCCCTGGATAAAAACATCGTCGGCTGTTTGCCCGGCCGCCGCCGCGGCCCCCGCTTTCGGGTTATACGCATATTCCAAAACCCTGTCAAGGGCGGTTTTTAGATTGTGAGTGTGGACATGATCGCCCTGTTTTATATCCTGCGAGGCAGTCCCTATGGGAAAACCGAACTTTATTACCGGGCTGTCTTTTTTTATGTCGCAAAGCGCGTATTTGTGCCCGTCTTTCAAGTTTACTTCTACATTATCGTTTTTGTGTATCTGCATTTTAACCGCCTTTTGCAATTGGCTATGCGCCTGTTTCAAATCATTCTACACTCAAAAACAAAAAAAGAAAAGCCCGCCTCGGCCTGCCCGCCTTTTTGCCGGCAGGCCAAGCCGGCTCACAAAC
>WRKI01000101.1 GCA_009778155.1 Spirochaetota bacterium
CGACCACCGCGACCACCGCGACCGCCGCCAGGCCCGCCACCCCAGCCGCCGCCGAAGCAAGCCCCAAAGCCGGGGCCACCGCCGAAACCAGGCCCGCCGTATGCGCCGCCCCAGGGGTTGAAAAAGCTAAGGTCGTGCGTCGAGCCGGCCACCGTAAGGCTTGTCGGCTGAAGGAAGTTCCCGAAAACAAAACCCGTTACCGAAATATTCGCGCCAACGTTAAGCCCTTCGATAATTGTGGCGTATCTCCAAAGCCGCATGACATAATAGTTGTTGCCCCCGGACACAAGAGCAAGCCGCCCGTAAACCAGTTGCAGTGTCCCCGTCATTGAAACTTCTTCCGGCTGAGCGAAGCCTTCCGCTCCCCATGCGCCGGGACCCCACATTCCGCCCGGGCCACCGCCCCATCCGCCGCCGCGACCACCCCAGCCTTGCGCCTGAACCATGCCGATTGCCAAAAATCCGATTGTTACCGCTAAAACCAACTTTTTCATATAAAGCCTCCGCTTTGTTTAATTTGCCCGGAAAAACTTCCGTGCCTGCCTTCTGTTTTAATTATGACACCCAATTGTGTCAGAATTATGACTTTGCAAAAAAAATCGTAAAAAACAATTTTTTTTTTCGCAAACCGCAAAACACTTGCCAGCCCCGGCGATGCCGCCCGCCCGCTGAACTTGCTTTCTACCTTAATTATGACACCCAATTGTGTCAGAATTATGACTTTGCAAAAAAAACAAAAAAAACGCAAAAATTTTCGCGGGCTTTTCCCAAGCTACCATTCGCGGGGCTTGAATTTTTGGGGTACGGCTATGTACATCGTGTCCCCTGTTTGTTCCACCGCGTAAAACCCGGCTTTTATTACCTGCGCGTGCACGGAGTCGCTCATTATCGCGCTGGCCACAGCCCCGTAGTACCGCCGATTGTCGCCCTTGCCGTTAGCATACTCGCGCAGGTGTTCCATTTGCCGGATATGTTCCACTATATCTTTCTCAACCGCCTTGGCTTTCACGCTTACGGCCAAGACAATCTCCTTGCCGTACAAAAGGATGTCCACCTCGGCGATTATGCGCCCGGTTTCAGTGTCTTTAGGCTTTTCGTTAGGGTCGTAGTCGTCAAGCTCCAGCCCGATTTCTTTGAACTTTTCCAAGATGCCCGGTATTACAATGTGTTCCACCAGCCTGCCGAAGCTGTTTTCTACGCTGCCCATGTTTTTACGCATGGTTGCCATGTGCCATTCAAGAAGATTTTGCCGCTTGGCGGCCTCCTCGTTGCGCCGCCTGTTTTCGGCCTCGGCTTCCGCCGTGCGCTTATCTCGCTCCGCCTGCCATCGCTCGATCTCTGCCTCGGCTTTCGCTTGCCGCTGTTTGCCTTCTTCGACAAATTCGGCAATGAGCTTCTCGAGCCGCTGCTTGCTTTCTTCGGCGGCTTCCGCCATGCGCTTTTCGTGCGCCGCCTGCCACCGCTCGTTGTTTGCCTCGACTCTCGCTTGCCGCTGTTTGCTTTCGGCCTCAGCATCCGCCATGCGCTTATCTCGCTCTTCCTGCCACCGCTCGATGTCTGCCTCGGCTTTCGCTTGCCGCTGCTTGCTTTCTTCGGCGGCTTCCGCCATGCGTGCCTCGTGATCCGTTTGCCGGCGTTTGCTTTCTTCTGCGCGTTTATCTCGCTCCGCCTGCCACCGCTTGTTTTCAGCCTCGGCTTCCGCCGTGCGCTTATCTCGCTCCGCCTGCCATCGCTCGATGTCTGCCTCGACTCTCGCTTGCCGCTGTTTGCCTTCTTCGGCAAATTCGGCCATGCGCTTTTCGTACTCCCCCCGCCAATACTTGATTTCCTCGTCGTATTTCACCATGCGCTTTTTGTGCGCCGCCCACCACCGTTTGTTTTTTTCATCGGCATCCGCTTGCCGGCGTTTGCTCGCTTCGTCGTATTCCGCCATGCGTTTTTCGTGTTCGGCCTGCCGCTGTTTGCCCTCTTCGGCGCTTTCCCGTAAAATTGCCCAAATCTCCGCCGGGGAGGCGGGGGCTTCGTCTTGGATTGTCATGTCAGCCATGATGAACTCCTTGCAAATATATTGAAGCAAAAATCGTTTTGCTGCAATATATATGGCAGCCAGATGCCCGGCGCTTTACTCCCCGGCAAAAAAAAACAAAAAAAATCGCCCGCGCTCGGTCCTTGACAGATTCCCCCAAAGACGGTAGCCTTTAAGCTGGAAAAACTATGCAGAACACAGAACCAGTTACGGTAAAAAAAGGTGTCTCGCTCATTTTCATCATCCTGTGCTTGTTCATAAGGCCTGCCCTTTGGCTTCTCTATCGATTTAGCTTTGATTACAAAACAAGGCGGGGCATAAAACGCCCCTGCCTCATCCTTTCCAACCACCAGACAGGCTTCGATCACTTTTGTATCTGCGTGGGCTTTAACTTCGGCATAAACTGGGTCGCTTCGGACACGATTTTCCGGCACGGCTTTTTAAGCCGCCTCATGGTGCTACTCGTGCGGCCGATTCCATTCTCCAAGGGAAGCTCCGATATGTCCGCCATCAAAAACATGATGAAGGTGATCAAAAGCGGCGGTTGCGTGGGAATGTTCCCCTCCGGGAATCGAAGCCTTTTCGGGGAAGAAAGCCAAATCATGCCCGGCATCGGCAAACTGGCGAAAAAGTTCAACGTGCCGCTCGTGCTTACCCAGATTCGCGGCGGTTACAACACGCTGGCACGCTGGAAACGCGGGGCTAGCCCAGGCAAAATGACCGCCCTTGTAACCAAGGTAATCCAGCCCGAAGAGCTTGCCGCAATGGACAGCGCCCAGATCGACGAGATTATCCAAAAAGAGCTTGGCTTTAACGAGTTTGAATGGAACAAAAAAGAGCGCATCGTCTTTCGCGGCCGGCACAAGGCGGAGTATCTTGAAAGCGCCCTGTTCTGGTGCCCGGCTTGCAACAGCACAAGCGGCCTGCGCTCGGAGGCCTGCGATTTTTTCTGCCAAGACTGCGGGGCAAGGGTGCGGATAAACGACTACGGCTTTTTTGACAAAGTGGCCGGCGCGGAAAAAATCCCGGATACAATCCTTGAGTGGGGGCGGGCGCAACTGGATTATGTCAAGGGCTTCGATTTTTCGCCCTTTGCCGACCAGCCCGTTTTCAGCGATCCCGGCGTAACCCTTTGGCGTGCGGAACGCGCCAAAAAAGAGCACAAGCTGGACGAGGGGACGCTCAAACTTTACACGGACAGGCTGGAAGTTTGCGGCAAAACCTTCCTATTAAAGGAAACAACCACCGCCATTATAGGCGTGAAAAAAATGAACGTTTACAGCACCGACGGGGTGTTCGCAATTACAGTGCCGTCAAGAATCAATCTTTTCAAGTATATGATATGCGCCTTTCTGTTAAAGAACAAGGCGACCGGGGGAGACGACGATTATTATGGATACTGATGTTAGACACTTGCCTGCAATTTTTAACTATGTGAACTTTGAGAACGAAAACCTGTCCTTCGGCCTGTTTTCGATTTTAGCGATCTGCGTGTTTATGCTGGGAGCCAACGTCATGCGCCGCAAGGTGCCGGTTCTAAGACGCGCGCTTATGCCGACGGCCGTTATCGCCGGGCTGTCGGGGCTTGCGCTTAGGGAAGCCATACTTGCCTTTACCGGCATCAACATTTTAAGCACCGTCGCCTTGAGCGGGCTAATTTACCACCTGCTGCCAATCGCGTTTATCGCCCTGTGCTTGCGCGAAAAAAACGGCTATACCGAGGAGTTCAACAGGGTCAAGGTAAAACAGGAAAGGGTAACGGCGGCAAGGTCCGGGGCTGTCATAATCAGCACTTATCTTTTTCAGGGGCTTATCGGCATAAGCGTCAGCCTGCTCATCGGCCTTACGATTTTGCCCCAGCTTAACCCGGGGACGGGCATCATGCTGGCTTTGGGCTTCGGGCAGGGGCCTCAGCAGGCAAACGCCGCAGGGTATATTTGGGATGCGGCCGGCTACATGGACGCTTGGGGGGCAGGCAGCGCCAGAAACTTCGGGCTTACAATCGCGGCAATGGGCTTCCTTTGGGCGTCGATTCCGGGGATAATCCTTATCAACAGGATTGCCAAGAAAAAGGGCATTAAAATACAGCGGGACGAGTTTCAAAAAAGCGGCAGCCTTGCCAGCTATCTTGTCGAGGAGCCGGGCGAGGTTCCGCTCTCCGAATCGATCGACAAGTTTTCCCTGCAAATTTGCATGGTCGGCGGGGTTTACTTTGCCACAATCTGCGTTATAATCGGCATCGAGATGCTTTTTAGAATGTCCGGCAGTGTCTTTTTAATCGATCTTGTCCCGACAATTTGGGGCTTCGCCTTTATGATAGCCGCCCTTATCGCGCTTTTGACCAAGATGATTCTGCGCCACCTTGTAAAGTCCGGGGTGATGCACCGCAAGTATCCCAACAGCTACATGATGAACCGGATAAGCGGCGCGGCCTTCGACATGGCCATTGTCGCCGCCCTCTGTTCGATTTCTATCGGGATGCTGGGCAGTCTTTGGATTCCGGTTATCATTATGACGACAGCCGGCGGCTTGGGCTGTATGCTTTACCTTCGTTTTTTGTGCAACCGGGTTTACAAGGATTACCAAGACGAGGCCTTTCTTGCCATGTACGGGATGCTTGTCGGCACAATCGTCAACGGGATGATTTTGCTGCGCGAGGTTGACAGCGAGTTTAAGACCCCGGCCGGCGACGACCTTGTGCTCGGCTCCTCTGCGGCCATCGCCCTGGGGATTCCGGTGCTTCTGCTGATCGCCCAAGCGCCACGGGCGGGGAACCTCTGGTGGGTCATGCTCGTCATCGCCCTTTACTTTATAGCCCTGGTAACCTTCGCCTTAAAATCGTCCAAAAAGAAGGCCGACGCCGGGTGATTTTTTGAAGAGAAGCTCACACGCGCCTCCGTGTGAGCCTCTTTTTTAGGGAAACGCTGATTAACTCGACGCTAATCAGCGTTTCCCTCTGCATTTGCTCATTTCATTGCGCAAAATGCGGGTAAGAACGATGATTAAATCCT
>WRKI01000102.1 GCA_009778155.1 Spirochaetota bacterium
CTAATCAGTGTTTCCCTCTGTATTTGCTCATTTCATTGCGCAAAATACGGGTAAGAAGCAATGATTAAATCCTCGATGGGATTTAATCATTGCTTCCATAGCTTTCCGGTTGCCGTAAAAATAAAATCAAGGCACACGGCCAACGAAATAATGAAGCAGGCGGGTATCAAACATCACTTTTGAACCCGCCGGGCGCGGCACGGCGGCTGTAGTGAAATTTTGAAATTTGACAACGGCGGCGGCTTGTGGTATAGTGGTTTTGTGGCTGCCGCCGAGGTTGGCGGAAAATAGGGGGGAAAATTATGAGAAAAACTTTGTTAAATCCAGCGGAATTTGAGATTGATGTGGAATATTTACAAAATCTCAAAGACGGCGAAAAAGCCCTAGCGGCTTGCAAACGCCTGATTGAAAATTGGTCGGTGGAACTGGAAACCGAGATGTTACAGGCATTTATCACACTTTACTATGACGAAATGTATCAGCAATGGGGGCCAGACGAGGACGAGGAATCGGAGAAATACTGGCAGGAAATCCAGTCGCCGCAAGATTTGGTGGACATCGTTGGAACAGACGTTTTCATTTACGCATTGGAGGACGGTGTTTACGCAAAAAGCAAGAGCAATCCGGGAAAATACGAATCTCAAAGCGTGGAAATATGCGTGATATTGTCGCTTAATTGCCCTTGGGAAGAGGAGCACGGTTGGGCGGCGGCTTTTGCGGACGGACGTTTGCTAAAAGTTGCGAGCGATGTGGTTGATGTCGTGTATTTGGATTAAAAATTTGACAAAGGCGGCGGCTTGTGGCACAGTGAGTTCATAAAGTCTCCGCGCCAAGGGCGTGCCTTTGGAAACGGTGTGCGAGTTTACCGGCCTTGACATTGAAACCATTCTAAGCCTGTAGCCGCAAAGCGGAGCAGCCGGGAGGCCGCCCCGCTAAGGAAACGCTGATTAAATCCCATCGAGGATTTAATCAGCGTTCTTACCCGCATTTTGCGCAGTGAAACGAGCAAATGCAGAGGGAAGCACTGATTAGCTTCGAGTTAATCAGTGCTTCCCTAAGCCCCAGCCGCTATTGCGCCGCGAACAGCCTTGACGCTTCGATAACCGCGTTAATAAAACTGTTCCGGGTCATAGTTGCCCCAGAGACCGCATCGATAGTGCGCCCGTCAAACTGAATCGCAGCGGCCGCCGCCCCGGTAACCGACACGTTGGACATCCCGGCCAGCACCCTTGCGTCCATGCCGATCATCTGGGATATAATCGCGTCGCGGTTGCTGCGCCAAGGCGTAAGATGCCGCATAAAACTAGGCACGCCGGCAGTCTGCCCTGGGCGGCCTACATTTTCCGCCCTTGTCGCCGTCGTGTTGTTTTCTGGCGCAAGGGGATTGTAATTGATCGCCGTAATCCTGCCGGTGCCCCGGTCAAACACGACGGATAAAAAGACATTGTCCGCCTGGGAATGACCGTTCGTTCCCCTGGCCGACACCACCACCAAGTTTTCGTTGGCGTAAGAACCTACGGCGATGCCCAGCGACAAAAGCGCCGCGATACAAATGAAGAAAAGCTTTTTTGCCATGTTACTTCCTCGATCTGTTGAAAATATGGAGGGAAAATCCCCCTCAGCGTCAAGATAGCCCGCCTGCCAAAAAAAGTCAATGCGGGGATTGCCCCGCTTTAAGGCAGCCTTGGCGTGAGCTTTTTCCTCAACAAACCCCCGGAAAGCCACTTGACATTTTCACTGCAAAGACGGACGATGGTGGAACTATGACAGAAAATTTCCAGCGGCCTGCGGTGCAGTACCCGGTCGCCATGTTTTCCCTCCCGCACATACTTTTTTTGATGTGCGTGCCGCTGGCGGCCTTTTTGGGGATATACATCGCCCGCAAGGCCGGTTTTTCAATCAAAGTGCTTTGGACTTGCGCCATAATCGGCCTTCTTTGCGAGTTCGAAAAAATCCTTTTTTTCGCGCAGGAAACTGCCGAGGGCGGCCGGCGCATGGCCGCCGAACAGATACCCTTCAATATGTGCCCCTTTCAGGTCATACTCCTGCTCGTTCTGGTGATGTCGGGAAACCCCAGAAAACATGAAAACATCCTGTCCTATATGTTCCCCACAGCCATCTCCGGCGGCTTTATGGGGATTTTAGTCGCCACCGCCATTGAAAACTACCACGGGCTTTTAGAGATTTCCACCTACCGGTACTTTTTCTACCACGCGCTGCTCGTGTTTCTGGGCTTTTACCTGTACCACTCCAAGCCCATACACTTTGGCATCAAAAACTGGCTTATCGCGATTTTGGGAGCCTTGTTGTGGCTCACCGCCGGCATCTGGCTGAACGGCTTTTTCGGCTGGGACCCCTCGGTCAACTTTAACTTTGCGGTGCGCCCCCCGGCAGCCGGCCTGCCCTTCTTAAACTTGAACAACGGCTGGCCGGCCTATATCGTCGCGCTGGTAACCCTGGGCTTTACGCTTATAACCCTGTGTTACCTGCCGGTAATCGCAAGAGAAGTCCGTGCGATTGCCGGCGGGGGGAAAAAGCCCGCCGTTTAAGCCGCACGCCCAAGCTCGGCGAGCAGTTTTTGCAAGTACTCCCAGACACGCTTGAAAGAGCTTATCTCCATGCGCTCTTGCGGGGTGTGCAGGTCGAAGACATTCGGGCCAAACGAAAGAATGTCAACCCCGGCGATTTTTTCGCCCAGAATGCCGCATTCAAGGCCGCCGTGCGTCGCCTTAATCGTCGCCTCCTTGCCGAACAATTCCCTGTAAACCTTCGCCGCCGTTTCCCGGACGGAAGAAGCCGCGTTGTACTCCCATGCGGGATAGGCCCCTCGGAAAGAGACCTTGGCCCCGGCAAGAGCCGCCAGACAGCCAATCTGGTCGGCCATCATTTCTTTTTTTGTGCCGACAGAACTTCTAAGACTGGCCGTGATTTTTACGCAAGCCTCTTGCGACGAGTCGATAACGCCGATGTTAAGCGAGGTTTCCGGCAGGCCGTCGAACACAAGGCTGTAAGCGGAAACCCCGTAAGGCAGCAACAAGAGCACGGCGCAAACCCTTTCGCCAAAAGCCTTGGAGAACACGGCCTTGCAGTCGTCGGCCTTGCAATCTTCGGCGAAAAACTCAAGCCCTTCGTCGCTAAGCCGGTACTCGTTTTGGAAAACCCGCGCAAGCTCTGTAAGGCAGGCGGCCACATCGCCCGCCTTGGCCGCGTCGAAAGCTATAAACGCCGAAGCCTCGCGGGGAATCGCGTTGTCCTTGGAGCCGCCCTTTATGCCGGCAAAACGCGCGTCAAACCTGTCGCAGAGCGTCTTCAACGCCCGGCCTAAAATGCGGTTTGCGTTTGCCCGCTCCTTGGAAATGTCCGTGCCAGAGTGCCCGCCTTTCAGCCCCTTCACCTTTAGAAGCTTTACCGTGTGCGATGCCGGCAGCGGCTCGTATTCCGCCGCAAGCTCGATGTCGGCACGCGCCCCGCCGGCGCAGCTTACCGTAAAAACCCCTTCCGCGCTGGAATCGAGGTTCAACAGAACCTTGCCGCTGAAAAGCGAGCCGTCAATCTTGCCGGCGCCCAACAGCCCGACCTCTTCGCCGCTTGTCAAGAGAACCTCCAGCGGAGGATGGGCGATGTCGGCGGCATCCAGCAGAGCCAGCGCGTAGGCCACCGCCACTCCGTTGTCCGCCCCAAGGGTTGTGCCGTCGGCCTTGATTGTGTCGCCCTCTACAATCAGCTTTATCGGGTCTTTTTCAAAGTCGTGCGCGGTTCCTTCGTTTTTTTCGCAGACCATGTCGATATGCCCTTGAATAATCACCGCCGGTGCGCCTTCCATCCCCTTTGTCCCGTCTTTTTTTATGATGACATTCAAGGCCTCGTCCTGCCGGGCAAAAAGCCCCCTTTCCTTTGCAAAAGCCAGCAGGTAATCGCACGCAGCCTTTTCGTTGCCGGAGCCTCTGGGAATCGCGCTAATCTCCTCGAAAAACTTAAAAATGCCCTTAGGCTCGAACTTGTCTAAATACATGAACCTCTCCTTGGAAAATCCGATTTTTGAAATGAAAACTCCTTCCATTATACGCCATTCCCCCGCCCCCGGCAAGAAGCATTCCGCAAGAGGAGGCCTCCTCGATTTTTAGCCTCACACCAAGGCACGAGGACTCGAATTTTAGCCTCACACAAAGGCACAAAGGCACAAAGAAAGAAAAATGATTAGAAAGCTCCGCTTCATCACTCTTATCTCCCTTTATCTTCTATTATTACGGGGGGAAAGAGGTAAGAAGGGAGCGCGGCCTTATCATCTTCCTCCTAACTTCCTAACCTTTGTGCCTTCGTGCCTTTGTGCCTTTGTGTGAGCCTATTCCGAAGCCCTCGAATCTCTCGGAGCTTCCTTGACATAGCCGGGGATTTGCTGTATAACAAAATTATGGTTACATTGCAAGATGTCCTTGCGGCAATAGGCGTAGTGTTAAATGGCATTCCAATGATGATTTTTGCCATGAGTTTCGGATTTATGACGGTTCCCACCGCAATCGGCTACATTATAGCGGCGGCGGGTATGCTGCTTTACGGGGCAATTACCCCCGTGTCGATACAGGCCGGCACAATCGCGCTGGTCGGCACAATGGGCAGGAGCCTTTCGGAGCGGCTGAGCATCGCTTTGTACTCCGGGCTTATCATGGCCTTGGTGGGGGCGATAGGCCTAATCCACAACATCATGGGCTTTGCCGGGGCAAGGGTTATCTTTGCAATGCAGGCAGGCGTGGGCATTATCCTTGCCCGGGTGGCCTTTGACATGATCAAAGCGAACAAGTTTGTCGGCATTGTTTCAATGGCCTCGGCGCTTTTGGTCTACATCCCCACGCAAAACCTGATTTACACCGTCGTGGTAAGCGTCATCGCCTCCAGCGGCGCGTCTTTTTTGAAAAACAAGGCCCCGGCCAACACGGACAGCGAAAAGTACAAGTTCAAACTTTACAAGCCAGTCTTAAACTACAATGTTGTGCGCGGTGCGCTGGCTCTGGTTTGCCTTACAATCGGATCGAACATTGCCTTTGGCAACATTACGGCGGG
>WRKI01000103.1 GCA_009778155.1 Spirochaetota bacterium
AAGGAAATCCTGTGCTTCGAGTACGAGCGGACGGTGGCTTGCGACTACACGCTGCGCTTCGAGAACCGCCTGTTTCAGATACTGGATGACAAGAAAGCGCTTCCCCGCCCTAGGGACAAGGTAACGGTCAGAGTGGCCCTTGACGGAAGCATAAGCGTGCTGTGGAAAAAAGAAAAACTCCTTGTCAAGGAGTTTATAAATATACAATGCCGGCAGCCCCAGAAGGCATCGTAGCCAATATGACATTTCTACTGAACGGAAATGGGTGACATTTCTACTGGTTGTTGACAGCGTTGGGGACAACTTTTTTTGCGAAAAAAGCCCTGTCCGGGCATTTTTTGCAAAAAAAGTTTCAGCGCAGGGTGCGCCGGCTGGAAGAGAAGCTCAGTCGTTCAGACCCTTGATGCGCTCCATGCGGCCCCGGTAGAAGTCGCCCGTTCCGCCTCGGCGTTCGATTTCGCTTTGCATCATTTGCCGAACAGCCTCGGCAAACTCCTTGACAGACTCGCTTTGGATTTCCCCCTTTTCATCGCGCCGGATATACTTCGCAGGCGGCACAGGATCAAGAACCACCAGGGTTTCGACAGGCAGGGAAAGACAGAAAAAAGGCTTTCGCCCTTGAGCCTTTGCCGGGGAAAAAACCGTTACAAGAGGCACGACGGGAATGTCCAAATCTGCGGCCAGCTTAAAAGCGCCCGTTTTGAACTCTGCAATTTTATTGCTGTAAAAATAGCACTCGCCCTCCGGATAAAAATGCACAAAACGCCTGTACTTGAAAGCCCGCTCGCCGGCCTCGTGCAACTTGCGATAACTCGTCTTCCCCCTGGGGATAGGTACGCCGCCCAAAAGACGAATAAAAGTTCCCAAAACCGGGAACTCGACCGTAGCCCCCAGCAGGGTTTGAAAAATAAGATGCGGAAAAACAAGGCCTGCGATCTTTGCCGGGTCTAAAACAGTCGTGTGGTTGGAAACCGTAACGGCGCGGCGGATGCCGTAAAGCCGCCAGCGATGCTTGTACCGCGTGGAATGCTGCATCAGGTTAATAAAAACCGCAATGGGGACAACGACAAAAGAAGTCAAAGCCCTGGCAAGACGAAAAGGAAGAGAAAAATCGATAACCGGCCGCCCGTGTTTGTACGGCATAACCCCGCCCCCTTATTCCACGACCCGGTCTTTCCAAGAAAAGCCCTTGCCGGAAACAGTGCGAAACCACGACCATGCGGCCATGTACAAAAGGTTCAGGTACAAAAGCGGCCACAAAAATCCGTACCACCAGTTTATCCGCTTGCCTAAAAACATGAACAGCCATGTAAGGGTGTAAAGAATGTTCACGACAAGGATGTGTAAAGTCCAAGGGCTGGAAGTCGCTATGCACAGGAACAAAAGCGGAAAGGGGAAAAAGAGAAAAAAGAACACAAGGGGAGCCAGCGCAAAAAGAACAAGCGATTTTTTGCCCAAAAAGTCGAAAATGTTTTTGCCTATGCCTTCCAGAGCGGAGCGGTAGCCGTCATACATCCGGCACTTGACGTATTCGGTAATGTTAAGAAAGCTCGTTTTGTAGCCCATTTTTTTCACATAACGCGCCATGTAAATATCTTCGCTTGTTTTTTTCTTAAAAGCCTCGCAGCCGCCAATTTTTTTGAACACATCGTGCCTTATCGCTATGTACTGGCCGATGGCGGCGGAAAACCAACTGTTTTTCGTAAAGCGGTTGATGAAAAGCGGGATGACAAAGCCGGTAAGAAAAAACATGATGGGCACTGTTACGATTTCTCCGAACTTGACAAAGACCTGCCCGATGTAGCCTGAGATCATGTCAACTTTAAGATTTTCCAGATTGGTAACAGCCCATGAAATGCTGCCGGGGGTGTGCACTGTGTCTGCATCGGTGAAAATCAGAATTTCGCCCCTGGCCTGCGCCGCCGCCTGATGCAGGGCGAAAGGCTTGCCGTACCAGTCGTCGGGCAGGGGCTGGCCGTTTAACACTCTGACCTTCTCGTTCCCCGCCGCGATGCGCTCTAAAATGGCGCCGGTATCGTCGCTGGAATTGTCGTTGATCACCAAAATCTCGTAGTTTTTGTAAAGCTGGTTCAAAAGCGAGTTTAGGCAGCGTTCAATGTTTTTCTCTTCGTTCCTTGCAGGGATTAAGACGGAAACAAGGGGGCCGTCGAAAACTTCCGGCCCCTTTGTAAAACGCCACATCTCGTAGTGGTTCAAGAGTGAGAGAAAGAAAAAATACCCGGAGACAAGTATCAAAAGCCAGTAGTAGTAGGGGCTAAGTATCTCTGCAAGCTGCTCAAACATAGAAGCCGTCTTTCAAATCCCTTCAAGAAGCTCAATGGCGAATTTGTTTGTCGGGTATATCTCCAAGGCCCTGACAATCCAAGGGCGCGCCTCGGCCGGCCTTCTAAGCTGGATGTAGGCAAAGGCAAGTCCCGTGTAGACGTTGAACCTTGCATGATCGTCCATGTCGCTTTCGTCGGGAATGGCCTTCATCATCGTAAGCCCGCGCTCCAGATTGTTAAAGGGAGCCGGGGCGAAAACCCACCGGCTGGCGATCATGTACTGGGCGCCGAAGTTGCGGCTGTCCCTGGCAAGCGCGTTTCTGGAATATCTTTCAACCCTGGGGCCGTGTCTTATGGCAAAAAGCGTGGAGCGCACCACGATTGAGCGGGCAATGTTCGCCGCAAGCATTTCCCAGGCCTCTGCGTTGTCGCCGGCGGCCAGCGACCTTTCGGCCAAATCAATGCCTTCGCTGAAGCGGTCAAAGGCCTCCCTTTCGCGCCCGTCGTTCAGGTAGGCGCGTCCCATCATGTACTCGATGCGGGAAAGCATTGCAAGCTGCTGTGCGCCGGAAAGCTCCGAACGCGCTCTTGCCGCCGCGTCCCGGGCAAGGGGCGCGATTTCGTTTGCCGAAAGCTGGTTCATGTAGACCGCCTCCCGCAGGGAGACAAACCACGGGGGAAGGTTTGCGGCGTGAAGCCCCAAGCCTGCGCCGGCGAAAATTACCAAAGCAAAAATTAGTATACGCATAAAGATAATATACCGCGCCTTGGCTTTTTTTTCAAGGTTTGGCCGCCTGATTTTATGAAATTTTTCAAAAAATCGTCTAAGTTTTGGACAAAATCGCAAAAAAGTCCATGCCCCCGGCGGTAAAGTCCCTCTGGAAGCAATGATTAAATCCTCGATGGGATTTAATCAGCGTTTCCCTCTCTTTTGAAGAAAAAATCGCTCGGCACTAAAGCGGGGCGCATCTGCGTGCATAAACAGGGTATGGAAAACAAAAACTTGGAAAAAAGCGCAGACGGGGAAGGGCTGGCCGACGATCCCCTGCTCCGCGCGGCAAAGAGCCTGTTCGACCTGCCCTACCTCTTCCCCTATCAAAGACTTGTAATGGCAAACATTCTGGAAGCGGCGCAGGCGGCGGGCGTGGCAGTCGGCCGAAAGCCCACCGACTTCGAGGGGGACGGGGGGGACAGGGAGGGCTTGGGCAAGCAGATCGTTATCCTTCCCACAGGGGCGGGAAAATCACTGTGCTTCCAACTGCCGGCAATGCTTATGGAAGGCGCAACACTTGTCATCTACCCCATCCTTTCGCTAATGGCCGATCAAGAGCGGCGCTTAACCGAAAAAAAACTTTCGCCCGTCGTGCTTAGGGGCGGCCAGAGCAAGGAAGAGCGCGATATAATATGGAAGAAAGTGGCCGGCGGACAAAGCAAGATCATAATCGCGAACCCGGAAGTCCTCTTGATCCCCCATGTCATGGAGCGTTTGAAAAAAGCGGGAATTGTCCACATCGTCATAGACGAGGCGCACTGCGTAAGCGAGTGGGGGGAAACTTTTCGCCCCAGCTACTTGGAAATAAAAACCGTGGTAAAAGACATCGGCGCGCCTTTGGTAACGGCCTTTACCGCCACGGCAAGTGCGCCGGTGCTGGAAAAAATCAAGAGATACATTTTTGACGACGAAGATGTCATGCAGATTGTCGGAAACCCCGACAGAGCAAATATCAGCTATTCTGCGAAAGCCTGCCTGCTGCCGGACGTGGCGGTGCGGGACTTGCTTTTGGAAAGCGAGCGGCCGGCGATAGTTTTCTGCTCGTCAAGACATGGCACGGAAAAACTCAGCCTCTACCTGAGGAATGCGTTACGCGACATGGGAGAGGGCTGGCACAGGGAAATACGCTTTTACCATGCCGGGTTAAGCAAAGAGGAGAAGGCCGATGTCGAAGGCTGGTTCATAAATAACGACGGGGCGGTGTTATGCGCAACCTGCGCCTACGGGATGGGCGTGGACAAAGCCGACATACGCACCGTGATACACAGGGATTGCCCGCCCTCGGTGGAGGCCTATCTGCAAGAAGCCGGCAGGGCGGGGCGGGACGGGCGGCCGTCCAAGGCGGTTCTACTGTGGGGGGGGGAGGTGGCGGTGCAGGTGCAGGCGGCGGCGGCAAGGGCAGGCGGCGATCTGCAGCGGCAGAGGTTTTCCGCGATGCTGGAGTATGCGGCGCAGACGGCGAGTTGCAGAAGGCATTCGCTTTTGCAAATGCTAGATTACGACAGCGCCGGCGAGGTTCCCGAGTCCGGCTGCTGCGATGTCTGCGAAAAGACGGCAAGCGGCGAACTGCGCGAGGAGGCGAGTTTTTTGGATTTTTTCCGCAAAAACGAGCGTCGCTATACGGAGGAGGAGGCGGCGCGGGTTATCGCCGCCTGCGAGACAAACCGCCTTTCCCAGGCCCAGGCCCGCTATGTAATCGGCGAGCTTGTCGGCTCCGGCAAGCTTAAGCTCTTGAAAAGCCGGCTCTGGAAAGGTAAAATCGCAAGCGTTTGATGCAGGCAGTCTGGCGAGCGGGACAACGGCTCGCTTATGGCAACCTCCAAAAACCCGGAAACAGGGTGGCTCGCCTTCGCTTTTTCCCCAGGCAGCCACTCGCAAGGCAAAGCTCCGTGCCTTTGTGTAAACTCTCACAACGTGAGACACGACAAACGCATGAACGACACCAACCCCGGAAATATCTCACACCAAGGCACAAAGGCACAAAGGAGGGATTGTGATAAGGCCAAAGCCTTCCTTT
>WRKI01000104.1 GCA_009778155.1 Spirochaetota bacterium
GGTCTTTTTCAGCCGGTACCTGTTCGAGAGCTGGGAGGCGTTTATCGGCTTTGTCGGGCAAGACGATGACCCCGGCGGGTAAATGTAGAATTGCTGTTCCTTAGGTTTCACCCCTTGACTACTTCTACCAGATTGGTGTGCTGGGGGTTCCCTTTGGCAAGCGGGGTCGGCCGGAAGGCTGTCAACACGTTGATTGAACCTGCTGTGTCCACTCCGTCTTTGTCCGGGCTGTACCACGCGCCCTAGGGCATGGCCACGATGCCCCTCACAATGCGCCCGGTAAGGTAACAGAGGCCTTTACGCGAAGCCGCCCCCGCCCGTTGAACACCTCGACTGTGTCGCCGCCCTGTGTTTGGTTTTTTTTGTGAGAAAGGCGCAGGGGGCTGTCCGAAAGCCGCTTGCCGGACAGCCCCCTGCGTAATGCTCGGTTAAACTTTTCCGTTTAAGCCGCCTTGCGAAAAAATCACAGCGAGCCGTTCATTCTGATTTTTTCATCCAGCAAATGCGGATAATCCCTAGGCCGCATCTCCAGTTGCCGGACTAATTTTTCCTTATCATCAGGCAAAACTGCGGCAACCATGCCGTTGTCCGGCATATAAACGCCTGAGAAAAATACCGTGGGTTTTTCAAACTGCAGAGCTTTTACGATTTCCAATTCTTCCCAAAATATTTGCCGGTAAGTCGGCAGCTCAAATTCCCCGGAGTGAACACTGGCGATTAGCGGCGAGTCTGTTTGCAAACTAAGCACCATAAGACCGACAATATGGGCGGATTTAATTTCGTTAAGAACGCGGATAGTACCCGTAACGTGTTCCTGCGAATTATGAATCCCGCCAAGCCCAAGGATTGCGCCGGTGCCAAGACTGATGCCCGCTTCGTGCGCTCTTTGCCCGGCGGCAATCGCTATGTCGGCAGTGTATCCCTTTTTTATATCTGACAGAACAATGTCACTGCCGGATTCAAGCCCGGCATAAATCATCTTTACGCCAAGCTCTCTCATTTCCTTCAGTTCGTCTAAAGTTTTTCCATATAAATCGCTGAACCGCCCGAACATATTCGTATGATCGGATTCGGGAAAAACCTCTTTGATTTTTTTTAAGATGGGCCTTAACCTGTCCATGTTAAGACAGGTAACATTTCCGTCAATCAAAAAAACGCCCGGCACATTTTTATAGTGGCTACGCGCCATCATTATATCTTCTTCAAGCTCTTCGTAGGGGCGCACTCTAAAAGACGTGTCCCTGTAGTAATTGCAAAAAGTGCACTTGTTGTGGGAACAGCCAAAAGTAACTTGCAGCAAATAACTGTCGTACTCTGTCGGGCCGGGTCTGTAAATTTTGCCTTCGTACCTCATTCAAAACCTCCGCTATTGAAAATCGTTCATGTTTATATTATCGTGTATATATGCGGGCTTCACGAGTACGCAGTTTTAGGGTATGTACTATCTTTTATGATACTGCAAAATACGGAGGAATAACATGGAAGGCTGTAACGGAGGCGGACACGAAGCCAGCCCGCTTGAAGTAATTCAAAGGGTTGTCGGCGGAAAATGGAAAATACCGATCATTTGGACCTTGCGCGACACAAAACGCTTTAACGAACTGCACAGACTTTTCCCCGGCATAACGCAAACAATGCTGACAAAGCAACTGCGGGAGCTTGAAAAAGACGGCTTTGTCCACCGGGAAATTTACAAGGAGATTCCGCCAAAAGTGGAATACTCCTTGACTGCCACCGGGGCAGGCTTTCTTCCTATTATACAGAAAATGTGCGACTGGGTGAAAGAAAATTACATCTAACAGCCACGCCACGGTTACGGCGATTTTTTCTTCGCATCCCTGAACAGCGGGTAGAGCTTCACGGGGAAGGAATCTTCGCCAAAGGTCATAAGCTCGCCAAAATGCGCGTAACCGAACTTGCCGTACACGCCGCCGCCTGTGAAAGGAGTGCTCGCTTCAAGATATGTCGGTATGCCGGCCTCATCCAGAATATCCAAGTGATACTTTAGAAGCGCCTGCCCCACCCCCCGGCCCTGCGCTTCTTTTAAGACGCCAAAGCCGACAAGCTGGTAAAAGGGCACGCCGGTAGGCTCGTTTTTGTGCGATTTTTCCGCAACCTCGCGGAACATCGGGGCGTTGGCCGCGCCCACAACCCGCTCTATCTCGTCATACATTCCCGCATCGGCATCGTGGGGAAGCCATACGGTTGCCCCGATAAGGCCTTCGCCGGCCGCCGCCACATGGGCGACACAGCCTCGCGAGCTAAGGTAAACTTTGTAATAATCCGACACGATTTTGCGGCGGCCTTCGTCGCTGTCCACGCACCATTTGAAAAACACATCATGATAATAAGCGTCCGACAAAAGCTCTGCGGCTTTGCCGATTTCGCCTGCCTGTATTGGCCGCACGGTAAAATTCTCAATTTTCAATATTTCCCACTCCAGTTTTAAGCTGTGTAATTATACGCCAAAACAACGCATTAGGGAAGCCCCCAAAGCGAAAGCCGTGGCGGGAGGCTAGCCCGGCTAACCGTATCATAACGCCGCTTACACTTTTCATCGTCCTCTTCGATGTTGTACTTGCTTTTTATCCGCCGTTCAATTTCTTCCATAATATAACACATATAACACCTTCGCCCGCAAAGTTAAACAGCCTCCCCGGCCCCCTTACATTTTCCCCCGTTTTTGCTATAATGTGGCTGGAGGATAAAATGGAAAAATTACGAATGGGCGTCTTGGGATGCTCGGGCCACTACAGCTTGAGGGTAGCCACGCCGCTCAAAGCGTCGCTACTGGTCGCGCCTTACGCAGTCGCGTCGCGGGATGCCGCAAAAGCGGGGCAGTTTGCCAAAACATGGGGCTTTCAAGCCGCCTACGGCAGTTACGAGGACTTGCTGGCCGACCCAAAAGTGGACTTTGTCTACATACCGCTTCCCAACCACCTTCACCTTGAATACATAAAAAAATCCGCCGATGCCGGCAAGCCCGTCCTTTGCGAAAAACCGCTGTGTCTTAACGCGAAAGAGGCCGCCGAGGCCGCGGCCTACTGCGAAAAGAAGGGCATCCCGCTCATGGAAGCCTTCATGTACCGCTTTCACCCCCAGTGGGTCAGGGCGGCGGAGCTTGTCAGAGCCGGGGAGTTGGGAAAGGTGCTTTCCACTTTGGGAGTTTTTACGTATAACAACAAAGACGGCGCGAACATCAGAAACAGGGCGGATTGCGGCGGCGGGGCCGTGCTTGACATCGGCTGTTACATGGCATCGACATCGCGCCTGCTCATGGGCGGCGAGCCGCAGAGGGTTGCCGCGACTCTTGTGCGCGACCCGGTTTTCAAGACCGACATTCTTAGCTCCGCGATTTTTGACTACGGGGAGGGGAGGGTCTCGACGTTCACGGTAAGCACGCAGATGTTCCCCACCCAGACGGTTATCGCCTGCGGGAGTGGCGGCAATTTGTCGGTGGAGGTTCCCTTCAATATGTTCGGCGATGTTCCCGGAAGGTTGACGGTAACAACGTCCGTTGCCAAGAGGGTGGTGGAAAGCGCGGTGGCCGATCAGTACCTGCTGTTGTTCGATGCCTTTGCCCGCTCGCTTGTCGAAAGGGTCGAAGTGCCGCTGCCGGCCTCCGATGCCGTGGCGAACATGGCGGCCCTTGACGCTGTTTTTGCCGCCGCGGCCTCCGGCGGCTGGGAAAAGGTTGCCAGATACTAGGTTTGTTCGGGAACCGCGCCCTTGGGACGCTCCGTTTTAAGGGCGCGGTTTGCCGGTTTTGCTTTTTTTGGGAAAAAAACGCTTGACAGTTTTTGAAAAGCCTGATTATAATTGAAGTCAAGCTGGGAAGTCGCCGGTTAATTTGCTGTTAGCCTTTCAACCGTAGCCGGTGGTTTCTAGATAAATGATTGAAGTTGCAAGAAGCTTAATGCAAAGAGGCTGAAATGGCAGAAACAAAAACGGTTTTAGACAAAATCGTCTCTGTTATCGTGTCTGCAATCGAGCCTGACAGGATAGTCCTGTTCGGATCGTGCGCCAGGGGCGATAGCAAAAGCGGAAGCGACATAGACCTGCTTGTTCTTAAAAAGGGTCTTAAAAACGCGAATGCCGCGACAGACGGCCTGTATATGTCTTTTTTTGATAAAAAAATAAAAGTGCCAGTAGATTTAATCGTAGCGGACTATGACAAATTCAACGCTTTGAAAAACGAAACAGGCTGCATATACAAAACAATCAGCGAGGAAGGAAAAACGGTATATGGAGCGGCATGAGGCGTGGCTAGCCAGGGCGCAAAGCAGCCTTGAAATAGCAGGCGCAAAGATCAGCGCGGCGGTCTTTTATGAAGATTTATGTTACCAAGCGCAGCAGGCGGCAGAAAAGGCTCTGAAAGGGATGCTTATTTATTTCAAAGCCGAGCCGCAATTCACTCACAACATAGGGGTTTTGCTATGGAAACGATGATTAAATCCCATCGAGGATTTAATCATCGTTCTTACCCGTATTTTGCGCAATGAAATGAGCAAAATACATAGGGAAGCACTGATTAGCTTCGAGTTAATCAGTGCTTCCCTAGGCGAGCTTGCGGATTATGTGGATGTCGCTGAAATAAAAGAAACGGTAAAACTGACGAAATACGCCGTTCAGACAAGGTATCCGGGAGAGTATGACGAAATAACTAAAGAAGATTATGAAGAAAGCGTGAGAGTGGCAAAAGACTGTTTGGAATGGATAAAAGAGAAAATCACAGAAATCGAAAAAGGAGATGGCAAGCCGTGATATTGCCTGTCGAGCTTCTGGGACGGGCGGCAAGGACAGTCCGGCGAGCCGATTTTACGATTTTTGCAATTTTTTTTTGCTTTTTTTCAAAAAAGGGCTTGACAGTTTTTGAAAAGTCTGATTATAATGAAGATAGACTAGGGAATCGCCGATTAATTCGCCGCTAGCCTTTCAACCGTAGGCGGCCGTTCCGTGGACAAATGGCTAGAAAAAATCCAGCCATAGCAAAAAGGAAGGATTGGGCGGGTATGAATACGGTTGAAAACCTTGACATCTGTTACGCAAAAGCCTCTGTTTTAGACAAATTTGCGTTGATCTATACCCCCCCCC
>WRKI01000105.1 GCA_009778155.1 Spirochaetota bacterium
GGCTTACTGTAGCTCAATCCTAACCTTTGTGCCTTCGTGTCTTTGTGCCTTTGTGTGAGATATTTCCGAGGTTCGTGTCGTTCGTGCGTTTGTCGTGCTCCCCCTGCTTCCCGGCTTGCCTAAGGGCCGCATTTGTGGCAAAATTAGCCAATGAAGCTTTTTTTCCAATACTGCACCTACGGGTTTAGCAACTGTTATATCCTTGGGGCGGAAAACGGCGATGCCATAATAATCGATCCGGGGGGGATGGACATGAATATCCTCAAAACCATCGAAAAAAACGATTTGAACCTGCTCGCCGCGCTTGTAACCCACAGCCACCAAACCCATATCAACGGGCTTAACACGCTTTTGCGCATCTACAATGTCGATATAATCGGCATGAATCAAGTTATCGCAGACAATAAAACCAAAATGATAAAAGACGGGGACAAAATAAACATTGGCGAGTTTGAAATAGAGGCGATTGCCATTCCATGGCACTCCTCCGATTCTGTCGTTTATCTAATGGAAACAATGCTTTTTACAGGGGATGTGCTTACGGCAGGGCTTGTGGGCAAAACTTCCAGTTCGTACAGCGCGACGGCGCAAATGAAAAAAATCCTTTCCCGCATTATTTCCCTGCCGGGGGACTACCTTGTTTTCCCTGGCCACGGGCCGCCCACGACGCTGGAGGCCGAGCGGCGTTTCAACAACGACATTATCAACTTTGAAATAAGCAGAACGAAAAAACCGACTTTTAGGATACGGGGCTAAGCCGGCTCTTAAGGCCGCACAGCCGGAAAATCTCCCCGGCGATTTCCTGCGGGCTTTTTCCGTCGGCGGGGATTGTCAAGTCTGCCATCTGCCTGTAGGCCGCCGCACGTCTTTCGTGCAGGGCGCGGTGCGTTTTCTCCGGATCGCTTGTTTGCAAAAATGGCGGCAGCTCCGGCGAAGCAGGATCGAAAATGCGCTTCCAGGCTGTCTCCGCCGGCACTTCCAGATGCACTTTTAGGCAGGTATCCCCAAGGGTGTCAAGCGCCGGCTGGTTGTCTGCAAGGCCGCCGCCTGCGGCTATCACGCTCAGGCCTTCAATGCTGGAAAGAGTGTTCGCCAGAGCGGCGGCTTCGGCTGTTTGAAAATCCGCCGGGCTTTCCAGATACAGCTCCCTTGGGGTTTTGCCCGTCATAAGCCGCACCCGGTCGTCCAGATCGATAAAGTCGCACGAGCAAAGCAAGGCCAGTGCCTTGCCGGCGCTTGTTTTTCCGCAATGTTTTGTCCCGCAAAGAAGGATGGGTTTCATCTCTTAAATCACTGTACCTTAAATCCTTCTTTGAGCGCCTGCGCCAGCTTCAGCTTCATAAAGTTGTTTTCTTTCTTGAGTTTGGAAATCTCCATTTGCTGAACCTTGACTGTCTCCAGCAGATCGCCGTGGGAAAGGGTTCCCGAGTGCAAGAGGTCTTCGACATACTCGATTTTGCTGTCAAAATCCGCTTCGGCCTCCGCCCCGGCTTCTTGAAAGCTTTCCTCGATTTGCTTTTCGTCCAAGGTGTAAGCCTCTTCGGGGCTTTGCATGATTTTGCCGGCAATGCGGAATATGCCCTGGGACAAAATCGCCTGCGGTTTGTAAATGGTTACGGGCAGGCGCGAGGCAAGGGCGACATCCTGCAAGGCATCGCGGTAAATGCTGCCAAGGTGTTCGATTTTTATGGCAAGGTATTCTTCGCAGGAGCGGCGTATTTTCATGGCGACTTCCGCGTCTTTGGGTTCGCTCACCATGTTCATGATTAGCCGGGGGCTGAACTTTTGCAGTTGGGTGTTGAACTTTTCATAAGATTTCGGGTCGATTTCTTTTAGCTCTGGCAGAACTTTCGGGATGTAGAGTTTTTCGTGTCCGGCGGCTCTGTCTTTGCGCAGTTTTTCCAAATGGGCGTTGGCCGGCGAGTTTTTGGGGCAACAGTTGAACATGAGGCGGAAGACGGCGTTTTTTAGGAAGCCATAAGCGGTGAGAACCGAGGTTACTGTTGGCGCGGCGACGATTATGCCCTGCCCGGAGACGAGAAAAAAGTCCAAAATGGATTGATGGGTTCCCGCCCCGAGGTCGATTAAAAGTATGTCGGTGTCATTTTTTAGGGCGAAGAGTTCTTTTACCAGCGCTTTTAGCTGGTAAACCTTGAGGTTGGCGGTTCCGGGGATTTCGTTGTCGCCGGGGATGAAGCGCAGGCCTTTGATGTTGGTGTCGGAAATTATGTCGGCAAAGTTGGACTTTGTGTTGTTAAGGAAGGTTCCCACGCCAACTTTCGGCGAATGCTGGCCTAGGACGAGGTGCAGGTTGGATGCGCCCAAGTCCATGTCCACAAGTACAACTCTTTTGCCGGCTTTTGCAAAGGCCACCCCCAAGTTGGCCGTAACCAGCGATTTTCCTACCCCGCCTTTGCCGCTGGCGACCGGAATTATACGCATATTATTCTCCCTCTGCGGCGTTTGGCATGGGAGCCGCCGCCGCGTGAGTATTTTTTAATATAAATCGAAAAACAACGACTGCCAATAGGTCGCTGCCTAAAAAAACAAGCTCGAAAGCTCTGGTTCCTGGCCAAAAGGTGGTGCTGCCTATGGCCGAAACGAGCAGCCAACTGATGGTTGAAAAGATGCAGACAAACTTTCCCACGATGAAAAGCGGCACATAGGCTTCGTATTTGAAAAAGTCAAGCCACAAAAAGAGCGCCATGAGCGGAAACAGCATATTGGGCGCGGCAAAAAGTAGCCACGGGCCTGGCTGTAATACCATAAAGGCCGCCATAAGGAGGAATCTGAGGCATTCAAAAATAAAAAGCCCCAATCTAAAGGGGCGGATTAAACCCATACTTTATAGAAGATAAAACGATACGGAATAATAATCAAGGGGGCAACGCGGCAAGAAAACGCCGGCTAACTTGCCGCGGCAAGCGTTTCCCTTGTGGATTTCCCCATCGTTTCCAAGTTCCCCCTGTTCCCCCCGTTTCCCAAAAGCTACTGGAGAAGCTGCAAGACGACAGACGGCCTTATGTTCGCCTGAGCCAGCATTGCCTGAGCAGCCTGTCCGAGCAATTCGTCGCGGGTAAAGAAGATCATTTCCCCTGCCATGTTGGCATCCCGAATCCGGGAATCGGCAGCTTGGAAATTTTCCGCGCCGGTGTCTATCCCTCGAATTAAATGCTCAAGCCTGTTTTGATACGCGCCAAGAACCGAACGCTGGCTGCTTACCCGTTCCAAAGCCGCATCAAGCGTGCCTATGGCCATGTTTGCCGAGGCCTGAGTCGCAAGGTTTAACGTACTTTGGCTGCCCGCATCGCGGATGGCCAAACTTGCGGCGGTCATGGTTCCGATGAAAACCTGTATGCGCTCGTCCATGTTGGCCCCAATGTGAAGCCACATCGATGCTGTAACAACATTGTCGCCAGTCGGCCGGGCGAAACGGCCTGTAAGGAAGTTCATGCCGTTAAACTGAGCGTGGCTTGCGATACGGTCAACCTCGTCCACAAGCTGGGACACTTCGACTTGAATGTACATTCTGTCTTCGGCGGTGTAAATCCCGGTGGCGGCCTGCACCGACAGTTCGCGCAAGCGGTGGACTATGTCCTGTATCCCCTGCAAAAAGCCTTCGCTTGTTTGAATGAAGGAAATCCCGTCGCTGGCGTTGCGCGACGCCCGGTTTAACCCCCGTATTTGCGATTCAAAGTCCAACTGCGAAGGGTCATCCGCCGTGCGATGAACTCGAATGCCTGTAGCCAGTCTTTCCAAACGCCTGTCGGCAGCCATCTCTGCAATTCCGGCCTGTCTTAGGGCGAAATGAGAGCTGACATTATGATTTATAATCACATTGCACCTCTTAAAATGCGCGTTTCCTCCCTAACGCAGTATTTACCGGCTATGCCCCGAATCTTTCCGCTTGGGGGCAACCAGTATGATAAATTATAGCCATTTAACCCCCGCTTTGTCAAGCGAGGCGAAAAATAAAGCAGCAATTCTCAGTTGAGCCACTGATTAACTTGACGCTAATCATCGTTTCCCTTAATTAGGGGCGCGCAAGGCGAAGGCCTAGGCTGGCGTTTAATAGGAAGGGAACCGCCAAAAGTCGGTCGGCCGAGCGGGCGAAAAATGCGGAATGCTGCCAGCTTCCGCCGCGAATTACCCGGACAGCCCCCGAATCGGGGCCGGTGGGGTTAGTTTGCGCATAGGGCGGATAATCTGCAAACCAGTCCCAGACCCACTCGAACACGTTGCCGTGCATATCGTGCAGCCCCCAAGGGTTCGCGGCTTTCGTGCCGACATCGCGCGTTCTGTCCTCGCTGTTGAGACTGAACCAGCTTATGCCGCCGACAGAGGTGTTGTCTTCCCAGTTTTCCGCGCCGTTGCTGAATGCAGCCACAGTGTCCGCCCTGGCAGCCCGCTCCCACTGCGCCTCCGTCGGCAGCCTCCACCCGCTGGAGCCGGGCGTCATTTCCACCGCGTTCCAATGATCTATGTTAGGGCTGCTTGCGGCGGTGGGGGGGCTGCCCCAATCGTCGGGGTTAGGGCTTCCGTTTATGCGGTAAGCGGGGGTAAGCCCTCCTTTTACGCTTAGGCGATTGGCAAAGACAATTGCGTCAAACCAGCTTACCTGCACGACCGGCCTGTGCCGTCCAAAATGGACGCTGTCGAACAGCACGGGGTTCTCCCCCATGACTTCTATCCACTGCGCCTGTGTTACGGGGAACTTGCCCATGCGAAAGGCGCTAACCGTTACCGGCCTTTGCGGTCTTTCTCTGGGAAAACTGCCTTTTTCACTTTCGGGGCTGCCCATTGTGAAGGTCCCGGAGGGTATGTCCACCGTTTCTATTAGATACAGGCCGCTGTTCAGGCCGTGATTTTTTACCATTATCTTCCTTCCTTTTTTTGCACGGAGAATCCATGCGTCTGTTTTTCGTTGTATATAAACAGCCCGTCGGGCTATTTTGCTAAATTGGTTCCCATTGGGGGGAAAGGGACAAATATTGCCGGCAGGCGGCAACGCTCCGGTTTGGAGGGCGAGTTTTCCCCCGGAAAAGTTCTTTTGCAGGTTTAACGGGTTAGTCTGGCTAACCGAGCCATAAGTTAGATCGCACGGGGG
>WRKI01000106.1 GCA_009778155.1 Spirochaetota bacterium
TTGCGGCGGTGCAGACCTTTGTCGTGTCCGGCGGCATCTGGGTAGAGCTTGGCTTCAGCGGCGATGCGCGTTACAGGCTGGCCGCCCCGCCGGTAACGGAGCCGGGGCACACGATACGGGAGCTGCCCAGGGATTTCGGAACTATCCGTTATGTGCAAACAGCCATCGCTGCCACCGGTACCACCGCCGCTGCCGCCCCTGCCCCCGCCTTGCGTTTTATCAGCTACAGGCTAGGCGACGATTTTGATACGGGCATGGCGGCGATAGAAAACCAGATTATCCATTTGGAGATAATTGACACATTGCAGGCCAATGTCCGGCAATTGATTCTTTTTTATTTTGGCGTGTTTTTTTTCCCCACGGTGCTTATGACAATCATCATCGCCATATCCTTTACGCGTCGCGTAACGCACCCGATAACGGAACTTACGGAGGCCACGCGCCGGGTGGCCGAAGGCGATTTTTCCATTCAGATTTTGTCCAGTCCGGGGGACGAGCTTGGGCTTTTGATTCGCTCTTTTAACGCGATGGTGCGGGACTTGGACAAGTCGCGCCTTGCCCTTCTAAAAAACGAAAAAATGTCGATTTGGCAGAACATGGCGCAGCAGCTTGCCCACGAGGTTAAAAACCCGCTTACTCCGATAAGGCTTTGCGCCGAGCGTGTCCTGCGCCGTTTTCAAAACGAGCCGGAGCGCACCGGCGAAATTGTCGAAAGTTCTATGAAGGCGATTATCCACGAGGTCGAAGGGCTTTCCAATCTTTTGAACGAGTTTCGCAATATGTCAAAGCCAATGGAGCCTTCCCGGTCTTGGACTGCGCTTAAGGAAACCGTGGCCGAGATTATCGAAAGTTTGGCGAACTCTTACCCGAAAATACATTTTGATACGACTCACCTGCAAGAGGGTCTTTCGATAAAAATCGACAAGCACCGGCTTTCGCAGGTAATTACTAACATCGTAATAAACGCGATAGACGCGATGGACGAAAGCGGCTTTATCGAAATAAGATGCGACATTGTGAAAAAGCGCGATTTAAGTTACTGCCGCATTAACATAAAAGATACGGGCAAGGGTATAAGCGCCGAGGATGCCCGGCTTATTTTTAACCCATATTTTACGACAAAAACAACCGGCACGGGTTTGGGGCTTGTGGTTGTGGAGCGCATTGTGGCCGATCATGGCGGCTCGGTTTGGTTTAACTCAGAGCTTGGCGCCGGCTCCACTTTTTACGTCGATCTGCCGCTGGGGGCGGCGGCATCTGCTGGTGCAGATGCCGTTGCAGATGCTGGCGCATCTGCAGGCGGCGGTGCGGCGGGTGCCGGCGGTGGTGCTGTTGGCGCGGGCGGCGAGGAGTGAAGATGGCGAGTATTCTTATCATTGATGACGAGGCCGGTATAAGGTCGGCTTTGGCTTCTATTCTGGAGGATGAAAAATACACGGTTTTTAGCGCGGAAGATGCGGAAACCGGGCTTGAAATCCTTACAAGGGAGGCGATAGACCTTGTTTTTCTGGATGTTCTGCTTCCTAAGCTCGGCGGCATGGAAGCCTTGGAGCGTATTCGCCGGGATTGGCTTTTTGTAGAGATTATAATAATTTCCGGCCACGCCAACGTTGATATGGCGGTAAAGGCGATAAAGCTGGGAGCTTTCGACTTTCTGGAAAAGCCGCTGTCTCTTGACCGGGTTTTAACTCTTGCGCGTAACGCTCTTGCCATGAAAAACTTGCGCGATGAAAACCGCAAGCTTAAAAGCGCCGGCTACAGTTTGAAAGAGGACATTATCGGCTCTAGCGAACAGATTGTGGAGGTAAGGGAAAAGCTAAAGCAGGCGGCCGACAGCGATGCGCGTGTGCTTCTTACCGGAGAAAACGGATCGGGCAAGGAGATTGCTGCAAGGACTTTGCACTATCTTTCCGCGCGTTCCGGCGGCCCCTTTGTCGAGGTAAACTGCGCGGCTATTCCCGAAACGTTAATCGAAAGCGAGCTTTTCGGCCATGAAAAAGGGGCGTTTACAGATGCGCACTCTGCCCGCAGGGGGCGTTTCGAGATGGCGCATAACGGAACCTTGTTCCTTGACGAGATTGGCGACATGAGTCTTCCGGCGCAGGCCAAGGTTTTGCGCGTTATCCAAGAGCAAAAGTTCGAGCGGCTTGGCAGCGAAAAAACAATCGAGGTGAATGTGCGTCTTGTGGCGGCGACGAATCAGAATCTTGAAAAGGCCTGCGACGAGGGGCGTTTCCGTCGCGACTTGTTTTTCCGGCTTAACGTGATTCCAATTTATATGCCCGCTCTTAGGGAAAGGGCGCAGGATGTTCCCATGTTGCTTTTCCATTTTCTTAAAACCTTAAAGCTGGAGCTTGCCGTCGAAGACGGCGCAATCGATGCGCTTTGCTCTTACTCTTGGCCGGGAAATGTAAGGGAGCTTAAAAATCTGGCCGAAAGGATTGCCGTAATGCACCGGGAAAAAACAATTTCCAAGGAAGCGATGCGCGATTTGCTTAACATTAAAGGCAAGTCGCAGGGTGAAGGTGCGCAGGGCGATGGCGCTCAGGGCGCGCTTGCCGGGGTTTTCGATCTTGGCTACAGCGAGGCCAGGGATTTTTTTGAAAAAAGTTATTTAGAGGCAAACTTTGCCAAAAACGGCCGTGTGATTTCTAAAACGGCCGAGTCAATAGGGGTTTATCCAAGCAATCTGCACAGCAAGCTGAAAAAATACAAAATTTTAACGGCCGGCAAAAAGGAAGAAAAATGAAAGGGCTTACGGAGCGTCAAAAAGACGTGTTTTTTTTCATAGCGTGGTACATAAGCGAATACTCGTATTCGCCCGCTGTCCGCGATGTGGCGGGTCATTTTCGCATAACGGCCAAGGCCGCTTACGATCACATAACGGCTCTGAAAAAAAAGGGGTTTTTAAGGCAGACGCCGGGGTGTCCACGCACGATAGAGCTTTTGCGTGGGTATGCGGAATCTGCGGCAGATGCCGAGGCATCTGCCGTTGCATTTGCAGCCCCTTCTACTAGTGGTGCGGTGGCGAGTGCCGAGGGGGATTTTGTTATGGTTCCTATGCTTGGTAATGTTGCGGCCGGGCTTCCTTTGCTTGCTCAGGAAAACTTTGACGGCAGTATTCCTGTGCACAAATCGATGTTGAAAAAATCGCAAAGTTACTTTGCCTTAAAGGTTAAAGGGGATTCAATGTCCGGCGCGGGTATCATGGACGGCGACATTGCCGTTATCGAAAAGCGCAGTGTTGCAAATAACGGGGAAATTGTCGTGGCGGTTATTGACGATGCTGTTACGCTAAAGCGTTTTTACATGGAAAGTTCAGGGGTAAGGCTGGAGGCGGAAAATCTTCATTACAAGAGTATTTATTGCCGCGACTTGCGTCTTTTAGGCCGGCTGTCCTGTCTTATTCGCCATTATTAAGGGGCTAGCGCAGTGAATGTTTATATTTTTTTAGGCCCCGAGTTGGGCAAAAAACAGGATGCGATGAACTCCTTGCGTAAAAAGTTCCCCGATGCCGAGGAGACGGTTTTTTACGCCGGGGAAACTGACGCGGGGTTTATCGCGGACAATGTGCAAAACGGCAGTCTTTTTTCCGAAAGCAGGATCGTGCTCGTAAAAAATGCCGATCTGATCAAAAAAAAAGACGACATCGAGCTTTTGGCCGGCTGTGCGAAAAAAATGGGCGCGGATACCGCTCTTGTGTTTTTTTCCGAAGAAATTAAGCTGGCGGCCGCTCTTGACGATCTTGCGCCAAAGGCCAACCGTCAGGTTTTCTACGAGCTTTTCGAGCGGGAAAAATCCGAATGGCTGCGTTCTTTTTTCAGAAAAGAGGGTTTCAATATAGAGCCGCCGGCGGTTGACACTATTTTGGAAATGGTGGAAAACAATACCGAGGCTTTCCGCAAGGAGTGTTCGCGTTTGATTCTTTTTTTGCCGAAGGACAGGCCGATCTCCGCCTCGGATATAGAAAAGTGGCTGGCGCACTCAAGGGAGGAGACGGCTTTCAGTCTTTTTTCCCGCATTGCCGCCGGGGACATTTCCAAATCGCTTGAATCTCTGCGCTCGATGCTTGCCGCCAAGGAAAGTCCGCAGGGTATTTTGGCCGCGCTTGCCTGGTGCTGGCGCAAGCTGGCCGACTATATCGACTTGGCCGAAGGTGGCAATGGCGGCAACAATTTCGAGTTAAAAAAAATCGGGCTTTCCTCGCCCAAGGCTAGGGAGGACTACATTGCGGCTGCCGGCCGTTACGGCGCTTCGGATGCGCTTGCCTGTCTTGCCATTACTGCCGAATACGACATTCTTTTGCGCTCCCCGCTGGCTTCTTTGGAAAGTGTTCTTATGGATCGCTACATAATTGCCATTTTTAATGCGGCGACGGGAAAATGACCGGGCTTCTTTTAATCGCTTTCAGTCTTTCGATTGACGCTTTTGCCGTTTCCCTTTGCTCGGCCGGGAATGTTCGCGAGCGGCGCTTTTTTTACGCTTTTCGCGCAAGTTTTTGTTTCGGTTTTTTTCAGGCGGCCATGCCTCTTTTGGGCTGGCTTTTGGGCGGGGTCTTTGTCGAGCGTGTCGGGGTTTTCTCGCATTGGGTGGCGTTTGCCATTCTTGCGTTTTTGGGGGCGAAAATGATTTTTGAAGCCTTGCGCGACGGCAAGGATTCCTGCAATGTAAAGGCCGCCGACATTCGCAGTGTCAGGGTGCTGTTAGCTCTTGCCTTTGCCACAAGTATAGACGCGCTTGCCGCCGGGGTTAGTCTTAACATTATGGGCGCGGGGGTGGCTCTTAGCGCGGCTCTTATTGGAGCGGTAACTTTTTTTGTCTGCCTGTGCGCCTTCGAGCTTGGCAGGCGAGCCTCCGCCCTTTTGCAACTGCCGGCCTCTATTGCAGGCGGCCTTATCTTGATCGGCATAGGCATCTCCATGCTCTTTTAACCGCGCTTTCTCCCGGAAGGCTCCCGGAAAGCTTCCGAAAATCTCACACAAAGGCACAAAGGGGGAAAGAAGAATTTTCACCACGGAGAGAGAAGAGGATTAATCACGGAGAAACTATGATTTAAATTATCGGGGAAAAGTGGTACCCTGTTCTGACGGGATCAGGGAGCCGGCGGAAGGCTGTCGTGTCCAGTGAGGAAA
>WRKI01000107.1 GCA_009778155.1 Spirochaetota bacterium
CGACAGCTTTTTTGGCATCGACAGCGACCGTATCGGGAAGCATTAAATGGTACGTTTCTTTCAAGTATCTTTTAAGATCAAGAATCGTCATGTCATCTCTTTCATTGGCAAAAGTGATGACATTGATAGGCTCGTACTTGTCAAAGAATGTCTCGTTGTACAATTTTACATCATCCCTTTCCGGCGCATCGGCTCTAAGGCAAAATATAACGATGTCAACAGAGGAAAGAATTTCAAGCGCGTACTTGCGATCCCTTTCAAAATCATGCCCTGTATTGGAAGAGCTTTCGCTAGGTTCGCTTATGCCGGGCGTATCAATAAAGATCAAATCGTCATCGATAAAGGAGTCAAAGGGGCCTTCTATATCAATTCTTTTGGTTTTGGAATTTTTTTCGCCGGCTTCTTTGTCTGCAAAGTATTTCAAGACAGTGCTGACATCTTCTGCATCACAGTCTTTGGATTCTGGAGGCGCACCGGTAAGAATTCTTTCAACTTTATACGGTTTCTTAGGATTTGGAATCTCCTTCCTTTTGATAAGCCTTGTGCCAAAGCGAGTTGTTCCGTGCTTGCCGTCCATTGGCAGCATATCAATTCCAAGAAGGGCGTTCAAAAGGGTGGACTTTCCCCGGCTTGGGGAGCCGAAAACGCCTATTTTTAGCACGCCCCCTTTTATAAGGGCTTCAAAATCCTCGATATTTTCTTGCTCGTTTTTTAGGGCTTCTTTAAGTTTGTCCATGTAGTCTTTTTCGCCGGGGTCAATGTTGGGCTTTTTCATAGCCCTATCTATCTCCACGACAGCCTGCTTAACGGCTTTTTCTACGCCTTTCAACTGTACCCATGCTTTTTCTGCTTCTGCGTTCATTTGTTACTCCTTAATAAAGCTCGTTGCGCAATGCCGTAAGGCTTTTTGCAATTTGGCCAAGCTCTTCTAGGTTTTTGCTTTCCTCTTGAATGCGGGCTTCTTTATTTTCGCTTTTTATGGCCTTGATAGTGTCGTCCAAGTCATCCTTTGCTTTGTCCAAGATTGAATCAAAGCGAAGGGTAACGTCTGCAAAAAAATTATCGAGCATGGATTTAGATTGCGTTTCTATGCTCTTTGCCGCCCCTTCAATTTGCTTTGAAACAATTTCCGGTATGGCTTTCGCCGCCTTTTCGTTTGCAAAATACGTTCCCAACTTGTAGCCCACTATTAAAACCGTAATGCCTCCTATTATAGGCAAAAACCCACTCATAATTGCGGCAGTCAAAGCCCCTCTTGCAACAACAGCGGCAGCACCGGTGGCGGCCGCCTCGGCTGCCGCTTCTCTGGCGTTTTGAGCGACCTCGTTGGTAAGATCGTTAGTGTAATTACGGACTTCTGCTAAGGTCTGGGAAGCCTCACCTACGCGCCCCCGGCGTCCCCCAAACAAGGTTGCCCCAATTGTGGGAAAAAGACCGTGTCTTGCAATGGATAGGCTTGCGCCGCTAACAACAGAGGCGGCTCCCTCGCCGGCAATGCGTCCAGTTGGGCTATTTAACAATGTCTCCGCGGTTGCCGCTGTCTGGGCGGCAATACCGTTGGCGGCTAATGCGGCGGTGGCGGCGGCATTGCTGGCATGGAACGCCGCGCCTATTGCGCTTGCCGCGCCAAGGGCGGTCGTCAAACCTACGGCTCCGCTACTTATTGCAATGCCGCCACCGAGCAAGGTTGAAAGTTCATTTTTAAGCCCGGAGCTTTTTTCAAAATGCGGGCTGGTAAATACAATATTGCTGTCAATGTCGCTCTGTAGCTCCTTGGAAAAAGTCTCTGTAATTTCTTCCAGCTTTTCTTGCAAATCTAAAATCACAGGGGTTATAACGCTTTGCATTTCGGATTGTACCTTTCTTTCCATTGTGAAGGAATGGCCAATAAGCGCAATAAGGTTTTTATCTTTATGCGACAACCGATTTACAATTTCGCCTTCCTTTGCTTTAAGATTTGCAATGAATCTTTCGGCTACCCTTTTCCAGTTCTGTTTAAATTTTCCAACGTTTTTGTCAAAAGACTTTTTTAAGTCTTCGTGGGCTTTTTCCAGTGCTTTCTTTTTTTCTTCAAGCTCGTCGGCTTCAAGTTTAAGGCTTTCCAGGCTTTCGCTCCAGTTTTTTTCGTCAGTTCCAATGTAGCCTCTTAATTGGTTGGAAAAAAGCCTTAGCCTTGCGTCTGTGCCTGAATTCTTTTTTAGCTGTGTATCAAGATACTCTTCCAATGCCGCTATGCCGCTAGCTTCTTTCGCTACTGCCGGCTCTTCAACCTTGCCGTCAAACTCTTTGCCTTGGTTGGCAAATACAAGTCTTTTTGCAGCAACTTTGTAAACCGGCGGGTGCCCGCCAACTAACTCTGACGCTATCTTTTCTGCCTCTTTAGCAGTATCGGATAGTTCTTTTTCTTGCACCGTGTCAACCTTTGTAATAAGAAAAACCAGTTTTTCTTTTTGGTTGGCCAAACTATTTTCTAAAAGCCCACGCTCGTTTGCACTAAGCAAGTTATTGATTGCAAAGGGGCATAAAATAATGTCGGCTTCTGGCAACATTCTTTCGGCAAGATAATCCTGATCGTGCATCGCGCCAAGTCCCGGGGTGTCAACAAAAGTCCCCCTGTTTTCAATAAAGGGAAAGTTGCCGTATACGTCAACATACTCAATTTTGTTTGCCAATTCTTCTCTGTATCCAGGCGCAGTTTGGCTGACGTATCTGGGAAAGTCTTTTAAGTCGATCTCTTCCGAACTTTTGCCGCCTTTGTCGTCATTGTAACGAACAATAGCGCCTTCTTTGCCCTTTCCGCCCGGGTAAAGCGCTTTGCCCGAATACTTTACGATTGCCCCTGTGCAAACCCGCATATCAGCAGGCGAAATAATGGGGTTTTCCGGGCTTCCAAGCAGGGCGTTTAACAGGGTTGATTTTCCGCGCTTGACAAAGCCTATAATCGCTATTTGATAGCGATCTTCTTCTATGGCTTTTCTGTTGGCCGCCAGAAACTCCCGGCGTTTTTGGTATTCCTCGCTTTTTTGCCTGCTAAGCAAGCTGTCGTAATCGTCTATGATTTTGAAAATCGCCAGCTTTCTTTCACCCAAGTTTTTCATTTTTTCCTCCTTTTTGGCTTATGCCATAGCGTCAAATCTGCGCTTGTAGTTTTCGATATCCGGCAACTTGTCGCCGCCGGCGCTTTCTGCCATTTTGATTTTGCCTTTTTCCCGCCGGGTAATGTCGTTGATTGTTTCGTTTCCGCAACTTTCTATTTGCTCCAGCAACGCGGCAAAGTATCCTTTGATTTTGGAACGCACATTTTCATCGACATCTGGCCAGTTATCGCTTATTTTTTTCTGCATTTGTGTCTTGAAGACGCTGGTTCCTATTGTCCCTATGGTTTTTAAGCCCTGTTCAAAAATTTTATTGATGAAGGGGCTTAACATAAGAATAAGAAAGAATTGTGGTAAGGCCATAACCATTCCGCCTACGCCGAAAAGCCCGGTGCCGAATCTGGTTATAAAGGTGTACGCCAAAAGGCCGGTGCTTGCAAGTTCCGGCGGTATGTAAAAGTTTTGCCCCCAGCGGTTCGGCACACTTACGGCCAACTGGGTTTCGCCACGGGCTACGGGTAACTGCACGGCTTCCAGATCGGCAAAGGTTTTGCCGCGTATTTGTTCTTCTGCCGCAGAAAATTCATTCATAAGAAAGGCGTTGATCTGCCCTTGTATCGATCCGAGCAACTGGTTGGGCTGTCTTAGCTGCGCGTCGTTTGCATTTCTTATTATGTCGTTTACTTCGTCTTTTAAGCTACCAAGCAACACCGCCCATTTGTTAAGAACGCTGCCTTCCAGCTTGGCGATTTCGCTTTTTTGTGCATTGATGATCCGGCGCATTTCACGCTCGGCCTGTTTCATTCTGTCTTCGGCCTCTGCTTTAAGCCGTGCGCGTTCCTGCTGATCCTGCATCTTGGCGATTTGCACGGCTTCTTCGCACAGTTTGCCAAAATAGGCGGCCGTGTTTTTTATCCGCCGCGAAAGGCCGTCTTCCCTGGCTTTTTGCAAATCTTCTTGCAAAAAATCTGCAAGAGCGTCTTGGAATTTCTGCAAGCCGTTGCCCCCCAGTTCCGGTTTTTTACAAGAAAGCGGGAAAATATGGGCGCGGACGCCTAGGTCGGAAAGCATTTTTCTGCGTTCTGCAATCATGCCTTCCATTTCTTCCGGGCTGTCGGCTTCGTCAATTTTGTTTATAACGACAAAAAGCCTGTGCCCCTTGCCTTCTTTTTGCAGTTTTTCGATAAAATCTTTATCTGCTTTCACTACCGGGAAGTGATCTACCACAAGGATTGCGGCATCGGCATTTTCTATGGCGTTCATGGTTATTTTTGCAGTGTCGCCGCTTGCTTCCAAGCCGGGGGTGTCGATCAGCATGGCTCCGTGTTTTAGAATGCCGGCGTTGACTGTAGCAAAAACATTTAACACCGGCGGTTCTTCGGGTATGCCGGCGATTTCTTCCAGCGCGATTGTGTGCAGGTCGTCGTTAAAATCGTGATACCAAGCGGTTTCGTGGCCGCTTTCGTCGTTCCAAAGCCACGCTAGGGTTTTTGTGGTTTCGCCGGCCGATGTTTTTAAGATGTCTTTGCCCAGCAGTTTGTTCAACAGGGTTGACTTTCCCGTGCTGAACCGCCCGGCGATAAGCACTGTGTAGGTATCATCGTTAAGCTGTCTTAAAATTCCATCGATCATTGAATAGGCTTCTGGGGCTTCTAGCGTTTGCGCCGTTTTTACAAGCAGTTCTAGCCGCTCTTTGATTTTATGGTCTTTAACGATGTAGTCCAGATTTTCCGGCAACGAAAGTGCCAAGGGGCGAAAATCCTCCCTGCCGATCTCTTGCCGGCCTTCTAAGGGCATTTTTTCTTTTAGATAGTTATGGGCAACCGCGCTGCCGGCCACGGCGGTTCCTACGGCGGCTTTTGCCACAGGGACTGCGGCCACTGCAAGGGTTTTTGCAACGGCTGCCCCGGCCATAAATACTGCGCCGGCCTTTGCCGCGCCTGCTGCAAGTGCTAAGGGTATCATTTAACCCCCCTGCCTTGCCAAGGGGCTACCGGCTGTGTTAAAACGGTCTGTTTCTCTAGTTGCCGTTCCGCACGGGG
>WRKI01000108.1 GCA_009778155.1 Spirochaetota bacterium
AGCCGCCGGCTCCGGCAGTGCCGCCTGCGCCTGCGGTAACTCAGCCGCCGGCTCCGGCAGTGCCGCCTGCGCCTGCGGTAACCCAGCCGCCTGCCCAGGCAGTGCCGCCTGCGCCTGCTGTAACCCAGCAGCCGGCGGCCGTTGTACATCAGATGCCCGCTCCAGCCGTCCAGCAGCCGGTGCTTAACGACTACTGGATACAGACCGGCGCGTTTTCTGCCAGGATAAGGGCAGAGGGGGCAAGGGAAACTCTGGCCGCTATGGGAATTACTTCGATTATCGAAAACCGAGAAATAGGCGGCAGAATTTGGTACAGGGTAAGGGTCGGCCCCTACGGCAGCGCGGAGGAAGCGAACCACTGGCTGGCCTTGGTCAGTTCTATAGAAGGTTTTACCGAAAGCCAAGTCCGCCAGACTGCCTCTGTCCGGTAATCGGCAAGTGCGTGCGCCCCGCAAGTTTTCGGGGCGCGGTTTTTGTTGCCGGCGCGAGCGGGCTGTTAAAAAGGGACGTCTTCCATGAAAGAAAGCCTTGCAAGACGGGATTTCAACATTGCCGGCCCCTGTATGGCCGGCGAGCATTATATGCTGGAGCCTTTGCGCAGTGTGGGCCATGATCTGTTAAACTGTATAAACGCGAAAAAGTATTTCATTGTCCACGCCCCGCTTCAAAGCGGGGTAACGACCCTGCTTCAGAATTTTGTCGAAAAACTAAACGCGGCGGGGAACTTTTACGCTTTTTACTGTTCGCTGGAGGTCTTGGATGCCTTTGACGAGCCGGAAAAAAGCATACCGGCAATCATAAACACGGTAAAATATGCGATAGAAAGCTACAAGTTGCCGGGGGGCTTTGCCGAAAATGCGGATTTTGGCGACTTTGCAAACGCGCTTAAACGGTCGCTGGCGGCCTACTGCAAAACATTGGGCAAACCCCTTGTCATTTTTTTTGACGATATAGGCTGTCTGCCGGCAAGGACGCTCACCGTTTTCCTGCGGCAGTTGCGCAGCGGCTATATTTCAAGGGATAAAAGCCCCTTTGTCCACTCGATAGCCTTGGCCGGGCTGCAGAACCCGCGCGGCTATACGGACAGGGTGCACTCCGCCGGCGAACTGTACGGGGGGGCAAGTCCGTTTAACATTTTCGGCGAAACGGTCAGCCTAAAAAACTTCATAAAAACGGAAATCGCAAGCCTTTACTCCCAGCACACCGTGGATACCGGGCAAGTCTTTCTGCCTCAGCTTGTGGACTATGTTTTTGAGCAGACGCAAGGCCACCCTTGGCTGGTCAACGCGATTGCCCGCGAATGCGTGGAAAAAATAGCCCGCAAAAATTACTCCGTGCCAATAACCCCGATTTATGCGGAGCAGGCTATTCAAAACATAACCGTTGACAGAAGGACGCATATCGGCTGCGTAATGGGCAAGTTAAGGGAGGCCCGGGTGCGCAAAATCATCGAGCCGCTTATTTTAGGGGCGGACATTGAAAGGGGCAGCGACGACTATCTTTACGCGAAGGATTTAGGCCTTATAAAAGAAGCGGGCGGCAAAACCGAAGCGGCCAATCCCATTTATGCCGAGCTTATAATAAGGGCTTTAAGCGGCAGTTTTAACCTTCAACCGGCGGGGCAGGCGCAGGTCAATCGCATGAAAGGCCAGCGGCCGGGTTTATCATAGCTCCGTCTTAACCTCCTAACCTTCGGAGCCTTTGTGTGGGGCCTCTTCTCAAAGAATGGCCAAAAAAGCTCCCCGTATGCGAAAAATCACGCTTGACAGCTTGCGGATATGGGGTTATAGTGTAATAATGGAGTTGGGGGCAAAGGCTGATGAGAAAGCCGGCACCCGGCAAGCAAAATTGAGAGTGGATTTTAACACAGAGTTATAAGGAGAATATATGGTAAGTTACAGTGAATTGGGGCTGGTAAACACGAAAGAGCTTTTCAAAAAAGCCGTGAACGGCGGGTACGCCATTCCCGCGTACAATTTTAACAACATGGAACAGCTTCAGGCGATCGTGCAGGCCTGCGTGGAAACCCGCTCGCCGGTTATCCTTCAGGTTTCTTCCGGGGCAAGAAAATATGCCAACAAAAACATTCTAAAGAATATGGCACGCGGCGCGGTCGAGTACGCGCACGAGCTTGGCTTCGACATCCCCATCGTTTTGCACTTGGATCACGGCGACAGCTTTGAAATCTGCAAAGAGTGCATCGAAAGCGGCTTTTCTTCTGTTATGATAGACGGATCGCATCTGTCCTACGAAGAAAACGTGGCTCTAACCAAGAAGGTTTGCGAGTACGCGCATTCCCAGAAGGACTACGTTACCGTGGAAGGCGAACTTGGCGTTTTGGCAGGCGTGGAAGACGACGTGTCCTCGGAACACAGCCATTTTACCCAGCCGGAAGAAGTGGCCGATTTTTTAAGCAAGACAAAAGTCGATTCCTTGGCCATTTCCATTGGGACAAGCCACGGCCGGACAAAGTTCAAGCCAGAGCAGTGCACGCGGGACGCAAACGGCATCTTGATCCCCCCTCCGTTGCACTTTGAAATACTGGAAGAAATCGAAAAGATAATCCCCGGCTTCCCAATCGTGTTGCACGGGGCTTCCTCCGTACCGATTGAGTATGTGCATATGATCGAAAAGTACGGCGGCAAATTGAGCGACTCCGTGGGCATCCCCGAAGAGCAGCTTCGCCGGGCGGCCAAGAGCGCGGTTTGCAAGATCAACATCGATTCTGACGCGCGTCTTGCCATGACGGCCTTAATCCGCAAGGTTTTTTCCGAAAAGCCGGACGAGTTCGACCCCCGCAAGTACATGGGGCCGGCGCGGGACGAGCTTAAAAAGCTTTACGCGCACAAAAACCAGAACGTGCTAGGTTCCGCCGGAAAAGCGTAAAACCGTTTTAAGGGCAGCCGCTAGGGAAACACTGATTAACTCGAAGCTAATCAGTGTTTCCCTCTGTATTTGCTCATTTCATTACGCAAAATACGGGTAAGAAGCAATTATTAAATCCTCGATGGGATTTAATAATTGCTTCCCTTAACGGCCGGGTTCCGGCTTTTCGCGGCTGTCTTTTTTTTGTTAAAGGAGAGTGAATTCTTTGCAAAGCGACATTAGCAAGTTAGAGCATTTGTACGCCCACGCCACAGCCGGGAAGCAGGCCGTGGTAAGCGTGGCCTGTGCAGAGGATGCCCATGTCTTGGAAGCCGTGGGCGAGGCCGCCGGGCGCAAAATCGCCGGCTTTATTCTGGTGGGCGACAGTGAAAAAATCCGCGCCCAGGCGCAGCAGTGCGGCGTGGACATCGCCGGCTTTGAGATAGTCCACGAGCCGGAAGCCGAGGAAGCCTGCCGCAAAGCCGTGTCCTTTGTCGCGGCCGGCAAGGCGCGCGCGCTTATGAAAGGCTTGGTTGACACATCGGTAATCATGAAGGCGATACTGGAAAAAGATGCCGGCATGAGGACGGGGCAAAAGTTGAGCCACGTCAGCGTTTTCGAGACACCGACCTACCACAAACTGCTTTTTGTAACAGACGCGGCAATCAACATTGCGCCTGATATCGATGCCAAAAAAGAAATCATTCAAAACGCAGTCGCCGCTGTTAGAAACCTTGGATTGCCCAAGCCGAAAATTGCCCTGCTGGCGGCCAAGGAAAAGGCCGATCCGAAAATGCCCGTTACCGAAGAGTACGCCCGGCTAGTCGCCATGCACAAAAACGGCGAAATACCGGGCTGTACGGTTCAGGACTGCATAATCGACGGCCCCCTCGCCTTGGACAACGCGGTGTCAAAGGAATCGGCGCAAATCAAGGGAATCGAAAGCCCCGTCGCCGGGGATGCGGACATTTTGGTCTGCCCGAACATAGAATCTGGAAACATTTTGTATAAATCGCTGGCCTTTCTTGGGGGGGCGCAAAACGGCGGCGTGGTAGTCGGGGCGGCAAGCCCGGTAATACTCACATCCCGCGCGGATTCCGCCCAGAGCAAGCTCATTTCAATTGCCTTGGGCATTTTATTTTAAGCAGAAAAAGGAGGATGTATGAAACTGCTTATCGTCAATCCCGGTTCGACATCGACCAAGTTTGCCGTTTACGAAGACGAAAACGCGCTTGTAAACGAAACCTTGACCCACGAGCCGGCGGAACTTACGCGCTTTGAAAAAATCACCGATCAGTATGATTTTCGCAAAGGCATTATCCTTGACTTTGTGTCAAAGGCCGGGCACGACATAAAAAGTTTTGACGCGATTGTCGGCATGGGCGGCCTGTTAAAACCCATTGTCGGCGGGACCTACATCGTGAACGAGGCGCTGGCAAATGACCTTCGCGCCGGCGTTCAGGGGGAACACGCCTCCAACCTTGGCGGGCTTATCGCCGGGGCCATCGGCGCGGAAATCGGCAAGCCCGCCTTTATCGTAGACCCCGTGGTCGTTGACGAGCTTGAGGACATCGCCCGCATAAGCGGCCACCCCTGGGTTAAACGCCGTTCAATCTTTCACGCGCTCAACCAAAAGGCCATCGCAAGGGCTTACTGCAAGGAGGCCGGCAAAAGCTACGGCGATGTTACCGTCGTCGTGGCGCACATGGGCGGGGGCATCTCCGTGGGGCTGCACCACAAGGGCAAGGTGATCGACGTAAACAATGCGCTTAACGGCGAGGGGCCTTTTACCCCGGAACGCTCCGGCGGCCTGCCAATCGGCGACATGACCGCGCTTTGCTTCGCCGGCAAAACACAGCAAGAGATAAAAAAAGCGATTGTCGGGCAGGGCGGCATGGTGGCCTACTTCGGCTCCAACGATGTGAAGGAGCTTGTTGACCGGGCGCAAAACGAGCCGGAAGTCAAGCTGGTGGTGGATGCCATGATTTACCAGATTTCCAAAGAGATTGCCTCGCTTTCGGCCGTTGTCTGCGGCAAAATCGACGCGATCCTGCTTACGGGCGGGCTGGCCTTTGGCAAGTATGTAACGGAGGGCATCGCCGGCCGTGTCAGCTTTCTGGCACCGGTAAAGGCCTATCCCGGCGGCAACGAGCACCTTGCCTTGGCGCAGGGAGCCTTGCGCGTGCTTAAGGGAGAGGAAGAAGCGAAGATTTACTCGTGACTCGTGCTGAGGGTTTAATGCCCTGAAAGGGCATTAAAGCCCGAATGCAAGTTCTTTTTAAGAGCAGAAAAATTACCCTTGGGTAATTTTTCTGATTC
>WRKI01000109.1 GCA_009778155.1 Spirochaetota bacterium
GGGTGATTTATGTGGGGGAGAGGGCGACTTTGATTCTGCCGCTTGCCGGCTTGCCCCCTGGGGGGGGGGCTGACATCGTCCTTGCTTCGGGGGATGATGGGCTGCCTTATCACAGCTACATTGACTTTCACCGGGTCGCGCTGGAGTTCCGCGCTTCGGGCAGTGTTTTAATCGTGGAGTTTGCCGCTTTTAACACGGGGCTTTTGTTTTTGCCCGCAATCGAGCTTGGCGGCCATGTTTTTCACGGGTTAAGCGTGGAGGTGGCCTCGGTCTTGGCCGGCGACGCTTTGGGGCTTGTGCTTTCCAACCCCGCCTTGCCGCTTTTGATGCCGGGCACGGCTTTGCTCGTTTTCGGATCGCTTGGGCTTCTCGCTCTTGCCTGCACTGTGGCGTTTTTGCTTGTTGTTCACGGGCCGGGTTTGGCCGGCAGGTGGTCGGCCGACTGGAAGCGCCGGCGGAAGATCGCCGTCATGCGTTCCGTCGCCAAGCGTCTGCAAAAGGTTCTTGCGAAAAACGGCCGGGCAAGGGACGCGCTGGATGCTCTTGCGTTTGAGTTCCGCTCTTTTCTGTCGGTTTTTTACGGCGAAAACTGCCGGGCTATGACTGCGGGCGAAATCGAAAAGGCCTTGTCCAGCGGTTTTCTGGGGGGCTTTTTCCGGCGTGCCGACGAGCTTCGTTTTCGCGGCGGCGGGGTTGGCAAGGATGATGTTCTGGCTCTGTTTGCCGATTTGCGTATTTTCCTGGAGGGTTTGGAAAAGCCGCCGGCGGAAAAATCTGCTGGTGCTTCCTCCCCGCAGGCGGGTGTCGCATGAGTTTTGGTTTTGAACGGCCTTTTTTGGCTGTGGCGGCCTTTGTCGTTATCCCTCTTATTTGGTTTATCGCCTCTCGTCTAAAAAATCCCTTTGTGGTTTCGCTTCCTTTGGGGGCTCCGGGGGGGGTGCCTTTCAAAACTTCTGTGGCGATTAGCAGGCTTGTTAAAGTGCTTAGGGCTTTGGAGTATGCCGGGCTTTTTCTGCTTTTTTTAAGTGCGGCGGAGCCTGTGTTAAGAACGCGGGAGACTGTCTGGCTGGGGCGGGGCGCGGATATTATTTTTGTGCTGGACATCAGCCCGAGTATGGCGGCTTTGGACATGGATGGGCGCAGTCGTTTTTATGTTGCCCGGGAGCTTCTTTTGGATTTTGCGGCGCAACGTCCCTCCGACTCGATTGGTCTTGCCGCTGTGGGCAGCGATGCGGCTCTTCTTTTGCCGCCGACTACGGACAGGCTGGTTTTGCAGTCGCGGCTGGATCATCTTCGTCTTGGCGAGCTTGGCGAGGCGACGGCTTTGGGCATGGGGCTTGCAGTTGCGGCTTTTCATCTTGAAGGTTCCCAAGCGAGGCGCCGGGTGGCGGTGCTTTTGACTGACGGCGAAAACAACGCGGGGGCTGTCCACCCGGAGTCTGCGGCGGCTGTGTTACGCGACATGGGCGCGTCCCTGTGGGTTATCGGGATTGGCTCCGGCGGTATTGTGCCTATCGATTATCTTGACCCCTTCACGATGATTCGGCACACGGGTATGTACGATTCCGCTTTTGACGAGGAAAGTTTGCGCGCTCTTAGTCTTGCCGGTGGCGGCACTTACATTCCGGCTCCGACTGCGTCGGCTCTTGCCGCCGCTTTTGACACGGTGGACGACGGGGAGTTGATCATTCGCCGCTCTTCGGTTACGACAAGGCTTCAGCCGCTGGCCGCTCACTTTCTAATTGCCGCTCTTGCCCTGCTTGCCGGCGTAAGGTTTGTCCGCCGCTTCCTGCTCGGCGCATGGCTGTAGGGGGTGCCGGCGGGGGCCTCGCGGGGGAAGGGGGAAGTTTAGGGAAACGCTGATTAACTCGACCTTGTCCACTTTTATCTTCTATATAAATGAGGCAGAATGAAGACGCGGCCTCACGAAGCTTCCTTCCGAACCTTCTTCTTTTTGTGCCTTCATGCGAGTTTTTCTTCCTTTCGCAGCGCCGGGGGCTTGAAAAAAAATGCGCTTTGTTGTACAAATTAAAAATGAGTAAGACACTATCATACGTTTTAGTAACCCCGTATACCATTGCCAAAAGCCGCACCGGCGGCGTTCTTTCCAGACTGCTTTTAAGGACAGATTTGGAGCTAGTCGGAGCACAAATTTTCGCCCCGGACGACAGCTTTGTCAGCGAATACTCCCAGCGTCTGCGCAAACTGGCTCCGCCTGACCAGCCGTCTCTTTTAGCGGATTATATCGAGCGCAATCTTGCGCCGGCGGATGACAGGCCGCACAGGACGCTGTTTCTGCTGTTCCAAGGCGAAAACGCCGCCGAAAAACTTATGGCCGCCTGCGGGCATATTTTCCCCAGGGACTTGGAACTGGATGTAAACGATGTTTCGGGGGAAACGATCCGCGACACTTATGCGGATTTAATCCCTTCCAAAGACGATCCCAATGAAATTACCTATTTCGAGCCGGCTGTTTTGACTCCGCGAAACCAAAAAGAAGCGGACGAAGATATGGCCATTTTTGCCCGTTTTTTTGACGGCAGGGAAAACATGACTATAGACGCCGGCCTTGCAGATGCGGCCAAAAAAGAGCGCACTCTTGTTATCATAAAGCCGGACAACTGGGTTTACAATTCTTCCCGCCCCGGGGCCATTATGGATATGTTTTCCCGAACGGGGCTTCGCGTCATGGGCATGAAGGTTCACTGTTTCTCTCTGGCGCAGGCCTTGGACTTTTACGGCCCTGTGGAGGGCGTTCTTAAAGAAAAGCTGTCTCCTATGTACGGCAAAAAGGCGCAGGCCTTGCTGGAAAAGGAGTTCGGCTTCGGTTTGTCCGAAAAAACCCGGCAGCTTCTTATAGAAAACTTCGGCCCCGAATGCGCCCAAAACGAATTTTTCAGCATCGTGGAGTTTATGACGGGCAAAAGGCCTTACAATTACCCGCAGGAAGAGCTTGACAAGCCGGGCGAGGTCAAGTGCATGATTCTGGTTTACGAAGGGGAAAACGCCGTGAGCAAAATCAGAGACGTGCTTGGCCCGACCGACCCGCTAAAGGCCCCGGAAGGGACTGTGCGCCGGGAGTTCGGCAGCAACATCATGGTAAACACCGCTCACGCCTCGGATTCTGTGGAAAGTTTTGAAAGGGAAAAAGTGATTGTGCGCTTAAACGAAAACACTGTCTGCTCGATTCTTAAAGATTATCTGGGAATCTCTTGACAGGGCGCGAAAAGCTTGTTACATTAAAAGTGGCGCGGCAAGCTCTTTTGGGTTTGCCGGGCATGGCCCCTTCGTCTATCGGTTAGGACATGAGATTCTCAATCTTAAAAGAGGGGTTCGATTCCCCTAGGGGCTAAAAGACGAAATGGCAAAATAGCGAAGCGGGATTTCACAGGAGTTTCAATAGGAGTTTCAATTGAAGATTGGCATTATTGGCGGCGGGCAGCTTGGAAAAATGATGACGCTGGAAGCTAAAAAAATGGGCTTGCACGTTATTGTTTTAGACCCGGCGAAAAACTGCCCTTCGCACAGTATTTCCGACGAGCATATTGTCGCGGGTTTTGACGATGCGGCGGCAATTAAGGAGCTTGCGGCAAAAAGCGATGTCGTAACTTACGAGTTCGAGCATATTGGCGCAGGTCCGCTTATAGAGCTGGAGGCTGCCGGCTGTAAAATTTTCCCCACGGCAAAAAGTCTTAAAGTGATTCAAGACAAGTTGACGCAAAAGCAGGCCTTAAAAGAGGGCGGCGCTCCTGTGGGGGAGTTTGCCGGGGTAGGCTCGGCGGCCGAGGTTGAGGCTTGCGGAAAGGTTTTCGGCTACCCGCTTATGTTAAAGGCCAGAACCGGCGGCTATGACGGCAAGGGGAATTTTCTGGTTAAAAGCCCTGGCGAGGTTGCCGGCGCTTGCCAAGTCTTGCAGCGCGGCGCGGCGGCGCTCATGGTCGAAAAGTTTGTCGATTTTGAGATGGAAATATCGGTGCTTGCCTGCCGCACGGAAAGCGGCCAGACGACTGTTTACCCGGTGGGGCAGAACAACCATGCGGACAGTATTTTGTCCGAGACAAGGGTTCCGGCAAGTATTAGCGCGGAGACCCGGGTGCTGGCTCTAAACACGGCGCTTCAGGTTATGGATGTTTTCAAGGGTGTGGGGATGTTTTGCACGGAGATGTTCGTGTTAAAAGACGGCGGCATTTTAATCAACGAGGTGGCTCCGCGTCCGCACAATTCTGGGCATTACTCTATAGAAGGCTGTGTAACGAGCCAGTTCGAAAACCATGTCAGGGCGGTTTGCGGTCTGCCGCTTGGCGACACTTCTCTTTTGCTCCCGGTGGTTATGCGGAACATTCTAGGCTCGGACATTGAAAGCCGCGGGCGGGCGGTGGTTGACGGTCTTGATCGCGCTCTTGCGGTGGAAGGTGTTAAGGTGCATATTTACGGCAAGGAGGAATCCCAGCACAAGCGTAAAATGGGGCATCTTACGGTTATGGCCGACACTTTGGAGCTTGCCGCCGAACGGGCGGGCGAGGCTTGGTCGCAAATAAAAATCTACTAGGGGGTGGGCGCATGGGCATTGTCGGTATTGTGATGGGCAGCGACTCTGATCTTCCGGTTATGAGCGAGGCGGCAAAGGCTCTCGATGGCTTGGGCATAGCTTACGAAATGCTGATTGTGTCCGCTCACCGGACGCCCGAAAAAATGTTTGAATATGCAAAAAGCGCAAGGGAGCGCGGGTTAAAGGCCGTTATCGCCGGGGCCGGCGGCGCGGCGCATTTGCCCGGCATGATTGCCGCGATAACGGACTTGCCGGTGATTGGCGTGCCGGTAAAATCGCAGGTGCTTAACGGCCTTGATTCGCTTTATTCGATTGTGCAAATGCCTGCCGGCGTTCCTGTGGCCACGGTGGCGATAAACGGCGCGGCCAATGCCGGGCTTTTGGCCGCGCAAATTATCGGCGCTTATGACGACGGGGTGGCCAAAAAGCTTGCGGCCTACAAGGAAGGGCTTAAAAACACGGTATGCGAAAAGTCCGACCGGCTTTTGCAGATTGGCTACGAGAAATACTTGCAAGGGCTGTAAAGCGGCCGCTGCAAGAGGAAAGGCTCAACTGTCGCTCACCGAACTGAAAATTGCTGGATCGGCTTCACGACAAACGCATGAACGGCACGAACCTCGGAAATATCTCACACAAAGGCACAAAGACACGAAGGCACAAAGGAAGAAGAGGAAGCTCACACGGAG
>WRKI01000110.1 GCA_009778155.1 Spirochaetota bacterium
GGGGGGGGGTATTCACCAATGCGAAGCTGGCACAACGGACGCGCAAAAGGCGCAAATAGAGGAAAAATACATTGAAGGTTACACCCATGTTACTCATCATCTTAAATTATAGCACAAAAACAAAAAATTGTCAAGTGCTGTTTCGGTGTTTTTTTCGATTTTTTTTTCAAAATCCGAAAAAAACACCGAAAACTATTGCGCCGGCTAGTCTTGCGGGAAAGCGTAGCCGGTGTTTAAGTCCACAAGGCTTTTCAGCCGCTGTCCTTTGACAAAACGGGCGGCGTTTTCAAGGCACAGGCGCAAAATGTACAGGTGCGTTTGCGGCATATAATTGCCCCCGGCAATATGCGGGGTTATAAGCGCATTTTCCAGCTTCCAAAGCCTGTGCTCCGGGGGCAGGGGTTCAACGTGGGTAACGTCAAGGCCAGCCCCGCCTAAAGCGCCGGATGCCAAGGCATCGCAAAGAGCCTCGCTGTCTATCGCGCTGCCGCGCCCGGCGTTGACAATGAACGCGCCCTTTTTCATTTTTGCAAGGCGCTCGCGGTTCATTAAATCTATTGTCTCTTGGGTTTCTGGCAGGACAAGGGCGACAACATCCGCCTTGGGCAAGGCTCCGTCCAAAGCATCGCTTAGAATAAGCTCGTCAACATAGTCCGGCTTTGTGCGCACAGCGGCGCGGCGAACTCCGGTAACCCGCGCGCCAAGCGCCTTCATGCGCCGGGCGTAACCGCCGCCAATATCCCCAAGGCCGACTACCAGAACCTCCGCCCCCTGAACGCTTTGCACTCCCCCGCGCTCCTGCCAGCGGCTCTGCAATTGCTCATCTCTGTAAAGGTGCAGTTTCTTGAAAAGCGCCAGCGTAAGGGCGACCATGTGCTCCGAAACGGCGTGTTCGTAGCTGCCCGTGGCGCAGGTAAGAAGCGGCTCCTTTGCCCCGCCGGCTGTAAGCTCGCCGCCGGTGAACTTGTTTGCCCCTGCCGATTGCAGTTGCAGCCATTTTAGCCGGGGGCAAAATTTTAGAAAGGCGGGGGAGGGGCTTCCCAAAATGATTGTCGTGTTTTCCGCGACTTCTTTTGCAATTGACTTTGTGTCGCCGCTTTCGTTGAAAATAATGTTGTAGCCGCTTAAAATGCCTGCCAGTTCATCGCGAAAGGCAGGGTTGGTTTCTAATAGTACAAGTACGTTATCCATAGTCTTATTGTACATGAGAAAAAGGAGGCTGTAAAGAGGGGGGGAGGCGGTTTTAGCGGTTCCCGGTATTTTTTTTATGGCACATATTGACTACATCGTTATATATTTGCAAGTCGAATTCTCTGGTAAACTGCTTTGACTTGCTTTTATAAAAATCGCTTCTGTCTTGAAGGGCTATATAGGCAAAAAGCGAGGCTAATCCTTCCTCGGAAGCGGCTTCCTTATTGCCAAACAAATGCCGGTTTGCAATATGCCCTAATTCATGAGCGATTAGAATTCTGATCTGGCCTTCCTCAAGGTTATCCCAATAAGTTATTAAAACTCCGTAACCGCCTATCAAGTGAGACCTTGCTTTGACTTTGCCGTTTCCAACCGGTTTTAGGATGATCGAAAACAAACGCAGTATTTTTTTGTTTACGCTTTTTTCCAGCAAAGCATAATCGATTTCGGATTTTCCATTTGCGTTTATTTCTTTAATCTGCGCTAGAAACTCCTGCTTTCGTTTTTCGTTTATCAATTCTTCAACGGTAGTAACAATATGCGAAAGATAGTGGCGGCTTATAGCCGGCAAAATATCTTCACTATACAGTTTTTCGTATTTTGCTATATGCTCTTTACTCAACCCCAGATCGTCGCAAAATTTTTCGGCTACCGCTTTATCCATTTGCCAAAAGCCTCCAAGAGCCTTCCAAGAACACCGATAGTGTGTAATCGTATTCGTCTTCCGCAGATAATTCTTCGTGCGGAGAATCAAAATACTCTTCCACTTCCATACACCGGTGCAGAAGCTCTTTTTTGTCTTCGGGTGTTTCAATCCCGTATTTAGAGAAAATCGAGAATATTTGCGCTTCAGTTACGCAGTTATACAATTTGCTTACAGCTTCGTTAAACTGTTCTGCCGTTTTTAAGGTGTCGGCTACGCTTGACATAAAACCTCCAAAAATCACTTTCCCCGCATAGTTTAAATATAGCCTAAATACAGGCCGGGAGCAAGGGCAAAAACAGCAGTTCCGCCCCCTTCGCCCCCGGCCCCCGTTAGCTTATTTCCCCAGTTTTTCCCGGATAAAATCCGTCAAAATATCGTCCATTGTTGGTTGGCCGATTTCTTGCAGGCTGTACTCTACCCGTGTGCAGGGCTTGTTGATTTTTACCACGCGGGTAAGATCAATCGGGGTGGCGATTATGACAGAGTCGCAGTCTGTGCGGTCGATTGTCGCGCTAAGGTCTTTCATCTGCTGTTCGCCATAGCCCATCGCCGGCAGCAGCGTGCCAATGTCCGGGTAGGTCTTGAAGGTTTCCTCCAGCCTGCCCACGACAAAGGGCCTTGGGTCGATAATCTCGGAGGCGCCGAACCGGCGGGCGGCGACAATACCGGCGCCGATTTTCATGTTGCCGTGGGTAAGGGTGGGGCCGTCCTCTATGGCCAAAACACGCTTGCCGCGAATTATGTCCGGGTTTTCCACTTTTATTGTAGAAGCCGCATCGACAACGGTGGCGCGGGGATTGACTCGCTCTATGTTCCGGCGGACTGTCTGTATGTCCTCGAAGCCGGCGCTGTCAATCTTGTTGATGACCACGACATCGGCAATGCGCAGGGTAACTTCGCCCGGATAGTGCGAAAGCTCGTGGCCGGCGCGGTGCGGATCGGTTACCGTAACTTGCAAGTCGGGCTTGAAAAAGGGGAAGTCGTTGTTGCCGCCGTCCCAAAGGATCACGTCGCAGCCATTCGGATCGCTTTCCGCTGCGCGCAAGATCGCTTCGTAATCCACGCCGGCATAGATGACGTTGCCGCGGGCGATGTGCGGCTCGTATTCTTCCATTTCTTCGATGGTGCAGTTGTGCTTGGCAAGATCGTCGATGGTTGCAAAACGCTGGACTTTTTGCCGCTCAAGATCGCCGTAAGGCATGGGGTGCCGGACGGCGATCACTTTTAGGTTTTTGGCCAAAAGAATCTCGGCAATGCGCCGCGAGGTTTGGCTTTTCCCGCAGCCTGTGCGTATCGCGCCGACGGCGATTACCGGCTTGGTGCTTTTTAGCATGGTGTGCTTGTGGCCAAGCAGGGAAAAGTCCGCTCCCGCCGCGTTTACCCGCGCCCCGAGTCCCATTACATGGCTGTAGGGGACGTCGCTGTAGCAGAAGACGCATTCATCGGCATCAAGGTCTTTGATCAGCTTTTCAAGCTCTTCTTCCGCATGGATTGGGATGCCGTCGGGGTAGTCGCTGCCGGCAAGGGCTGCCGGGTACTTGCGCCCGGCGATGTCCGGGATTTGCGCGGCGGTGAAGGCCACCACCTTGTAAGAGGGGTTGCCCCTGTAAAAAACGTTAAAGTTGTGGAAATCGCGGCCAGCCGCGCCTATGATTATAATTTTTCGCTGTTTCATCGCTACAAGCCTATCAAAAAACGCAAAAAATGTCAATTCCCGGATTTTTGTTCCAGAATGCAAAAAAAACAAAAACCCATGCTTCGCCTTCCTTAAAGGTTTATCATGGGTTTAACTTCATGTCCAGCTTTCCGGGGGAAATCCAGTGGTCAATGGGCACATTCGCACGGACAAAGTGCCGGTCTCCCACTTTTACCAAGCCGCCGCAGGTTTTGTAGTGAAGTCTTTCCGCCGGCTCTTACACCGCTTGCGCCTCTTGCCGGGCGGCCGGCGTTTTTAGCTTGACGTTCAAGCAGAACCCTAAACTGTCCAGCACCCTGGCGACAGCCGTTAAAGACGGATTCCCCTCCCAACTAAGGTTCAAATCCCTGGCGATTTGCGCCATGCCTTCGGAACGGGCTATGTCGCCGATTATTTCCAATAGGAATTCCGGGTCATTTTCTTCAAGAGCGACTTCAAGCAGGGCGATAACGTCTTCTTTAGTGTTAATGTATTCGGCAGGGTCATACCTAGCAAAAGCCGCCTTTTCTTTTACGTCAGTTTTCATTTTTATACTCCTCTTGATAAAGTCTGGCAATCTTTTTTGCCTCTTCAATGTCTGCTTGTTGTCTACGCTTATCGCCGCCGCAAAGCAGTATGATAACTCTGTTGCGAAATTCTTTGTAGTAAACGCGGTATCCGGGGCCGTAATCTATCCGAATTTCGGAACACCCTTCCCCGACAGGCTCGACATCGCCGCGATTTCCTTGTTCAAGCCGCTTGGTTCTGGCAAGAATTCTGGCCCTCGCCCTAGGGTCTTTCAGTTCTTTCAGCCATTTATCGTAACCTTCATGCCGCTCTACGTTTAAGGGCTTGGCTTCCTTTATAATCGCATTATAGCCTGTAAAAAAACAGATTGCCAAGCCCTTGGCAGTGGCTTCTTCCGTTTGCTTGTTTGCCGTGGGGAACCCCTAGTCCGGGGGCTAAGGGTTCCCGGTTAGGCGATGAGGGGCTTTAGTTATCGTCGGAGCCTACAAACCGCATTTCCATTTCGTCTGCCACGCCGACAATTACGTCCAGAATCGTAACAAACTGTTCCGGCGGCAAGTGGTCAATGGGCACATTCGCACGGACAAAGTGCCGGTCTCCCACTTTTACCAAGCCGCCGCAGGTTTTGTCGTGAAGCATTTCCAGAGCGTCATTAATCTCGTCATCTTCGATCAGGCCGATTGGCGAAGCGATTTCCACCCACATATCCCTGCCTTTAGATTTTACTTTTTCGATGAAAACAAGCTGGCTTCGGTCGCCCTCTAGTGCAAACTCCATCTGAAAAAAGTCGCCTTCATCTTTTTCCAAATTGTAAGGAAACGCTGATTAACCCGACGCTAATCAGCGTTTCCTTCTGTATTTGCTCATTTCATTGCGCAAAATACGGGTAAGAAGCACTGATTAAATCCTCTATGGGATTTAATCAGTGCTTCCATAATTGCTCCGGATAAAGTCCTTCAATTGTTTCCATGTTGCCATTTTAACCTCCAATATTGCCGTCTAAAAACGACACCTCCGCCCCAAACTGCCACGGATGACATCCGGGGGCTGGATAAAAGCCAAGTTTGATACGCGGGGAGTCTTTTTTGCGAAAATTTATAAAAGCTGTTTGACAAACTGCGTTTGTACCGGAAAAACCGCCAGATTTTACACCAGGCTTTACGTCCGGAACGGGGGG
>WRKI01000111.1 GCA_009778155.1 Spirochaetota bacterium
GGGGGGGTAAATCATTACAGCATAAGTACTTAGCGCAAATCGCTTAGAGTCTGCCGTTACTTGCAATGTGGACACTTTTCCCCCTCCAGATTTTCGCCCCGGCTGTACAGAGACCGCACAGCCATAAGGCGCGTATACTGTCAATATATCATTTTCGGCAGAAATTGTCAAATGTTTTTTTCACTTTGCTGAAAAAAAGTCAAAAAAAACTCTGTGCCTTTGTGCCTCCGTGTGAGCCTTTCTTCTTCTGCCCCGGCGCAGCCCTCTTGACAATCTTGAAGCGTGGTGTTTCTATATAACAGGAGATTGATGTGGGCGCGGGGCTTTCAAAAACAGTCAAGATAGGCGGGTTCAAGCACATAAAGGCGGTGTTTCTGGGGGGCGACTCCCCGGTGGCGGTGCAGACAATGTGGAAAGACAGGCTTTCGATGGCGGAGGTCGAAGGCGGCGCGGCCGGGCATCCCCATATAATAGAAAGAATCGATAGCTTGGGCAAACTGGGCTGCAGTATTTTGCGTTTTTCGGTGCCGGACATGGAGGCCGCCGAAGCTCTGGGGCGGCTGGCCGAGGCGGTCAGTATGCCGCTTGTCGCGGACATCCACTTTGACCACAAAATCGCGCTGCGCTGTCTGGACTTTCCCATCGCCAAGCTGAGGATAAACCCCGGCAACATAGGCGGCAGGGAAAAAGTGCGGCAAGTGCTGGAAAAAGCCGCCGGCAAAGACGTGCCAATCCGAATCGGGGTAAACGGGGGCAGTCTGCCTTTGGACTTGCGCAGGCAGGCGGAGGCTGGGCTTGACCTTGCCCAGGCGATGTTTCTTGCGGCAAAGCGGGAAATCGCGTTTTTTGAAGAATTCGGTTTTGCTTCATTTTTGGTCTCAATTAAGGCCTCCGGAATTGCCGATACTGTAAAAGCGAACCGGATTTTTTCGCAAAACTGCGACGCGCCCCTTCACCTAGGCCTTACCGAGGCCGGCCCGCTGGTGTCCGGGACGGCAAGGAGCGCGGCGGCCTTGGCTCCGCTTTTGGCAGAGGGAATCGGGGACACGGTGCGGGTTTCCCTTTCCGACAGCATGGAAAACGAGCTTATTGCCGGCAGGGAGATTTTGGGGGCGGCCGCCGAACTTGCGGGCGAGGCGGGGGCTTTTGCAAGGCAAAGGCTTGCCACTGGCTGTGTCAAAATCATTTCCTGTCCTCGTTGCGGCAGGTGCGGTTTTGACACCCACGGTTTTACAAGCCGCTGGCTTTCCCGGCTTTACGCTTTGCAGGCAGAGTTTACCGTGGCGATCATGGGTTGCGAGGTAAACGGCCCGCAGGAAGCCAAGCACGCCGATTTGGGGATTACCGGGGCGGGGAACAAGGTGTTGATTTTCCGCCAGGGCAAGGTGGCAAGGACAGTGAGCGCGGCCGGGGCGGATATGGCTTTTGAAGAAGAAATTGGCAAACTTTTGGCGGGTCGAAGTATTTTGGGAGGGGAGGAATGATTAAAGTCAAGGCTTTTTGTTTTATTCTGGTTTTTTCGCTTTGCGCCGCCGGCGCTTGGGCGCAGACGCAGGTTGTGCCTTGGTGGTATTCCCTGGCGCGGGGGCAGAATCTTTTCCGCAACGGGGATTATGGCCAGGCGCTCATGTCTTTCGAGGATGCAAGGCGCAATCGCTGGGCGATGTTTGACCAGATGGAGCGCGACTTTATCGATTTTCTTTCGCTGCCGGAAGTCCGTATTTTGGGCGACGCTCTTGACTGGGTGGAAATCCATGCGAACACGCATCACCATCCGGCCGTCCGGGTCGCTTTGAGCGAGCTTTTTTTCAGGGTTCCAAGGGAGAGTTTGGGCAATTCGGCGACTATGGCGCTTCAGGCTATCGGCGGGCTAAGGGAGTATCCCGAGGCGGAATTCTGGATTGGCGAGGTTTTCCGCGTTGGCGGGGAGTTCGGCTTGGCTTTGGCGCAGTACCGCAGGGCTTACGAGCGGCGCGACTTGTTTCAAAACCGGCACTTCCAAATTGATTTGCTCTATAGAATGGCAGAGGTGCTGCAGCTAAGGCAGGAGTACCCGGAAATGGAGCAGGTTCTTTTGTCGATTGTTTACGCCACCGACACATTGTGGTCGGATGCCGCCGCCGCAGGTTACGCGCCTATCTCCGTTACCATTGGCCAGTTGCAGGCCGAGGCTTCTTTTGCGGTGCAGGCTATGACGCGAATGCTCGAAGAGAGCGGCCCGAATAGTTTTCTGGCTTTTTTCCGCCATGTTAGTCCCCAGTCGGAGGAAGCTCACCGGCGTTTGGGGTTTTTCTACGCGGAAAGGGGGCGGGTTGCGGCGTTGCATCATCTTATGTTTGCCTTTCTTATCCAGAATTCCACGATTTTAGAGGAGCTTATCCGGCGGCAGTTCGATTTTACCTTTACAAACTTGACCGATCTTGCCCAGGAGATTAATCGTCTTCCCATGCTTGCCGCTTATGCCGAAGAAAGGCAGTATTTCCAGACGGCGTTTTTTCTGGCGGACAGTCTTTTCCGCAACGGCTGGCTGCAGCCTGCTATGGAGATTTGGGCTTTTCTTGCCGCCACGGATCAGGCCGGGGAATGGCAGCTTCGCGCGATTTCCCAGCTTCAAAACCCAACCTTGGAGCCGGTAATTCTGGAATAACCCCTGCGGTTTAGTCTGACGGGGGCACGGTTCGGAGGAAGCTCACACAAAGGCACAAAGCACAGTTTAGAAAACGCCGCTTCATCTCTACATTATCCCCTCTTCTCTCTTCTATAGATAGGGCAAGAGAAGAAGTCGCGCCCTTATCATAATCCCCTCCCCTCCTAACCTTTGTGCCTTTGTGTCTCCGTGCCTTTGTGTGAGTTAAATTGGGAGTAAATTCCGATCCTAACCTTCGTGCCTTTGCGTGAGGCCTTTTTCAAGCCTTGCCCCGGATGCTTTCCCAGGTTTCTTTGGCGGCTTTGGCTCTTTTGCTGATTTCCTTCCAGTCTTGGGCTTTTTGAAGCTCTTTGTTGGCGATCCAACTGCCGCCTACGGCCAAGACGGCCGGGAACTTGGCGTAATCGGCCAGGTTTTCCGGGCTTATGCCGCCCAAGGGAATGTATTTTAACCCCAGGTGATTGTAAGGCGCGTTAATGTTTTTTAGAAAATCCAGCCCGCCCATGCCCTCGGCCGGGAAGAACTTTAATGTTTTGCAGCCCAGTGAAATGGCTAGCTCGATGTCGCTGGGCGTGGCGATGCCAGGGGCAAAAGGCAGGCCGGCCTCCAGCGCCTCGCGGACTATCTGCGCGTTAATGCCTGGGGAAACGGCAAATTTGACCCCGGCCTGTTTTTTTAACATGGCCGCCTGCCCCGGCTCTATAACCGTGCCTATGCCGATAAACATTTGCGGAACCTGCCCCGCGATTAATCCTATGGAAGGGACTGATGCGGGGGTGCGCAGGGCAAGCTCTATCGCGGTTATGCCGCCTTCCAAAAGCGCCTTTGCGGCCGGGACAGCGTTTTTTTCATCCTCGATTTCAAGCACGGCGATAACGCCAGCCCTCCCAATTTCGTCTTGAAGCTCCTGCGGCAATGCGTTTTTCATGATTTCTCCTGTTTTTCGCGCTTTTTTTGATTATCGGCAGTTTTTGGCCGGTTTTTCACGAGAAAAAACGGCAAAAAAGTTACGCGGCCGCTTGACTTTTCACTGTTTTTTGGGGACAATGAGATGGTGAACAAAATGAACAAGGGGTGCAGGCGTAAGATTTTCTTGAATTGGCGGGTTTTCTGTTAAGGCAGACAGCCCGCGCAGGGCAGACCTTATCAGCCCTCTTTGGGCGGATTTACCCCCTAAAAAATAATAAAAGGGCGTTTTCTGGCTAAGGAAGCAATTATTAAATCCCACCGAGGATGCGGATTAAAATCCGAATCATTGCTTCTTACCCGTATTTTGCGCAATGAAATGAGCAAATACATCGGACTTTAGTCCGCGGGAACCACTGATTAACTTCGAGTTAATCAGTGGTTCCCTAAATTGAGTTTTTCTCATTCTTGCAATTTTCTGTATGGCTGTAAACGCTTGGGCAGGCTTCTTTGGGGGCGGTCGGGGTACCGGTTGTTATAAAAAAACTTGAGGCAAATCAGGTTAGTGCGCTTTTATGGCGCATTGTTCCTGCGCGGCGGCCGGGAGGGGCGGCGGCGGGGCGGTTTTTGCATTGCGCGGAAACCTCCCTGCCCGGCGCATGGCCTCACGCGGCAAAAGGAGGAAGGTATTAACGAGATTGCAAAGCTGTACGAATCGTTTGGATGCAAGTGCAGAAAAAAAGGACGGCACGGGCTGGAGATAGAGGCCTGTTCTAACGAGGCTAGGTTTTACATAGGCCGCGCCTTTATTTACGAAAGAAAAAACGAGCTTGACATGGCCATTAGGGACTTCGGCGAGGCGATAAAGCTCAACCCGGATAACGCGCAAACTTATTGGCTTCGCGCAAGCGTTTATATAAATCAGGATGATTTTTACCGGGCGGCCACGGACATCAATCTGGCGATAAAAATTGCCCCGGACCGGGCGGTTTTTTATGTTGGCCGCGCTCTTGTCCACAAAGCGAAGAAAAACTTTGACATGGCCATTGCCGACTTAGGCCGGGCGATAGAGCTTGATTCAAAAGACGGGCATATTTTTTGGTTTCGCGGGATTGCGTGCATGGGCAAAAATGATTTTGACGGGGCGATTGCGGATTTTAACGCGGCGATAGAGCTTGAGCCTGCCAATGCGGAGTTTTATGTAACACGGGCTATGGCCTATGCGGAAAAAGGCGATCTTGAAAGGGCTATCGCGGACTACAACCGCGCTCTTCAGCTTGACCCGGATGACGCGCAGGTCTACTTCCGCCGTGGGGGAGCCTACAGCGGGAAGGGCGACTTGCAACGCGCCATTGCCGACTGGGAGGTTACCCTGTGGCTGGAGCCTTGCCATCCTTCCGCCGTAACCGAGATCGAAGAGGCGGAAAAGCTGGGGCAAGGCCTGCCGGCTTGATGTGGCGTTTTTTTTCGCAAAAAAAGCGCCGGCCGTGCCGCCGGCCGCTTGACAAAACCGGTGAAAATTGCCATGATGTACTTAATGGAAGCACCGACTAACTTCGAGTTAATCAGTGTTTCCATATACGCCGCAAGTCTGCCCGGTTAGGCAGGGCGGGTGCGGCTTGCCGGGGTTTGATTTCCCGGCCAAACAGGGACGGAGGGTGTAAAACAGTGCAAACCGGCTTTAGCCTGCGGGCTTTGAGTGCCAAGACAATCGAAAATCTCGTAAGTCTATACGCTATCATACTTTCCCCCCCCC
>WRKI01000112.1 GCA_009778155.1 Spirochaetota bacterium
CGTCTCTGCCGCGCCCGGCTGGCCAGCCGCAGGTTCCTGCCCGGCTGCCGGCGGGGGCGGCAAGGCGGCTGTTTCCACTTGCGGCTGGCCTCTGTCGCAGCCGGCCAACAGAAGCAAAATGCAGGCAAGCGCGAAGGCAAATCTAATTTTTGACATAATCTATCCTTTATTGCGTTTTAAGTTAAACCACGGAAACAGTGTAACGGAAAAACGCTCATTGTTCAAGCACCGGCCGCCGCAGGCTCCCCCGGCAAACGCATGAAAGGTCAGTGGCTGTGAAATTACTCCCCATTAAACTCACACAAAGGCACAAAGACACGAAGGCACAAAGCACTGATTAGAAAGCCCTGCTTCACTCCTACTTCTTCCTTCCGCTCTTATGTTCGATAATGATGCAAAAGGAAGGCGCGGGCTTACCGTAGCTCAATCCTAACCTTTGTGCCTTTGTGCCTCCGTGCCTTTGTGTGATAAAAATGGGAGTAATTTCAGAGGCTCGAGCATTCATGCGTTTGTCGTGCGCCGGCGGCTTTTAAGCGTTGCCACAATTACGACGACAATGTAAACGATTGTGATAAAGGCAGAGGGAGCCATGTAAGCCCAGAGAAAGAAGAAGGCTCCCCAGGGATCGCCCCAGCCGTCGAGGGTTTGCATCAGGCTGAAAAGCCCCAGCCAGTAGACGGTTATCAAAAAAAGTATCAGCAAAAAGTTTAGCGCGGGTTTTAACCTGCCGGCTTTTTCGTTTTTTACGGCAAAAGCCGCCGCATACAAGGCTTACGGTTGCAAGCTGTCTGCCGCCCTGTTTTATAAAAACGGAAGCCAGCACGACGGCCGCCACGGTAATGAGGGTTAAAATAAAGAGTAGCAGAAAACGGTCAAACATAAAGCGCAATTTCTCCTTTCTGTTTACAATATAACAACAACGCGCTGGTTTTTCAAGTTCCGGATAAAAAAAACACACAAAAGTTCCGCCCGAACCTTTGCGCCTCCGTGTGATTAAAATGAGAGTAAATTCCTTATCTTCTTAATCAAAACTCCCGCAAGGAATCGCAGGCGGCCATGAGCGTCTGCACGTCCAGCTTTGCGCCGGCGGCCTTTGCCTGTGAAAGCAATCCGTACAGTGCGCCGTCAATTTGCTCCCGGAAAACCGTGTCGATAAATTTATGCTTACGCTGTAGCTTGTTGAACTCGCCGATGTACGTTTTGCATAACGCTTCGGCCTCTGCCGGCGCGGCCATAAGGGATGCCTTTGTTTTTTTGTAAATTTCCAAGGCCTTTTTCGCGCAAGTTTTGGGAATAGCATCATCCCCGTCCCAGTGCATAAACGGATTGTCCAAATTTTCGGCAAGCCACTGCGCCTTGCGCTCTTTGGCCAGGCGCACTTTGACGCGGCCTTCCTTCGCCGCGCTTTTGTACATTGCCTTGATCGCCCCCGCCGCTTCTGCCGGCAAGCCTTCCATGTCGAGTAACTCAAGAGCCGGCAGTGCCTCTGGCGGCGGAAATTCTTCGCCGGAAAAACCGTACAAATTTAAGGTTCTAAAACGCTTGAGTTTTTTCAGCACGGAAATTGCGGACAAATTCGCAAGCCGCCCCAGATTGTTGTTTTGCAAAAACATCGATTCAATTTCGCCGTGCCTGTCAAAGGCTCCCGCAAGATCGATGCCGGTTATATGCGAGATTGTCAGTTCGCGTAACGCATCCAAACCGGCGGGAATTTTCGCATTGTTGCGCAGGGAAAGATGCAAAAAACGGCCATTTTTGGGAGCGTTCACTTTTAAGCCCGCTTCGGGCGCGGCTGTCAGGGCTAACAGGTTCGCCGTATCCGGCAGGTAAATTTCCTTCACGCCGCTTGGGTTAAGGCTTACTGCCTCCAGAGCGCTACCGCGAAAGTCAAGCGACGGCGGCTGGCGGCCATCTAAAACCAAGGTTCCGATAAACGGATTGCTTTTTACATACGCCGAAAGCTCCGGCGAAAAAACACTGAAATAAAGTTCTGTCAAACGCGGGAACTTGCCCAAGTCGCCGTAACCCTTAAAATCCGGGAGCAGTGCGGGAATGTCTTTTTCCTGCAACATGAACCGCCGGTCTTTCGCGTTACGGTAAGCGTCGCGCAAAGTTTGCGGGGAATTCTCCCAGCACCTTTTTGTAAGGAAATCATCTTCGCAAGACCAGCCGATATACGCTCTTAAATCGTCGCCGGGCAAAAGGGGAGGGCAGTTCCCGCAGAGGATAAAGCCGTCTGGCATTCCCCCGGATGCGTATCCGTGTTCAAGCTCGCCGTTCCAGCTAAAGTAATTTTTGGCAAAGGGTTTCAATGCCGAAAAATCCTCGCTAGCCGGCGGCCGACTTTGCATCCAGTCGAGCCAGAGTACGGCGGTACTTGCCTCCCCGGCTTCCCCGCGAAAGCCTGTAATCTGGCAGGCGAGCCAGCAATCGAGCCGCTCGCTAAAATAAGCGTAAATGTCTCCTGTGTTCATTGTGTTTCTCCTTGCGATAGTTATCGGAAATCGTACGGATAGCCAATTTCCTTCAAGTCTTCTTCAAGCTGATGCCAGTCTTCAAGTTCGCCGGCAAGGGATAAAACCATTTCTTTTGTCAGTGTTTCCCCGCTGTAAATTTTTGTTACGGTGTCAATGGGAAGGCGGCCTTCTTTACAAGCCTCGCCGAAATAATCCTGCGCCCAGTCAATGTAGGTCTGCGGGTTTCCGTCAAGAATGCTCAATATGTTCCCGGAAAAATCTTCGCCGCTTTCAATTTTGCCGGCCTGCCAGTTTTTCGCATCAGTCGTCCACAAGCAGAAAGTTGTCCCAATTGATTTTACAGGCTCGCCAAACGCAAACTCGTGAAAAATGTGCGGCAGGTTAAAGGTGAGCTTTTCGATCTCCCCCGCCCCGCACTCGCCGGCAAAACCGTTTATCATACAGCCGTCATCCCTGAACAAAATGTGCATTTCGTCTCCCTGCCCGTCCCTCATTTGCAAAACCCGCTCGCCTTCGCCCCAGTTGCTGTTGAAGGAATAATACCGAAACTCCCATTCCTGGCAAAGGACGGCATCCAAAACGGAAATCGCCTTGCAGGTTTTTTCCAGAGCGACCCTGTCCGGAAGTTTCGCGTAATTTTTTGTCGAAATCATGTTATCCCCCTGTTATGTGCCGGCCCAAAGCCGGCGCACATTAAAACTTTCTTTGCAATACTGTTTTACCTAACAAACAATCGCCGTAGCCTCGCCGCACTTGGCACAGCGGAAATGTTTTTCCCCGTCGGCCGGCGGCAAAAGGCCGGGCGTTTGCACGCCACCTCCGTTATGCAAAACGCCGCCCCGCCTAACAAGGGTTTCGCCGCAAGAGAGGCAGGCTGTGTCGTTTTCCCCCCAGCCAATGTTGCCGGCATACACAAAGGGCAATTTCTCCCTGGCCTTTTCCACGGCCTTTCGCAAAAAGCCGGCATCGGTAGGCGGCGCGTTCCAGCGGTAGTCCGCATGGTAGGCCGACAAATGCCAGGGTATGCCGCGCCCCATGCCGGCGATAAAGCCTGCCATTTCACCTAACTCTTTTTCCCAGCCGGCTATGCCGCTTACAAGCAATGTCGTTATTTCCACATGAACGCCCTGGCACACTGCCAGCCGGATAAACTCTAGCGCCGTCTGCAAGTCGCCGAATAAAACCTTCGCGTAGGTTTCGCCGGAAAAACATTTCAAATCGATGTTCGCGCCGTCGGCCAGGGATAAAATTTCTTTTGCCGGCTCTGCCTGTATGCATCCGTTTGTTACAAGCACGTTAGCCACGCCGTGTTTTTTCGCCAGCGTCATGCACTCAAGAAGGTATTCAATGTGAACCAGCGGCTCGGAATATGTGTAGGCTATCGCCGGGGTCTCCTGCCCAAGCGCAGCCAGAACAAGCTCCTGCGCACTGAGACTCCTTGCGGGCGCGTCTGTGTTTTGCGAAATCCGCCAGTTCTGGCAAAAGGGACAGCGCATATTGCAGCCGAGAAAGCCGGCCGATAAAATTTTCGCCCCCGGCTTAAAGTGGTAAAGCGGCTTTTTTTCTATAGGGTCAACAGCAAGGCTTGACACCTTCCCGTAAAAGGGGATTATGCCGCATCCCCCCTTGTTGCCGCGCACGCCGCACCTGCCAAAGCCGCCGCTTTTTATCCGGCAAGCGTGAGGGCAAAGCCGGCAGAGGAGGCGGCCGTCTGCGTCAGGCTCGGCAAACATCGCCCCCTTTGAAAATCCCAGTGCGCCCAAAGCGGCTAAAGACCTGCGCCGGGGCGGCCTGCGAACTGCTCCCCGGCACGCGCGCGCAAATCCCGCAGCTTGCCATCGAACTGTTCGGGGGTGTTAACCTCGAAAGGTTCAAGGATAACGCCCGCCGCGCCTTTGCGGATGAAAAGTTTTATAATCGGGATGCCTTCCCCGGTTTCGGTTACGGCGGAGTGGCATTCTTCGACAAAAAGCACGTCTTCCAGCCGGAACTCCAAAACGGCCGGCCTTCCCAAAGGATCGTTTACAAAAACGAGCTTGTTTTTATCCGAGGGATGCTGTCTTGGATAACCGGTAAAGGGCACGCCGTCCTTGGGCTGGCGGCTTCCGGTATACTTCGCTATGCCGCTCAGGGGCAGCGTTTCAAGGTAATTTATCTTGTCCATGTTTGGCGACCTCTCTAAAACAAAAATAACCAAAATCCTCGTTTTTTTCAAGTCTGGAGGAAAGCCTCACACCAAGGCACAAAGGGAGAAGATGGGCTACGCGAGGCAACAAAAATTCTGATTTTTACCCGCTTGCGGCCGGCAGACAGCAAGCGGACAGAAAGCAGCACCCGCTGTCATCGCCCATATTCTTCCCCCGTGGTGAAAATTCTTCGCTTTGTAGCCCGGCAGAGCTTTCTTGCCGGGCGACGCTCGGTAAAACAACCCTTTGTGCCTTCGTGCCTTTGTGCCTTTGTGTGCGTACAAACGGAGCGGAGAACGGGAAGCTAGCGCACGGGGAAGGCTTGGAAGCCGGCCGCTTGCAGGCCTCTTATCGTTTCGTTTTCATCCGGGGCAGAGGGGACTACGACAGCCCAAAGATCGCCGCGACGCTCGATAGCGGCCGGGAAGCCGGCGGCGCGGATTTGCGCGGCCTGCCCCTGGGCGTTTGCCTCCTGGCTGAAAAGCCCCGTCTGCACCCTCGGCACAGCGGCCGCCGGCGGGGCAGGAGCCGGCTGGGCGGCCGGCGGCGTAAAGCCCGGCATATCCTGCCGACCCAGAAGAAGCCACAGGGAGCTTGGCCGCCCGGCAATGGCAGGGGCCGCCTCGGCCGAAGATGCGGCCACGCGGCCTTCGGGGCTTTG
>WRKI01000113.1 GCA_009778155.1 Spirochaetota bacterium
AGAAAACCGCAAACTCCTAACTGCCTGCAGTATAAGGAGTTAGCGGTTTTCTCTGAGCAACCTCCAAAAACCCCATCTGGGTTTTTGGAGGTTGCCTATAATTTATCGTGATTTAAATCGATGTTGTACAGCTTAATCTTGTCGTAAAAAACGCTTCTTGGCATATTGAGCAGCTTGGCGGCCTTGGACTTGTTGCCCCCGGTTTTTAAGAGAGCCTCGGCAAGTTCCTTTCTTTCCAGATCGCGCTTTTTTTCGCTAAGGGGGGCGTAAGGGGTGTTGAAGGCCGCTTGCAGGGCGGGCGCGTTTTTTTTCAGTTTTGCCAGAAAGAAGTCGAAGTCTTTTTCTGTCAAGGTGCCGGCTGCACCGGCTGCCGACGCTGCCGACATTATGCAGGCTCTTTCCAAGGTGTGTTCAAGCTCGCGGATGTTGCCTGGCCAGTCGTAAAGGTAAAACAGGGCGATGGCTTCGTCCGCTATGCCTTGGACGAGGGTTTTGTTCTTGCCGTTTATTTTCTTTATAAGGTAGCTGCATAATAGGGGGATGTCGTCAAGGCGCTCGCGCAACGGGGGGATTTCTATTTCGACGATGTTTATCCGGTAGTACAAGTCTTCGCGGAAAAGTTTTTTGCGCACTAGCTCGCCGAGGTTTTGGTTCGTGCAGCAGATTACCCGGACGTTTATTTTTTTCGGTTTTAGGCTGCCAATGCTGTCGATTTCTTTTTCCTGCAAAACGCGAAGCAGTTTGGCCTGCAAGTCCAGGGGAAGCTCGCCGATTTCGTCCAACAGGATTGTGCCTTTGTCGGCGATCTCGAACTTTCCTTTTTTGCCGCCTTTTTTAGCTCCCGAAAAGGAGCCTTCGCTGAAGCCGAAGAGTTCCGATTCCAAAAGTTCGTTGGGGATGGCGGCGCAGTTTATTTTTACAAAGCTTTCGTCTCTTCTGGAGGAAAGTTGTTTGACATAATTGGCAAAGACTTCTTTCCCGGTTCCTGTTTCGCCTGAAAGTAGCACGGTTATGTCAGAGTCGGCAACTTTTTGGGCGAGTTCTTTCACTTTTTCGATTTTCTCGCTTTGGCCGACTACGTTGCCCAAAATGATCGCGTTTTCAAGCTCGGCCAGCTTTTTTTTATACGATATGTTTTCTTCCATAAGGCTTGAGATTTTGTCGCTCAAGGCTTTGAACTGGGACAGATCGGGAAAGCCGGCGATGGAAAGCGCCCCTTTGATGCGGCCGCCTGAGTCTTTTATTGGATACCGGTTTACGACGACGGGCTGGTTGTTTTTCAAAACAAAGACTTTTCCAAATTCCGGCTCTCCTGTCTGCAAAACATTGAGTAGTCCGGTGTGCGGGACAAAATCCAAAACTGGCTTCCCGATTATTTCCGAAGGGACGCTGCCCAAGATTCCCGCATAGGTGGGGCCGACATGGCGGATAATGCCAAGGGAGTCTATTATTACTGCCAATTCCTGAGCCTCTATTGCCCAACGGAAAATATCAGCGTCGTCCATTGAAAAACTTATATCATGTAATGGCGCACCGGGGCAAGTGCCCCGCAGGCAGGCTGCGCCGCTGTAGACAAAAGTGCAAAAAATCATTACAGTAACTAAATGGGCAGTGAAAAATACGACATCGAAAAATACAACATCAAAGCCGTAGCCCGCTGTCTGAAAATTCTGGACTTAATCGCGCTTTCGGACAGCCCCTTGAGCATAAACGATGTTTGCGCCGCTTTGAGTATCAACGTCAACATGGCTTTTCGTATGCTGTCCACCATGGTTCAGGCGGGGTACATCGTCAAAGACGAAAAAACAGGCCTTTACTCAAACTCTCTAAAAACGCTCCAACTGTCCCGGAACGCGCTTTTGTCCCTTAACATCCGCAAGTACGCCATGCCCTACTTGGAACTCTTGTGGAACCAGTACCCAAAGACCAACATCAATCTGGCTCTCTTGTACGAAGGCGACGTGCTTGTAATAGACCGCCTGGACAGCCTTAACACGCCCCGAACCTACTTTACGCCGGGGAAAACATCGCCCTTTCACTGCACCGCGCTGGGGAAAATTCTAACCTGCGAGATGGACGAAGCCGAACTGGACAAACTCATTGCCAGAAAGGGGCTGAAGGCCTTTACCTCGAAAACCATCACCGACCCGCAGGCCTTAAAAGCCGAGCTTGCCAAAACCCGCAGCGAACAGCTTGCAAGAGACCGGGAAGAGTACCTGCCAAACGACAACTGCAACGCCGCGCCCGTGCGCAACCAAGAAGGCAAAATAATCGCCGCCGTAAGCCTTACCGCTTTTGAAAGCTACATGACAATAGAAGAAATCGAAGAAACCACGCCCGCCCTGCGAAACACCGCTCGGCGCATTTCTTTTATGGTGGGGTATCAGGAATAGCGGCCGCAAACCTGCGAAAAAAATTTGAGCCTTGCTAAAGCAGGACGCATCTGTGCGCCATATATAGCGCATGGACAAATTGCAAAAAGAATACCCGGCCGCCCCCCTTGCAAAACGCGCATCCTTTGGCAGAAAACTAAGACGCGCGCTTTTTTTCCTAAGAGGCTACTTCTTCCCCTGCGCCTGCGCCCTATGCGACGCGCCCCTTGCCGGCATAAACGAAAACTGGTACGGCCTTTGCGAAGAATGCCGCCACTCGCTCGAAGCCGAGGCGGAAAAACACTGCGAAAAATGCGGCCGCCCCCTTGTTTCGGAAAAAAACATCTGCATGGCCTGCCGGCGGGGGCAGGCAGGCTCTTGCGACAGGATAAAAGTATTTTTCCCCTACAGCGGAAAAAACCGAAAACTTTTGGCGGAGTACAAGTTTGGCAAAAACCGCGCCTTGGGCAACTTTTTTGCCGAAAAAATCACTCAGTTTCTTGCAGAGAACGTCAAAACCGCCGGCACCGCGCTTGTCCCCGTCCCCCCAAGACCTGGCAAAATAAAGGAGAAAGGCTGGGATCAAGTTGAATACTTGGCAAGCCTTTTGGAAAAACAGGGGCTGCCCGGCGGAATGAAAGTCTGCCGCTGTCTAAAACGCCTGAAGTCCGGGGCGCAAAAAGAGTTAAGCAGAAAAGAGCGGATGGAAAACCTGAAAAACCGCATCGTTTTAAGAGGAGATGCGCACCAGTGCGTGCGCGGGAGCGTGCACGAGTGTGTGATGATAATAGATGATGTGATAACAACCGGCGCCACGCTGGATGCCTGTGCCTCGGCTTTGAAAAGCGGCGGAGTGAAAAAAGTGCACGGATTGTGTCTTTTTTATGATTGAAAAATGCGCTAAAATTAATGTCATGAACACTGAAAAAAACACCGCCGAAGAAGGCGTGTTAAAATACATTCAAGAGCACAGTCATGCGGCCGATGTCGCCGGCGCAAATGTTCCCGGCTGGACGGAACTCAATGATGCAAGGAACCGTCTTTTCGCGCTGGGGCTTGTCGGGGTAACGCCTGCCGGCATTGGCTACGGAAACTTAAGCGTACGGACAGAAGCCGGGCAGTTTATCATAAGCGGGACAGGCACGGGGGCGCGGCCGGTTCTTGGAGCGGGCGATTACTGTCTTGTAAGCTCTTTCGACATAGAGAAAAACCGCGTTGTCTCGGCAGGCCCGGTGCAGGCCTCCTCGGAGGCGATGACCCACGGGGCGGTTTACCGCGCCGGCGCTAACATAAACTGCGTCATCCATGTACACTCCAGGGCTATTTTCGACGGGATGAAGCGCGACAGTTACGCCGCCACGCCGCAAAGCGCAGCCTACGGAACGCCGGAAATCGCCCTTGCCATAGCCGGCTGCATAAGGGGTTCCGCAAGCGGCGAGATTGTCCTTTTGGGACACGACGAAGGCGTTATAACCTACGGGGAAACGGTGGAAAAAGCCCTGGGGCTGATCATAGAGCTTAACGCCAAGTACTGCCTGTGAGAGTCAAAGAGTCCGCCGGCTTACCAGCCTGAGTCAAACTCCACCTTTATGATCTCGCCGTTGCGGGTGCTAACGTAGACTTCGTAAATGCCCGCCCGGCTGTTGCTGCGGAACTCAAGCTCCCACACCCATCTGCCGCGCTCTAGGCCTATCCCGGAGTCGGTTAAAAACGATGCCTGAATGTTCCGGGAAGCTAGGTGCGCGTAGGCGATCTCCACGGCTTGGTCGCGGGAAATATTCGGGCGAAAAATGCCCATGATGCGGCGCGGTCTTTCTTGCGCCACCACTGTTGCTGGCGGCGCGGCAGAGACTCCCGGCAGGACTTCGGCGTTAAAGCTGGCCATTCTAAGAACGCCTCCGGTTTCCGCGCTTATGGAAATGTCAAAAATCGTCCCCGCGTTGACTATCGTAATGTTAAACACAGGTGGCACCCCTGGGGTTTCCTCGATTTCAAGGCTGGTAACAGTCCCGCCGTCGGTCATTGCAAGGGCTATGTCCCTGGCTTCCAGCGCGGAAATGGCGGGCAGTTGCTCGTATTGCACGCCGTCCTGCGCAAAAAGCGGCGACGCGAAAACCGCGCCGAAAAAAGCCAGCGCGAAAAGCCCGGAAAAAAATCTCTTCATTAATATCCCCCTTGCTGCAACAGCGTTTAATCTTACCTTGCTTCCCGGCTGTCTGTCAAGGCGGAATTTGGAAAAAAACTCACAGAAAGGCACAGGGGCGCGGCGGCCGGGCGTGTAGCCGCAGAGCCGGCCACGCTGTAACCCCGGCCTTCCGTAAGGCGGAACGCCAGGCCGCCTAGTTGGTTCTGACCCCTTGAAAAGTTCCAGTAACCTCTGAAGGGGGATTCAAAACCAAAGTCATCGTAGAACCGGTTATTGTCGCGGTTCCGATCTGTGAACCGCCGCTATGCAGCGTTGCGACATTTCCGCTCATGGTGAACGTTCCACTGCCGCTGGGGCCGCCTGCCACGGACATTGTCCAGCTATTTCCGGTTATTCTCAGCACGGCAGTAGACCCGCCAAAGTTGGCAAAAGACCAGTATTCTGCAGGGCTAGTGTCGTCGCCATTTGTGTCGTCATTGTTGTCGCATCCTGTAAACGCAAGCCCGAATGCCAGCACCGCCGCCAGCATTCCCAAGTGAATTTTCCTTACCATATAATTTTCCTTTTCCTTGCCGGCACAGTGCCAACAAAGAAAGGCCGCCTACCGTGTTTGCGGTTTGCGGCCTTTGTTAATATAAACAAGCCCATACGGGCTGTTGCTACGTTGCTATCGCCAAATTTGCATACAGCCAGCAAAGCAATGGGAAAAAACGGGCAAATTTTTTTAGGGATTTTCGCTAAAGGGGCGAATTCATGAGAGAGAGAGAGAGAGAGAGAGAGAGAGAGAGAGAGAGAGAGAGAGAGAGAGAGAGAG
>WRKI01000114.1 GCA_009778155.1 Spirochaetota bacterium
GCCGCCCGCCGGGAAGGCTAGTCTCTTCGCAAAAAGCCGAAGAGCCTTCTTGGCGGGTTCGCTTCCATCTCGTCTATGCGCTCAAGGACGATCTGCGAAAGCCGCCGGAACTGCTGGGGCAAGAGGTGCGCGTCTGGCTCTTCAAAGTAATCGAGGATTTCATTGAAGCCGGCTCGCGCCTCTTCCAGATTTCTTTGCCTGTAATTGATAAAAGCTATTTCGTATTTTGCCGTAATTACCAAGTCCATGCGGTCCGGGTGCCGCTCTAAAAGCGCCTCGTAGTATTGCATGGCCAGGTTATGCCGGCCGCGATCGGTCGCTTCCTGCGCTCTTTGAATCATTATTGCCGGGGGAGGGTTGTCATCAAGGTTTGCCGTTGTCGCGCAGCCGCCGGCAAGAAGGGCGCCCCCCAAGATGAAGAAAAATTGCAGCTTGAAAATTTTGTCCATAGCTAAATATACATAAAAAAACCGACTTAGTAAAGGGGGATACACGACAAACGCATGAATGCTCAAGCCTCTCGAATTTACTCCCGTTTTAATCACACGGAGGCACAAAGACGCAAAGGCACTAAGGGGGGATATGATAAGGCCAAAAGCCTTCCTTTTGCCTCACAATAGAGCATAATAAGGGGATAATGTAGAGATGAAACGGCACTTTCTAAGCTGAACTTTGTGCCTTTGTGCCTTGGTGTGAGGCTAAAATTCGATCTGCCTCCGTGTGAGGGTTTTCGAGAACTATGCGCCGGGCGTTAGGGCAAGCTCCACGGCCAAGTTTACGACTTGATCGAAGTATTGCGGGGTCAGTTTGGAAGGGCAGTCGGCCGCGCTGTTCAAACTGCGCCAAGTCTGCGGGATGCTGCGGCGTTCCACCGAGTTTTTCGCCGAGCCGGCTATCAGCGTGTCGGTAAAGCCGGGGTTGTTGCGCAAAAAGGCCTCGTAAAGGTCGGCTTCCAAGGCCGGCAGCGTGGTGATTGTCTGGGCGGCCAGCCCGCCGGTTAAAAAGCCCACGTCGTCCGAGAAGGGGACGGGGGCCAGAAGGATTTTTTTCAGGTTCAGGGACTGGGCGACCATTAAGGCCCGGTTGCGCAGGCTGCGGATAAGCTGTTTGGTTTTATGCATATCGGAGTTTCTGTTGGTCAAAATGTAGTCGGTGGTGCTTGAAATGATAAGGGTCTCCCCTATTCCGCAGGCGTCAAATATGTAAATCTTGCAGTTTTCCAGCCCCCACAGGCGCAGTTTTTGCGACAGGGTAAAGGAGCCTTGGGAAAAGATGCCTTCGCCGCTTGCAAGTTCCTCTTTGTCGGTAAAAACGATGATCCAGTTGTCCGCGCCGCGTGCATCTAGTATTGTCCCCGCTTTTAATAGCTGGAAAACGGCGATGCTGTTGTCGTTGGCCCCCGGCGAGTCTTTTACGCGGTCGTAATGGGCGACAAGCATTACCGGGCTTTGGCCTTTGAAGGGCATACTGGCGGGGTTGCGCGCAATCTCGCTTGCCAGATTTTGCCCGCTGGGAAAGATAAAAAAGTGCTTGTTCCCGGCGATGTTTGCGACAAAGGCGTTGAGTTTGAGTGTTTTAGCGTGTTCAAGGAGTATTTGCAGGCGTTCCGCCCGGGGCGCGATAAAGTCGAAGAAGCGCTCGTAAGGGCTTTCGCCCGTCCACTTGTCTTTTTTCGCTTTCACGCGCGATTGCCAAGCCGCCGCAGGGGATGCTCTGCGGCGGCTCCCCCCGTTTTACCCAAACCCGCACCAGACTGTATCGATAGCACTGCCATTATTATAGAAGCTCCCTATTAAAAGCATAATCGAAAACCCCCGGCTTTTCAAGCTACCGGCGCATGACAAACGCATGAACGACACGAATCTCGGAAATATCACAAAAAGGCTACGAAGATTAAGAGGGCAGGCGGGACAATGATAACTCTGCGTCTTCAGGCAACCTCTAAAAACTTCGGTTTTTAGAGATTGCCATCTGTACTTCGTGCCTTTGTGTGATTTTTTCGCGAAGCAGACGCTAGCCCCGACAACCCTCTTCCCATACCGTGCGAATTGCTGTATCATGCAAGTAGCCCGCCGGGCAATCCAAATACCGAGGCCAGAGATGAAGATAAGCGTTACCAAAGAACTTTGCGCAGAAGTCAAACTGCCAAAAATGCTCAAAGTAAGGCAGCTTTTTGACAGGGAAAAAATCGAAACGGACAAAATCCCAGAGGCCGTTTTCGCGCAAATGAGCCGCCCGCAGTTGGGCGACTACATAAAACCCGGCTCGCGAATCGCAATCACGGCCGGCAGCCGGGGGGTCGCCAACATAGCGGTAATCACAAAGGCCATTGCAGACTTTGTAAAGTCCAAGGGGGCGCAGCCCTTCGTTGTCGCCGCAATGGGCAGCCACGGCGGGGCGACGGCGGAGGGGCAGGCGGCAGTACTGGCCGGCTACGGCATAACGGAAGCGGCCGTCGGCTGTCCGGTGCTCTCTTCTATGGAAACTGTCGTTATCGGCAAAAACGAGGAAGGCCGGGAAGTGCGCATCGATAAAAACGCCGCAGAAGCGCAGGGAATCATCGTTGCCGGGCGCATAAAACCCCACACGGATTTCCACGGAACCTACCAAAGCGGCCTCATGAAAATGATGGCCATAGGGCTGGCAAAACGCGAAGGCGCGGAGGTCTGCCACGAACTTGGCTTCGGGCACATGGCGCACCGCGTGCAGATTTTCGGCAAGGCCATTGTAAAACAGGCGCCGATAATCCTCGGACTTGGCATACTGGAAAATGCCTACGACGAAACCCGCAAGTTTGTCGCCCTTGCGCCGGGCGAAATCGAAAGCGAGGAGCCAAAGCTCTTGGAAGAGGCGTGGAAGCACCTGCCCATCCTCTATTTCAAAAAAGCCGATGTCCTTGTCGTAGACCGTATAGGCAAGGACATTTCCGGCACGGGCATGGACCCCAACGTAACGGGCACCGGCCACTGCACGCCCTTTGTTACCAAAAGCTGTATCGAAGTTTTGCGAACGGTCGTATTGGATTTGAGCGACGCGACCCACGGCAACGCCTTCGGCATAGGGGCGGCGCACTGCACGACAAAACGCCTTTTTGACAAAATAGATTTTGACGCCTGTTATGTCAACGCCGCCACATCTCGCGGGCTGGATCAGGTAAAAATCCCCTGCGTTCTGGAAAGCGACAGGGAGGCGGTACAGCTTGCCCTTAGAACCTGCCTTGGCATTGACAGCGAAAACCCCCGGATAATAAGGATAAGCGACAGCCTGCACACCGACACAATCTGGATTTCCCAAGCCATGATGAAGGAGGCGCAGGAACACGGCCGCCTTGAAGTTCTGGGCGAGCCAGAAGACTGGCCCTTTGACGAAAAAGGCAACCTGTGGTAAAGACACGGGGCGGGGGAGGGGAGGGGAGGGGGCGCACCGGCGGAGCCGCCCCCGCCTTTTCCCGGAAACAAGGGCGGCTACGGAGCCGTAACAGCTTCTTTTTTGTCAACGTAATTCAGGCGGATGCCGTGCTTGGAGCAAAACAGTTCGGTTTGCTCGCGTAGGTCCCTGTAATAGGCTGCCCGCTGTTCCGGGGTCATGTTTCGTTTTTCGTCCTGTTCGGCAAGCCGCCAAGCGCGAACTTCTTGAACCGGCAGCGGCTCGTCTTTATACTCCGCCATCCTGGGATCATTCATGTAATCAAACTCTTCCATCGCCGAAGAGCAGGCTTCCCAGGTGCAGGGCCTTTGCGCCGCCTATGTTAAGCCCTTTGACGCAGTAGTGGCAATAGGCGACAACCCTTTCGGTGTTTATTTTGCCGCAATGCTCCGCCATAAGCTCCTTTTGCCGGGCCTCTGAGTGCGGGACAAACTTGCCCTGGGCGTTTTCGACAAAACGCTTGGGAGCCAGCTTTAGATTGCGCGGCGGCGCCGGCATTAAAGTCGATACCCCGCAAAACTGCGTTTTTTTACGGCTTTCTTCAAGCTCCGCCACCTGAAAGTTCATTTTTTCAAGCAAAAACCTTACCGCTTGCTGTTCCGCCACGTTGTCATGGGAACGCCAGCAATCCTGCACAGTGATTTTTTCGCCCTTGTAGTCCGGGAAAACGAACCCTTTATCCTCGGCCGCAAGCTCCCACAGAGAAACCCTTTTTACGCCGGGCTTTGTTTCCTGCAAGATGGCCATGCAGTTGTGGCAAACATAAACCATCGTGCCGCCATGTTGAAACTCGATGTGCAGGGGGAGCGCCTTCCAGCCCTCGCGCATCCATTCGGGCATGGCATCGGTAAATTCCTTTTCCTTGTAGCCGGCGACACAACAGCGCATCATTGGCATTTTGAACCTGTCTTTTACATAGCTTTGCGCCTTCAGGCTTGTTTCCGGGTCTTCCTTTGTAAAAACGCAACTTACAACATACATAGCGCACCCCCTGCACCCCGCCTCGGGCTTAGTCTTCCAGAATTTTTCCGTCGGTGGAAATAACGACCGATTGCCAGGGGATAAGCTTGCCGCAGGCGGCCAGCGCCTCTTTTACCGCGTCTTCAATGCCGGTACAGCAAGGCACTTCCATGCGGACAACCGTAACGGATTTTATCTCGTTGGCTTTTAAGATGGCAGACAGCTTTTCTCCGTAGTTTTCGCCGTCAAGCTTGGGACAGCCGATCAGCGTGATCCTGCCCTTCATGTAATCGGCATGGAAGTTACCGTAAGCGAAAGCAGTGCAGTCGGCCGCAACAAGCAACTTGGCCTTTGCGAAGTAGGACGCGCCCGCCGGGACAAGCCTTATCTGAATAGGCCACTGGTTAAGATGCGTCTGCACCCCCCGCCGGTGATGCCCGTGCCCGTGATGCCCCGAATCGCAAGGCTCCGTCTCGTGGTCGCAGCCGCAACCGCAGTCGTCGTCGTGGCCGCCGCGCTTTATCGCTTTTGAATGCTCGCCGGGACAGCCGCAGGGCAGGGGTTCCGCCGCCTTGCCCGAAGAGCCGTCTTTGAAGGAAATCGCCCCCGCCGGGCAGGCAGGCAGGCAGTTGCCAAGCCCGTCGCAGTGATCCCCGCGCACAAGACGCGCCTTGCCGGCCACAAGCTCTATCGCCTTTTCTTTGCAGGCCGACACGCAAAGGCCGCAGCCGGTGCATTTGCCTTCATCAATTTGAATCGTTTTTTTCGACATATTCCCTCCTCAGTTCGCGCTGAAACTTTCCTTAATTGTATCAGATTGCAAGACAATCTTCCAGCCCAATACCGGCAGCTTCGGAGGTTCCCGGATTCGGAATAGGTTCACACGAAGGCACCGGAGCCTGTAGAAAAACCCGCTATGCAAAACCCAAAACAAGCGGTAGAATGAAAACAGGGGGAAACCAATGGCAAGATACCGCACCGCCGACGCCGCGGCCGGG
>WRKI01000115.1 GCA_009778155.1 Spirochaetota bacterium
CCCCCCCTGCGGCTTTCCGGCGTGTCAATTTTCAGCGTGCCGGCAAGGTACTGCCCGGTGAGGCTTTCGCTGGCGGCCATCACCTTTTGCGGCTCCCCCTGCGCGACTATGTAGCCGCCGTGCACGCCGGCTCCCGGCCCCAAATCTACTATATAATCTGCCGTGCGCAGGGTCTGCTCGTCATGTTCCACCACAATCAGCGTGTTGCCTATGTTGCGCAGGTGCAACAGCGTGTCGATCAGCCGCTGGTTGTCCCGCTGGTGCAGACCGATTGACGGCTCGTCCAGTATGTACAGAACCCCGACAAGGCTCGACCCGATCTGCGTGGCAAGCCGGATTCTCTGCGCCTCGCCGCCGGACAGGGTCGCGGCCTTGCGTTCCAGACTAAGATAGTCCAACCCGACGTTCTGCATGAAGCCCAGCCGTGCGTTGATCTCTTTCAGTATCTGCCGGGCGATTTTCGCCTCGCTTTCGTTCAGCTCAAGGGCGGCGAAAAAGCCCAGCGAGTCGGTTACCGAAAGCCGCGAGACCTCCCAAATGTTTTTCCCGCCCACTGTTACCGCCAGCACCTCTTTCTTCAGCCTTTTGCCGCCGCAGTCCTCGCAAGGTTTGTGGCTCATGAACTTTTCCAGCCACTCCTTTACCCCGCCGGACTGGGTTTCAAGGTATCGGCGTTTCAAGTCCTCCAGCACGCCGGGAAAGCGCGAGTTGTACTCGAAGCGGTTTGTGCCTTCGTTGTTCGCGTAGCGCACCTTGATTGCATCTTCGCTTCCATATAATAGCGCGTCCAGCGACTTTTTGGGCAGGCTTGAAAGCGGCGTGTCCAGTTTGAACTTGTAGTGTTTGGCGAGCGCTTCAAAGCGGCTGCGATGCCACGCGCTGTCCGGGTTGTAGGGGACGATGCCGCCTTCGTCAAAGGAGAGCGCGGGGTTGGGGATGATGAGCGCCGGGTCGAAATCAAGTTTCGCGCCGAGTCCCGAACAGCTTTCGCACGCGCCGAAGGGGTTGTTGAACGAAAAGAGGCGCGGCTGGAGTTCGGGGATGGAGATGCCGCAGTCGGGGCAGGAGTTTTTTTGCGAAAAAAAGTGCTCTTCCTGTTTGCCCTCGGCCTCGGCCAGCACGGTGATCACGCCGCCGGAGGTTTCCAGCGCGGCTTCCACCGATTCGGCCAGCCGCGATCTTATGTCCGGCGAAAGGGCGACGCGGTCTACGATTATCTCTATCGTATGTTTTTTCTGTTTGTCCAATTTGATGGTTTCGTCAAGGTTTACCGGCACGCCGTCGATTCGCGCTCTTGCAAAGCCCGCTTTGCGCGCATCTTCGATTATTTTCAGGTGCTCGCCCTTTTTCCCCTTGATGACGGGAGCCAAAAGTTGCAGGCGCGCGCCTTCTTTCATTTGCATTATTGTATCGATGATCAGGTCTACCGGCTGTTCGCGTATTTCGATGCCGCAGACGGGGCAGTGAGCCAGCCCTATTCTTGCGAAGAGCAATCTGTAATAATCGTAGATTTCGGTTACGGTTCCCACGGTTGATCGCGGGTTGCGGTGCGTGGTTTTTTGCTCGATTGAGATTGCGGGGGAGAGGCCTTCGATATAGTCCAGATCGGGTTTGTCCATGCGTCCTAGGAATTGCCGGGCGTAGGCGGAGAGGCTTTCGACATAGCGTCTTTGACCTTCGGCAAAGATTGTGTCAAAGGCGAGCGAGCTTTTGCCCGACCCGGAAAGTCCGGATATGACGATTAGTTTGTTTCTGGGCAGTTCCAAATCGATATTTTTAAGGTTGTTCTCCCGCGCGCCCTTGATGATCAGCTTGTCCATTCTATAAGCATAGTGCGCCGGCGGCTTTTTTCCAAGGGGTTCCCGAAGAAAAAACACCGCAAAGCCACCGGGAAATTTTTTTGAGGGCTATCCTGACTAGAAAGCCCCTGCCGGCGGCCAAGCGGGGAATTTTTCCCACGGAGGAGGCTCACACAAAGGCACGAAGGCACAAAGGAAGAGGGGGTACCCAGCGAGAAAGCCCTGTTTCCAGGCTTTCGGAGGAAAGCCAGCGGGCGGCCGCCCAGAGAGAAAGCCCCTGCCGGCCACCCTGCGAATAATTTTCACCACAGAGTTTGTGCATCCGTGTGCTCTCTCTTTTCAATCTTACTCCCTGCCCCCGTGGATGAAATTCCAATTGGCATTGTAATATTTTTCCAGTTGAAACCTGCACATTTTTCCAGTTGAAATGCTTCTTTTTTTCCAGTTGTACTCTTTACATTTTTCCAGTTAGGTGGTATCTTTAGACAAGGAGGCGTTATGGGCGGGTATATCCGGCGGTTTGCCGATCAAATTTTGCAGAAACGGCTTGACAGCGCGGGAGCCGTCTTGATACAAGGCTCGAAAGGCTGCGGAAAAACCGAAACCGCCAGCCAGATCGCCAAAAGCACAGCGCGGCTGGACGTTGACGGCGATGTGCGCGTCCGCATGGAAGTCGATCCCAAATCCGTGCTGGAAGGCGACGTTCCCCGGCTCATTGACGAATGGCAGGAGTATCCGCAAATCTGGAACTATGTGCGGCGCGAGGTGGACGACCGCAAAAAAAAAGGACTGTTCATCCTTACAGGATCGGCCAACCCGGAAGAGCGGGCGCGGATGCATTCCGGCGCCGGGCGTATTTCCACCTTTCGGATGCGTCCCATGTCGCTTTACGAAAGAGGCTGGTCTAGCGGGGAGGTAAGCCTTTTCAGCCTGACCCACGGAGATGCGCCCAAGTCGGGGCAGGTTGACTTTAGCCTTGAGTCGCTTGCGGAAAAACTCACCCTTGGCGGCTGGCCGGCGCTTATCGGCGCGGACGGGCAGGAGGCTCTGCGTTTTATGCAGGATTATGTCGCCCTGCTTGCCGAGATCGACATAAGCCGGGTTTCGGACAAAAAAAGAGACCCGCAAAAGGTTATGCGGCTGTTGAAATCCCTGGCAAGAAACGTGGCGACGGAGGCCTCGGCGGTCTCCCTAGCGAAGGATGCCAGCGGGGCGGAACGCTCGGTCGGCGACGAGACTGTGGCCGGCTATATCGAGGCGCTTGAGCGGCTTATGGCGCTGGAACAGCTTCCCGCCTGGGCGCCGCACATTCGATCTTCGGACACGCTTCGTAAAGCGCCCAAGCGGCATTTTGTCGATCCTTCCCTTGCGATTGGCGCGTTGGGGCTTTCTGCCGGCAAACTGCTGGGCGACCTTAGCTTTTTCGGTTTTTTGTTTGAATCCCTTGTCGTCCGCGACCTGCGAATTTACGCCGAGGTGCATGACGGCAGCGTTTTCCACTACCGCGACTCCAGAGGAGCGGAGCTTGACGCGGTGATCGAGTTTCCCGACGGATCATGGTCGGCTTTCGAGGTAAAGATGGGTTTTACCGCGCAAGACGAGGCGGCCGCGAGCTTGCTTAAATTTGCCGAAAAGATAGACCAGGGGAAGATGGGCGCGCCGGCCTCGCTTAACGTGATTACGGCGACCGGCTTCGCCCACCGCCGCAAGGACGGGGTGAACGTTGTCCCCTTGCAGGTTTTGACCGCGTGAGCGGCCTGCCGGCGGCCAAGCGGAAGATTTTCACCACAGAGCACACGGATTCTTACTTTGCGAGCCGCTGCCCGGCGGGAAAAGCCCTGTTTCCGGGCTGTCGGAGGAAAAACCAGCGGGCGGCCTATAAATGAGAGCGGAATTTTAAGTACCAGCGGCGCGGTTTTTCCTGGCCTGGCTTTTTAATCGGGCACTTGCTGTTGAGAAAATTCCAAAAAGGCTCGCTTTCGGCATTGTTAAAGGCGGCGGCCGTGTCTTTTATCATTAATACCGCCCCTTTTGCGCTTACAAGGAACATACAACTTTCCCCGTAAAGGACACTCGAAAAATCCTGATAGCTGTAGGTTTTTCCGTTCGATTCGATCCTGTCTTCGTAAAACAGGGTTTTTATCCCGGCCAAATCGTCCTTGTTTTGACGCGTGAACTTTTTTACCAGCCGCCGAAAATCGCTGTGCTTTAAATATGCATCTGCCGCCATGACCGCAATCAGCATAATCGCGGCAAAAAGAAAATGCACAAATTGATTGAAAATTATACCCAAAGAACTAAGCCAGAACCAAAGGGCGAACATCAACACGATAATCGCAACCGTGCCCAAGACCGTCCTCGGCGTTCTTTTTTTAAGCTGGTGCGCCACATAATCATCTATATCTTTTTCACCCGGCACAAAGGCGTTTTCGTACAAAACATTATTTTCACTCATAATTCGCTCCGCTTCCTTTTGTTTCAATACTTGTTACCTACAGTGTAGCATACTTTGCAAAAGTTTCATAGCAGCCGGGCGCACATCTTGCGTACAAACAAGTTATAGCAACAGTTTCTACTGTTTGCTATCGCTTTCATGTATTTGCTGTAAAACTATGTTTTTAACAGTTTTTTGCGAGGTTTTCTTTTTCACTTTAAGACGGCAAACCGGGCCTTGCAGAAAATTGTGCAAATTTTTGAAAAAAAACGTTGACAGAAAACGCAAAACAGAGGGATAATGTAATCAAGATCACAGAGAAGATTATTTAGAAACGGAGGTAATTATGCAACCTATTGGCGCATTTGGAGTCTTAGACGCCGGAATGGGTTCGGTAATGGTGATGATTGTCAGCTTAGTTGTCATCATATTGATGATAACCAAGGGGAAAATCAACCCTGTTTACGCCATGCTTGTCGGTGCGCTGGGCGCCGGTATCGCTTTCGGGATACCCATTGCGAATGTTGTGCCTATCGTCCTTAGCGGCTTTGGCACGACTATCGGCAACATCGGTATCGTCATCCTTTTGGGCTGCACTATCGGCGTCATCCTAGAGCAGACCGGCGGGGCGCTGGTGCTCGCAAACACAATTCTAAGGGCGGTCGGCAAAAGGAACGCCCCGCTTGCGATGATGCTTTCGGGCTACCTGATTTCAATTCCCGTGTTCAGCGACACGGCTATCGTTATCATGTCGCCGGTTGCGCGTACGGTTTCCGCCCGCTCTGGCGTGGCGCTGATTGCCTGTCTTGGCGCGCTTAACGCGGGGATCATGGCCACGCACACAATCGTGCCGCCTACCCCCGGGCCGCTGGCCGCCGCCGGCACCCTGGGCGTGGACTTGGGGATGATGATCGCGCTCGGCTCGATTGTCGCGCTGGCATACGGCATCGCGGCAGTCCTTTGGTGCTCGTCCAAGATTTGTGTAAGCCGCTTCCCCAACCCGGCAGTGGTCGAAGGCATTGAGCCGCTCAAAAGCGGCAAGCTCACCGCCGAAGACCTTACAATCAAGTCTGACAAGCCGCTTCCCGGCGCGCCCATTACCCAGCAATTCTACATTTAGAAAAGATAAGGCTTAATTTCCTTGAAAATTCATCACTCAAACCCGCCAAGACAAATTTTTAGCCATCAAAGTATCCT
>WRKI01000116.1 GCA_009778155.1 Spirochaetota bacterium
GGGGGGGGTAAACCATTATGCTGTATAGAGATAGCAATATTCCCCTTTGCTTGGCTTTCCCGGTTTTTGCCGTTCAGCGTTTCGAGAAGCCTCTTTTTTATGGCGTTCTTGCTTTCGCTGTCTTGGCTAAAGTCAATCTCCCACAGTATATCTTCTAAATCTTTCACGTTTCCCCCTAAAAAAACGGCCTCATTTTTTTCAAACTCCGGTGCAATATAATCCCTACATTGGATTCACTAAGGGACATCGCCTGCGCTATATCCACGTTTTTAAGCTCCCCGGCAAACTTCATAGCCACAACGGTTCTTTCTTTTTCGCTTAACGCATCCAGCGCGCGCATTAGCGCCGCCTTCCTTTCATTTGCCATAAGCGTTTCTTCCGGCCACTGGTTTTTGGCGCAGGCCGTATCGTTTGCCAAGTCAAGCGGCACGCAAGAGAGCTTTTTCTTTTGGCGAAAATAATCGTTCACGACATTCCTTGCAATCGTTATAATCCAAGCCTCCAGCGGCACATCCATAGGCCGGTATGCGCCGTAGTTTGCAATAACCTTCTCGAACACTTGGCTAACCAAGTCCTCCGCTTCATGACGGTCGCTTATGCGGTAGGCGCAAAAATTCAATACCCGCTTGTAGTGCGCTTCAAATATTTCTTCAAAAACTGCCGCGTTTATATTCCCGCCCCGCTCTGTACCCGCCTTGGATTCATCGCCGGCAGAAGCTATTGCCTCCAAAATATAGTCTCCCCTGTCGTATAAATTTTTCCTACCTCCCATCCTCCAAAAGAACAGCTATACAATAACTGCCCCTATAAAGTTAAACGCTGTTTTTCGCATTCCATTACGCGGATTTTCAAAAAAAATTACCCGACGGGGCATTAAAAAGAATAAAAGCGCACAAACGCCGCGCTTTGTCAAACAGAGAACCGCTGCGTGTATTCCTCGGCGGATTTTATCGCTTCCAGCACGGCGGCTTCGGCTGGGCCGCCGGGCAGGGAACGCGCCTGCACGCATTTTTCCGGCGAAAGCACGTCGAAAAAAGTTTCGTCAAAAAGAGGCGACTCTTTTTTAAGATCGGCCAGCGAAAGCTCCTCAAGACGCACCCCCTTGCCTATCGCGCAAAGGACAAGACGGCCGGCAACCTCGTGCGCCTGACGAAAAGCCATCCCCTTTTTTACAAGCCAGTCGGCCGCGTCCGTAGCGTTAGTGTAGCCGCCAAGAGCGCTTTGACGCATATTGCCCGGATTAAAAGTGAGCGTTTTGAACATACCGCAAAAAACAGACAGACAAGCCTTCGCCGTGTCCGCCGCGTCAAAAACAGCCTCCTTGTCCTCCTGCATATCCTTGTTGTAAGAAAGCGGCAAACCCTTCATCGCCGTCAAAAGCCCAAGCAACCCCCCGTAGATACGCCCCGTCTTGCCCCTTACAAGCTCGGCCATGTCCGGGTTTTTCTTCTGAGGCATAATCGAGGAGCCAGTCGAATAAGCGTCGGAAACCTCGACAAAGGCAAAAGCGTCGTTTGACCACAGAACAAGCTCCTCGCAGAACCGGCTAAGGTGCATCATGACAAGAGACAGACAGGAAAGAAACTCAATGCAAAAATCCCTGTCCGACACCGCATCCATACTGTTAGCCGTTACCGCCGCAAAACCCAGCCGCTCTTTCAGGAACTCCCGGTCAAGCGGGTAGGTCGTCGCGGCCAAGGCCCCCGAACCTAAAGGCATTTCATCAGCCCTTTTGCGACAGTCCGAAAGCCTTTCGCAATCGCGCTTGAACATCTGAAAGTAAGCCATAAGATGATGCGCAAGAGTAACCGCCTGCGCCTTCTGCAAATGGGTAAAACCCGGCATAATCGTGCCGGTGTGCCTTTTCGCCGTCTGCACAAGCGCGTCAAGAAGCTCGATAAGCCGGGCGCGGATAAGGCCAATCTCCTCTTTCACATACAGGCGCATATCCAAGGCCACCTGATCGTTTCGGCTCCTGCCCGTGTGCAGACGTTTGCCGGCCTCCCCGATGCGCCGGACAAGCTCGGACTCCACAAAGCTGTGGATGTCCTCGGCTCCCCCGTCAATCGCCAAAACCCCGCTTTCAATGTCCGACAGGATGCCGGCAAGACCGCCAGCAATCAAGTCGGCATCGGCGGCCGTTACAATGCCCTGCCGGCCGAGCATTTGCGCGTAGGCAATGCTGCCGTTTATATCGTGCCTGTAAAGCCGCCTGTCAAAGGAGAGCGACGAGTGAAAGCCGGCCGCCCCCTCGTCCGTCTGGGCGCTGAAACGCCCACCCCACAGCTTCACCGGCTATCCCTTGCCGCCAAGCTGCATAAGGGCGCGGACTTTAAGCGGAAGCCCGTAAAGTTTGATAAAGCCCTCGGCGTCCTTGTGGTCGAAAAGACTGCCCGTGGTAAAGCTGGCAAGTTTTATGTTGTAAAGCGAGAAGGGCGACTGGCTGCCCGCCGGCACAATGTTCCCCTTGTACAGCTTGAGTTTGACCGAGCCTGTAACCGTCTCTTGCGTCTTGTCAACGAAGGCAGAGAGGGCATCGCGCAGGGGGGTGAACCACTGGCCTGAGTAAACAAGCTCGGCGAACTCCCCGGAAACCAGCCGTTTGAAGGCGGTCGTCTTGCGGTCAAGGCAGAGGCGTTCAAGCTCCCTGTGGGCTTTGTACAGAATCGCGCCGCCAGGGGTTTCGTACACGCCGCGGGACTTCATGCCGACAACCCTGTTTTCGACCATGTCCTCTATGCCCACGCCGTGTCTGCCGCCAATTTTATTGAGGGCTTCCAGCATTTCCAAGGGAGAGATGGCCTCGCCGTTAAGTTTTACCGGCACGCCTTTCTCGAAGGCAAGCTCGACGTATTCTGGCACATCGGGGGCATCCTCGGGGCGCACCGACAGTTGCAAAAGCCGCTTGTAGTCCGGTTCGCAGGCCGGGTCTTCAAGTTCAAGGCCTTCGTGGCTTAAATGCCAGATGTTGTCATCCCGGCTGTAGCTCTCTTCTTTTTTGGCCGGCGGCTCGATGCCGCGTTTTTCCAGATACTCGATGGCTTCTTCCCGCGATCCTATCTCCCACAGCCGCCAGGGGGCGATGATTTCCATGTTGGGGGCGAAGGACATGATCGTAAGCTCGAAGCGAATCTGATCGTTGCCCTTGCCCGTAGCCCCGTGGCAGACGGAATTCGCCCCATGCGCCAGGGCTGTTTCCACCAGTTTTTTGGCGATGAGCGGCCGGGCGATGGATGTGCCCAGAAGGTACTTGTCCTCGTAGACTGCCCCGGCTTTTATCATGGGGAAGAGGTAGTCGGTTAAAAACTCCGCTCTTGCGTCAATGACGATCGCATCGCTCGCGCCGGTTTTCAGCGCTTTTTCCCTCAGTTTTTCATAATCTGCAAATTGGCCTAAGTTGACGCAACAGGCTATGATCTGGCAGCCGGCGTAGTTTTCCTTTAACCACGGGATAATGGCCGTGGTGTCCAGGCCGCCGGAATAGGCCAACACGATTTTCTTCATTCTAACATTCCTCCAATATGCGGTCTCTGCCGCGCAAGCGTTATAAACGCCGTTTATTCTTCCATTTTAGCGCCGCAGTTTCCGCAGAACTTTAGGCTGCTGTTTTCCGCCGGCCTTTCCCACTGGCAGGAAGGGCACTGCAAGGCCGCAGGCGCGGGTTTGCCGCAGCCTCCGCAAAACTTGGTCGTATTGGACATCCCACAGACGCAAGCCCAAGAATCATCCGCCGGTGCATCCGCCGCCGGCTGATTTGCCGCCGGCTGTCCAGCGGCTCTTTGCCCGCCGGCGCCTCTAGAAAGATTGTTCGCCGTGCGGCTGACATTGTTCGCCGCCCTGGTTGCATCGTTGACTGTTCTTGTCGCATTGGTTACGCTGCGTATAATCCCGCCCAATCCCTTGTTTTTTGACATACCCGTCCCTCCAATTTATTTTTGCCGGCAAAGCCGCCCGCCAAGACACATTGTCGCACATTTTTGCGTTTTTGACAAGAGGGGATCGCACAGAGACCACGACAAACGCATGAAAGGTCGAGCCTCTGAATTTGCTCCATTTTAATCACACAAAGGCACGAAGGCACTAAGGCACAAAGTTAAGAAAGGAAAAAACGCCGCTTTATCATGCTTTATCCCTTTTTTGTGCTCTATTGAGACAAGAAGAAGATGCAGAACTATGATAATCCTGCCTAACCTTTGTGCCTTTGTGCCTTTGTGTGAGCTTGCCGGGGAGCGGATCAGAAGCTGAAGTTTACGGAGAGGTTAAAGCCGAAAAGGTAGGGGAAGCCGAAACGGATGCTTGGCTCTAGCGACCACCTGTCCAAAAAGGGGAAGTTCCAGCCGGCTCTTAGGCCGAAAGAGGCGGCGGAGCGGCTGGCCGTCTGAATTTCTGCGTGGGTAAAAGTAACAATGCCCGCCTCGGCCTGCAAAAAAAGCCCAGGGTCTATGTCAAAAACGGGAAGCCGCAGACGGAAAAAGGCGAGCATTTCCACAAAGACAAAATCCTCCGGGTCTTGCGCGAAAAGCAGGCTTACCCCGTACCCCATGCCAATCCCCAGACTGTAAAAATTCCTGCCAAGAAGAAACCCGCCGCCAGCGGCCGCGTTGTAACGACCGTAGCGCGAACTGTCAAAAAAAAGACCCGCGAAAAACACACCGTCATCCCTTGGCTCAAAACCGGCGGCCGGGGCAGGGGCGGCTTCCGGCACGGTAGGGATTGCCGGAACGGCGGGCACATCCACTGTAACGGCTTCTGCGGTGGCTTCAGCCACGGCCTCCTGCGGAACAGCCGGCTCGTCCGGCTCGTCCGTCTCTTCCGGCTCCTCTGGCTCAGGCGGGGGAAGAACGCTGAAGTAACTCCACTCCGTAGGTTCGCCCACCGTGCCTTGGAAACCGTGCGGCACAATCCTTAGACGGAAAGAGCCGGGCAAAAGCGTAACATAAAAAAAAGTATCGGCGGTAAACTCCTGCAAGAAAGGAGAAAACACCCCGGCCACCTCAATTTCAATCTGCACCTCGTACTGCAGAATACCTCCGTCGCCAGACCATGCAAAGCGGTGCATAGTGCCCTCCTCCTGCGCGAATGAAAGGCCGGCTAAAAAAAAGCAAAACAAGGCGAAAAGCAAGATGCGCTTGTTGCACAAGCGGCGCGGGCGGCGGTGCAGAGGCATTTTGACTGTATCCGGTTTGCAACTCAATAAACAACCCTTGTATCGTCTATCACGGCGGCAGAATCGCCGGCTGCCGGGTGAGGAAGCACCTCTATAACAATGCCGCCGGCAGCGGGCGCGGCCGGGGCGGGGGCAAGCTCGACAGTAAGACCTGCGGCCGACGGAGGCACAATAGGCTCGATAACAAGGCCGGTTGCCACAGGGGGGGGAATCACTTCCATAATAAAGTCGAGAACGGCAGGAACCACAATCACCGGCGCCGGCGGCGGGAGGAGCGGCTCAAGGGGCGGCTCCGG
>WRKI01000117.1 GCA_009778155.1 Spirochaetota bacterium
GGGGTAAACCACGCAAATTCGTCCCATATAGCCGTAAAGCCCCCCGGAACCGCCGACACCGCCGCTTCTGCCGCCGGTTCACCGTCAAAACTTGAGCCGAAAAGGACACTGAACCCCCCAGCCAGCGAAGCGTTCAAAGCGAGAGAGTGCGCAGGCTGTAGCCCGGACTGCCCCCAGCCCGCGCCGTCTGCAATCTCCAGAGCCGCTTGCAAGCGGCCGCCCCCTATTGAAAAATCGATTGTACCGGTAACAAGGGAGCTGTTTTCGGCAGAGACGCTTAAATCGGCAAAATCCGAAGAGGAACGCAGGCTTAAAACCAGCATTTCGTTTTCCAAACTTAGGTTCATTTCTATATTATCGGCAGAACCTTCTCCGTCAAAGCTCGCGCTGAAAATGCTGCCGTCGGAAACCGGGCTAAAACGAAACAGAAACCTGCCATGCCCATCATGCTGCAAGGAAAGGTCTGTCAGCGAAAAAGTGTTCTGGGGGCCGGACGCAAGGCCGAAGCTCCCGCCGGCAGGCAGCCACACGGGAAGATTGCCCGCCTGCGGCCTAAGCTGAGAGGCCGCAGACGCTGGATTCAGCGAGTCGGCCAAATTGCCCGCAAAAAGGAACCACCGGGCAAGCCCCTGGGAGTCGGCGGAAACAGCCCTTGAGTCGGCAATTCGGGTTGACACCGGCAGGGATATTTCGCGGGAAATGCCGGGAAGCCCGCCCGCGCCCCTTACGGGGAAAATTTCGGCGCGAAGGGAGACAAAACTGTTAAGCTCTGGCGCCGGCCAAAGAATCCTCTGCGCCCCCTCTGAAAAACTGCCCTCGCTTATCACCCTTCTTCCGTCGAGCCAGACAATGTGCGGGTTCAGCGACCCGTCAAAAAACGCCCTTGCCTCCAGCATTACCGTTTCCCCGCCCGGCACTATTCTGGAGCTTGCCACGGCGTTGGGCAAAAACATCTGTATATCCTGAAAGACAAAGCCGGCATCCGCCAGATAGTAAAAGGTGTACTGGTTTTGAAAGAGCACCCTGCCGCCGGCAAGCACTTGGGCGACAATGGTGTAAAGCCCGGCGGGCATTTCCTGCGGCATTTCAAAAAGCGGAATGTCCCCGTCGAGGCGGCTTACCTCGACGATGTGTTGCGGCTCGCCCCAGACATTGGCCGGGTTGGCGGCCGCCCGCTGGAGCAGGTAAAGGGTCGCGCTTTCCGCAAGCCTGCCCTGCGAGTCGCTTAAAAAGACGAGCATTCCCGTAATGTCAGGATCGTCCGGGTCGAAATTTGCAAAATGAAGGCGCAGCTCGCAGGCGGAGCTTACAAAGGCGTTTTCGTCAATGGCGACATTGTTCACGAAGACTTGCACCTGCCGCAAGCCCACGGGGAAAACGACCATGTTGTCCATCTGGTCGCAGGCGGGAAAAGAGAGGAGAATGGATATTAACAACAGAGCGAAAAACGCTTTTCTGCCAGACTTTTTCATATACTTCAAATTAAATATATCGCACTTCGCGGAAAATTCCAACAAAAAACACTGTTTTTGCAAAAAACCGCGCAAGCGCGCCGAAAAAGATGCGCCCCAAAGCCGCTCCCAAAAAACTAAAGGCACCCGAACAATCGACAATCTACCGGTTATATTGTAATCAAGCCGGAGGCTTTTGTCAAGCACTCCGTTATGAACATCATATCAACAATGCCGCCTACGGCCAGCGACTCCGTTATTTTGTAATAGTTGGCGCAAGCCCCGCAAACGCATACGCGACAACCCCTTTCTTCCAGAACCTGCAAATCGGCCACGGTGGAGGCTCCCTTTGCCGCAAGGAGCGCCCCGCTGTTTATAAAAATGACGGCCGCAGGCGGTGTTTCCAACTGGGAAAGCGAAAAAATAAAGCCCTTCATAAGAAGCCGCCCCAAATCCTCCGCGCCGCGCCCCATGCTGTCCGAGCTTATAAACGCCACAGCCCCCCGGCCTGCGCCCCCCGCATCGGCCGGCTGCGAAGGCGGCTGAGGCTGAGGAGGCCGCTGCTCCCCCGGCGAAACCTTGCCCGCCGCGCCCTTGGCGATGTTTACCCGCCAGGCAGCCCCCTCTTCCGTGTATGAAAAGCCGAAGCCGCTGCCCAGTGCCATTTTTTCAAGGTTCTGCACTGCCGCCTTGTTGTCTACCAGCAGGGTAACGCCTTCCGTCTGCGCTTCGCCAAGAGCTTTTTTCGCTTTTACTACCGGTATGGGGCAGGGCTGACCCCGCATATCCATCACTTCCATAAACTGCATCCTTCAAGCCGCTCTGAAACGCCGGCCTTACATAAACATTATCGGCGAATCCGCTTTCGGGATTACTTCCCCGATCACGGCCGCCTGGGTGTCGCCGCTTTCCTTTATGCGAAGGAGCAGTTCTTGCGCATCCTGCGCGGCGGCCGCAATCAATAGCCCGCCGGAGGTCTGCGGGTCGAAAAGAAGCTCCTGCAAGGCAAAGGGCAGGCCGCTTACATCCGCGCCGCCGCTGTTTTCGACCCGGCTGCGGTTGCGCGCCCCGGCGGCGGTCAAAAGGTATTCGCCGGCATACTCAAGGGCTTCGGGGATCAGGGGCAGGGCGGCGGTATCGATTCTGATGGTCGCGCCCTCCCCCGCCATCTCCAAGCTGTGGACAAGCAGGCCGAAGCCGGTGATGTCCGTGCAGGCGCTTATGTGAAAGCCGGCCATGCACTGGGCGGCGTACTTGTTAAGCCGCTCCATTACGGCAATGGCTTTTTGCACGGCCTCCCCGCTTGCCTCCCCCGCGCGGGCGGCTCCCATAATGATGCCCGTGCCAAGGGGTTTTGTCAGGATGAGTTTGTGGCCGGCGGCAGGCGTGTTGTTCCTAAGCACTTTTTCGGTTTCGACTATGCCGGCGACGGCAAGGCCGTACTTTGGCTCCCGGTCGTATATTGAGTGGCCGCCTGCCAGTGTCGCGCCGGCCTCGGTTATTTTTTCCGCGCCCCCGGCGATTATTTCCGCCAGTATGCGTTTGTCCATTGTTTCGGGGAAGCAGACTAGGTTCAGTGCCAAGGCCGCTGTCGCGCCCATTGCCCAAACGTCGCTTAGGGCGTTGGCCGCGGCGATGCGCCCGAAGGTTTTTGGGTTGTCTACCATTGGCGGGAAAAAGTCCACGGTAAAGACAAGGGATCGTTTTTCGTCCAGTCTGTAGACGGCCGCATCGTCGCAGGAGTCAAAGCCGACGATCAGGTTTTGGCTTTCCTTGAGCTTTAACCCGGCCAGCAGGCTTAAAAGAGAGGCGCTTTCTATTTTTGCCCCGCAGCCGCCGCTTGTGCAGTTTGACAGGAGTGTGGCGGGTATTGTCTCGGCGTTTGCCTCGGCATTTGCCGTGTCATTTGCCATTGGTCATTTTCCTTCTATATTTACGCATATTTTCCTGTAAGCGGCGGCTCCCGGCGCACCTTCGGCAAGGTAGGTCTCGGCGGCGGGTATTCCGTGCCTTGAGAGAAAATCGCAGGCGGCCTCCAGTTCTTGCGCCAAAAAGCGCAGGCAGAAGCCGCAGCCGCCCTGTATTCCCGCCGGGGTGGGCATGATTTTTACATAAAACTCATGCTCGCAAAGTAGCTGTTCGGCCAAAATTGCCTGGGAAACGCTTTGCAAGCAAACAAGGGCTTCGGTTTCGGGGCTGTATTCTTTCGGTTTACCTGCCATGTCTCTACGCCCTAAAGTATAGCGAAGGGGTTTTCGCCTGTCAAGGCCGTTGCCTCAGCCAAGCGGAGGTTGCTTTGCGAGCCTTTCCCGGCTCAGTCCTGTTTGCCGGCAGCCTCGGCTTTTAGCGATTTCAGCATGGCGATACAAAGAAGCACCGAAACGGCGGCGACAAGAAGGGCGGTGATTATTGACGCCGTTTGCAGAGCCGTAATGCCCTCGCCGTACAAGAGCAGAAGCAGCGCGGTCGCCACTATCATCACAGCCCAAAACGCCCTAAGACCCTTTGCCGGGTTCAAGGGGTCGCAGTCTTTCTTTGTGGAAATCTGGGCGCAGACGTAAGAGAAAGAATCCGCAGTCGTGGCAAGAAACAGGATGATGAGCACAAGAAAAAGCACAGCGATAACCGAGCCTAGCGGCAGATAGCCCAGCATTTCAAAGACGATGGCGGCCGGCCCCATCTCGCTCATAAAACCCAGCAGGTCTACACCCCGGTTAAACTGCAAATCGAAGGCCGCCCCGCCCATCGATGTAAACCAAAGCCATGTCGCAAGGGGAGCCGCGCCCATCATGGTAAGAATAACCTGCCGGATAGTCCTGCCCGACGATATTCTGGCCACAAACAAGGCTGTGGCAGGAGCGGCGGAAAACCACCAGGCCCAGTAAAACACCGTCCAATTTTGGGGAAAACCGCCCCGATCGATTGGGTCTGTGTTAAGGCTCATTCTAAAAAAACTGTCGATGTACATTCCCAGCGCGTTTGTCCCAAGATTGATGCTGAAAAACGGGGCACTGGCCAGAAAGACAAAGGCCATGATGAAGATCGCAAGCGGCACGTTGAGGTTGCTCAAAACCTTTATCCCACGGTCTATGCCCGACACCGCGCTCCAAGTGAAAAGGCCAGCCCACAATGCCGCGATAACGATGAAAACAAGGCCTGTCTGCGGAATTCCGAAGACGTTCTCCATGCCGCCGGCAAGCTGCATGATTCCCAGCCCCAGCGATGTCGATATGCCGCCTATCGCCCCGAAGAGCATTATGCTGTCCAGCACCTTGCCGGGCATTCCTTGGATGCGCTTTTCGCCGAAAATCGGCACAAGGCATGACGAAAAAAACGGGGCGGCTCCTTTCCTAAAGCTGAAGTATGCCAGCGGGATGGTAAGCCCCGCGTACATTGCCCAGGGTGTCCAGCCCCAGTGGAAAAACGCGTAGGAGAGCGCGATGTTGTTCGCCTGGGAGCTTCCCGGCGCATAGCCGAAGGGCGGGTCGGCAAGGAAGGAAAGCGGCTCGGCCGCGCCCCAGAATACAAGCCCCACGCCGTAGCCTGTGGCGAAGAGCATGAAGAACCACGACCAAAAGCCGAACTTGGGTTTTTCGTCGTCCCCGCCCAGTCTTACGTTCCCGTACTTGCTGAAGGCCAGATAGACGCAAAAAACGAACAGAAAAAGCCCGATCAAAAGATAATAGGGGCCGAACTGATTTGTGGAAAAAACAAAGAGCCTGCCCATGACAGCGCCCATGTTCTCGCCGGCAAAGGTCGCCCAAACGATGAACGCGACAATAATCGAGGCCGAGATGCAAAAGACCGCCCGGTCGGTGCGCCGGTACCACTTCAATTTTCCATTTTCCATATCTATACATGGTGGCACGCTGGGCAAAATGCGTCAAGGGGGCAAGCCGGCGTTATCACGACAAACGCATGAACGGCACGAACCTCGGAAGTATCTCACACAAAGGCACAAAGGCACAAAGGTTAAGAGGGTAGGCGGGATTATGATAGCTCTGCGTCTTTATTCTTGCCTTAACAG
>WRKI01000118.1 GCA_009778155.1 Spirochaetota bacterium
CCGGCTATTTCGGCAAGCGCCTCTTCCAAGACAACCCTGCCGGGTGGCTTTTTGCCGCTCAATTTTGTGCTTTCATCATTCGCCATTTGCTTCTATAATAAACGAAAAAGCCCGCTTTTGCAAGCCGGCCGGCAGAGCGCATATTTCTCGAAAAAACCCACACAAAGGCACGGAGGCACAAAGGCACAAAGGTTTTTTGGGGAGGCAGGGCGGGTTTTGGCAGTGCCGTGCCTTTATGTGAGCTTATGCCGGAGCCGGCACCGGCACCTACCTCGTAATTACCATCGCGACGATCATGACGAAGAGCGAAACCAGGGCAATGCAGACAGAGCGCACGAAAGGCCGCAGGGGGGGGGCGGCGACAGCGGCCTTGGCTTTGCTTTTCGGCTGTTTTTGCTCCGGCTTTTTTTTCGGCTTGGCTTCACCAACCGTAACATAGCCGCAAGAAGGACAGCCGTTTTTGAAAAGCTCCTCCTCGCCGGAAAAATTGCAAGCCGGGCAGCGAATCGACGTGAAAATACGCCCGCAAACATGACAGTCCTTAACCCCGTCCGCCACCTCCGAGCCGCAATGATCGCAAAAAAAAATGATTTCCTTTTTCAATGTTATGCTGTTTTTGAAGCCTTCGCTTCCGAGCTTTTTGGCGGGCTGTCGCCCTTGGCAGAACCGCCGGAAGAAGCATCGCCGCCACCCCCAGAAGAAGCCCCGCCGCTAGAACCCTCCCCGGAGCCGCCGGAAGATGCGCCGCCAGCTTCGGCCTTAGGCTTGGACTCCTCTTTTGAGGCCTTCCCAGCGGCCGCCGCCCCCGGCCCTGCGCCCTTGTCTTTAATGTAAAAACCCGAACCCTTAAAAATCACCCCGGCGCCGCCGAAAATCAGACGGCGGATTTCCTTGCCGCACTCGGGGCATTCCTTCAAAGGCTCGTCGCTAATCGATTGAAAAGCCTCGAAACTGTGCTTGCAGCTTCGACACTCGTACTCATAAGTAGGCATACAACTCCTGTTTTAAGCGCCCGGCGGCAGGCCGCCGGCTTTACGCTTCCCTAGTCTAACACAGCCGAAAACACAGCCATAAGCAAAACAATCTCGCTTTCGTTAAGGGCGGCCGTTTGAATCTCCACATCCCTGCCGTGCACAGAAGGCGGGTTGGTAAAAAGCACCGCCGTCAAAAGCGCCACCGCGTCTTGCGCCGCCGCCGCGTCCGCCGCACCCCCAGCCGCAACCTGCATTCCGGGGGAGGCCAACATCATAAAACCCCTGGCAAGGTTCAAAATCGACGCAATCCCCGCCGCTTCTATCGCGGTGGCAAGCCTAAGCCGGATAGTCGCTTCGTACAACTCTTCGCCGGCTTGGAAAAGGCTTACAAAAACACTTTCCGCCGGCAGTTGAAGCGGAATGCCCATCGACTGGAACAAATTGTCAATGCTAGGCCCGGGGTCGTCCAGCCAGATAGACACTGCAGCGCCTCTTTTAAAATCGGCAAATCCTTGCGGAAGTTGAATGCCCGGAGCCGCCGCAAAAGGATGCCCCGCAGTGTCAGGCTCCCGCCAGGTCGCAAGGAAAAAATTCTGCTGGCTCATCGCAAGGGACATTTCCTCAAGCCGCGACTGCCAGAAAACCCCGTAATCGGAACGCTGCCTGCGCCACTGCCGGTTTGACCGCAAAGCCATGTTTGAACGCGCGGTCGGATACCGCCCCATCATGACAAGCTGAAAATGCCGCTCGCTTTCCTCCGGGAACACAGCCACAGCCGCGGTCTCCGTTCTGTCGATCATCTGCCTTGTTTGCCTGTTGCCAATGTCGGCAAAGGGAAAAATATGCAGAAGCGACCTTGCATAATTCATGTCGGCAAAAATGTAGGCCGAGGCGCCGGCATCAAGCGGGACAAAATCCCCCTCCTCTTGGAAAGAGCCTGCGATTACCGGCGCAGTCTGGCAGGAAAGAAGAAGCGCCAGCGAAAAAAACAAAAAAAACACCGTTTTACGCGAAAACCTAAAAACCATATCATGCCCCCTCGTTTTCAATTTTTTCGATTTTGACAAGCCATGCCTCATCGCCGGCTTCCACGGAAACTTGCCCTTCGGCCTGCCCCCAGGCGGTTTTTACCGCCAGCGTTTCGTCGGCGGCAAGCTGGGAGAACTTGTCCCAGGCCGCCTTCAGCCGGCCCGCCTCGGCGAAAACGCTAAGGCTTATCCGGTCGGTAACGGAAAAGGCGCTTTCCTTGCGAATATTTTGAACGCCGCGAATAAGATCGCGAATGTCGCCTTCCATTAAAAGCTCGCCAGTAATTTCGGTGTCAAGCCCTACGGTAATCGTCCCTTCGTTAATGACGCGAAGCCCGGCCTTTTCGTTGCGCCTTATGTCAACGTGCTCCGCCCTGATCTCCACGGTGCGGCCGCCCGAACCATAAGAAGACTCGATGTCCAAGGAAAGCGGGGAGCCTTCCAAAAGCGCCCGAATCTCCGCATGGCTCAATCCCTCGATTTTTTCGGCCGCCGCCTTCATATCCTTCCCAAGCTCCTTGCCCAAAGCGCGGAAGTTGGCCTTTACCTCGTACTCGACCAAATCCTCTTCGTTGCCGGAGAAAAACAGCTCCTTGACGTTAAGCTCCTCGCGGATAATTTCTTCCATTTCGAGCAGCGCGTTTTTTTCGTCTTGGTTGCGGGTAACAAGCTCGGCCTTTTGCAGAGGCTGGCGAACCTTGATGTTGTGCGCCGATCGCAAAGACCGCCCCAGTGAGACCGCCCGGCGGACAGCGGCCATGCGGAACTCAAGCGCCGGGTCGCGCCGCTCCTGCCTAGCCTGCGGGTAGTCGGCAAGATGCACCGACTCCGGGTCGCCGTCGGCCCGCAGGTTCTGCCAGATTGCGTCGGTCGTAAAGGGCATGAAGGGCGCGGCGACCGTTACAAGCGTTTTAAGCACGTCGTAAAGCGCGCCGTAGGCCTCGATTTTGTCCGAGTCGTTTTCGCTGCGCCAGAACCGGCGGCGCGAACGGCGGATATACCAGTTGTTCAAAAGATCGATAAAATGCAGGATTGGGTCGATTGAGCGTGCAAGATCGTAAGCGTCCATCGCTGCGCTCACTTTTTCGACAAGGGATGCAGCCTCGGACAAAATCCACTGATCCAGCGGATTGCTCGGCCGCGCCGGGGCGGCCTGCGGTCTTACCTTGTCGATGTTGGCGTAGGTAACGAAAAAGCTGTAGGCGTTCCAGATGGGCAGGATGATGCTCTTCATCACCTCGCGCACGCCCTCGTCGCTGTAGCGAAGGTCGTCGGCCTTTACCACCGCCGAGTGCACCAGAAAAATCCGCAAAGCGTCCGCGCCAAAGCTGTCGATAACCTTTACCGGGTCGGTGTAGTTGCGAAGGCTCTTGCTCATTTTTTTGCCGTCGCCTGCCAGCACTAGCCCGGAGACCACGCAGTTTTTGAAGGCGGGTTTTTTGAACAGCGCGGAAGAGAGGACGATCAGCGTGTAAAACCAGCCCCGCGTCTGGTCAAGGCCTTCGTTGATAAAGTCGGCGGGGAAGTGTCGCTCGAAAAAGTCCTTGTTTTCAAAGGGATAGTGGCTTTGGCCGTAGGGCATGGCCCCGGATTCAAACCAGCAGTCAAGCACCTCCGGGATTCTTTCCATTGTACCGCCGCAGCCGCCGGCCTTGGCGCAGGGGAACTTGATTTCATCGACAAAATGCTTGTGAAGGTCTTCGGGGTACGCGCCGGAAAGTTCTTTCAGCCGGGCGCGGCTTTCCACGCAGATTGTTTTGCCGCAGTCGGCGCACCTCCAGATGGGCATGGGGTTGCCCCAAAAGCGGTTGCGGCTTATCGCCCAGTCCCGCGCCCCTTCCAGCCACTTGCCGAAACGCCCGTCTTTTATGTGGCCGGGAACCCAGTAAACCTCGCCGTTGGCCGCCAGCATATCGGTCTTGATTTTTTGCACGTTGACAAACCACGATCCGACCGCCCGGTAAATGAGCGGGCTTGCACAACGCCAGCAGTGCGGGTAAGCGTGCAGAATCTGCTCCCGCTTGACGAGCTTGCCCTCGGCTTTTAGTCTTTCCATGATCGCCTTGTCCGCATCCTTGACGAACAGCCCCGCAAAGTCGGCGACTTCCTCTGTAAAGCGGCATTCGGCATCGACGGGGCAGATTACCGGCACGCCTGTCCCCTTGAGCATTTCCGCGTCGTCTTCGCCGAAGCCGGGGGCGCAGTGCACTATGCCCGTGCCGTCGTTTGTGTTGACGAAGCCCCCAAGATATGTGCGAAAGGCCTTGTTTTGGGCGTTTTCGGCAAAATAGGGGAAAAGCGGCTCGTATGAAAGCCCGGTAAGTTCCGCCCCCTTTTTTTCCCACACGATGCGGTACTGGGAGGGGTCTTTGTAGTAGGCCTCCAGCCGCGCCTTTGCAAGGATGTAATGCTCTTTCCCGCCGGCGGCCGCATCTTCCACAAGAACATAGTCGATGTCCGCGCCGAGCGCAAGGGCAAGGTTTGAGGGAAGTGTCCAGGGCGTGGTTGTCCATGCCAGTATATATGTGCCGGCGGGTATTTGCGCGTCGCGCTCTTGCTGTTCGAGCAGTTTGAAGCGCACGGTTATGGCCGGGTCGTGCACGTTTTTGTAGCCGCCCAGGTTAAGCTCGTGGTTGGAGAGCACGGTGGCGCACCGGGGGCAGTAAGGCAGGACATAGTGGCCTTCGTAAAGCAGGCCTTTTTCCCAAAGGGATGCGACTACCCACCAGATTGTTTCCATATAATCGGCGTCCATCGTTTTGTAGTCGTTTTCAAAGTCCACCCAGCGGCCAAGGCGCGAGATAACGGTCTGCCATTCCTTTACATAGCGCAGGACGGAGTCCCGGCAGGCTTCGTTGAACTTGGCTATGCCGTATTTTTCAATCTCGCTTTTCGAGTTAAGGCCCAGCTCTTTTTCGATCAAATTCTCGACGGGGAGTCCGTGGCAGTCCCAGCCGAACCGGCGTTCGACTTTGTAGCCTTTCATGGTTTTGTAGCGTGGGATTATGTCTTTTATCGTGTTCGGCACAAAATGCCCGAAGTGGGGAAGGCCTGTGGCAAAGGGCGGGCCGTCATAAAAAACGAATTCGCCCGCGCCGCCCCGCGCGCCTTCTCGCATCGAGACCGATTTTTCAAATATTTGGTTTTTCCCCCAAAACGCCAAGATTTCCTCTTCCAGTTTGGGGAAATCCACTCTTGCATCAACTGGTTTGTACACTGCATCTCCTTGATGTCCATGCTGGGGCCGCCGTGTCCGAAAAACCCGGCATGAACCTTCCTGTACAATATACTGAAAACGGGGATTTTTTTCCAGATGTTTGAACCGCCGGTTCGGGGCTGTAGGCAACCTCCAAAAACCCCATTGAGGATGCGGATGAAAACCAACTGGCGGCTGCCGTGCCTTTGTGTGAGGTCACGACAAACGCATGAACGACACAAACCTCGGAAGTATCTCACACAAAGGCACAAAGGTTAAGAGGGTAGGCGGGATTATGATAGCTCTGCGTCTTT
>WRKI01000119.1 GCA_009778155.1 Spirochaetota bacterium
TGCCTTGGTGCCTTTGTGCCTTGGTGTGATTAAAATGGGAGTAAATTCCGAGGCTCGTGGCGTTCATGCGTTTGTCGTGATTTGACACCCGGCGGGGGTTGAACAAAGCCGGCGTTTTGTGCTAGGCTGGGCATTCTTGAACTGAAAATATGCGGCACTCTCAGGGAAAACCGGCGATAAGAACCGGTGAAAAAACGACGCAGGAGGCGATTGAATGAATGAAGAGCAAAAAGATTGGCTTGAGCAGATTGAGCGCATTTGGGACGCTAGGCATGAGGAGCGACTGTTTGAAAAAATGCTTAAAGAACCGTTTACGGAAAAATTTTGGCTGGAGGCGGTTCGGCGAAATTGCGTGGCATTTAAATACGTGCCGGCTAACCTTAAAACCGCCGAATTGTGCCTAGCGGCGGTTCAGCAATACGGCAATATGCTTCGATTTGTGCCGGACAGCCTGAAAACCGCCGAATTGTGCCTAGTGGCGGTTCAGGATAATATCGAAGCGCTTCAATTTGTGCCGGATAGCCTGAAAACCGCCGAATTGTACCTAGCGGCGGCTCAGCAAAACGGCTACGCGCTTGAATGGGTGCCGGACAACCTGAAAACTGCCGAATTGTACCTAGCGGCGGTTCAGAATGATGGCGAGGCGCTTCAATTTGTGCCGTACAGCTTTAAAACTGCCGAACTGTGCATGGCTGCGGTTCAGAAACACCGCTACGCGCTTGAATGGGTGCCGAAAGCTATACAGGAAAAATTCGCAAAAGAAGTAGGTCTTGATTAACGGCAAGAGCTGCTGGGCAAAATCCAGCCAACTTTACACGAAGGCGCGGCACGCTGAACTCCATTTTCCCCCGTGTCTTTGCGCCTCCGTGTGAGCCTCCTTCGTGGTGAAAAATTTCCCGCTTGGCACCCGGCAAGGGCTTTCTCCCAAATCGGCCACTCGCTGGTTTGCGCCGGTAAAACTCCGCGCCTTTGCGCGAGATTTGTCGAGCGGCCGCCCGGCGGGGAAAGCCTCTGCCGGGAGGGATCACACGAAGGCACGAAGGTTTTTAGGGAAAGCGTGGCGAATTTTTACAGCCCAGCGTGTGCCTTTGGCGGGGCGGCCGATTGTCTTTTGCGTTACGCCGGCGGCGACTTCCCAGTGATATATTCCATGCCTCCATTATGCCGAGGGGGTGAAATTATCACAAGTTAAACACTGTTTCCTTAGGCTTGACTTTTTTTCAGTTTTGGGGCAAAGTAATCTTGTATTCGCTGAAGCAATGCTTTTTTTGGAACGGTGATTAACTTCGAATCCTGCCGGGCGCAAGAAAAGCGGAAAGAGAGGGAAGAAGGAAGATGAATGGATAGGGCAAAGGCTCAAGTTTTTGCAGGCGTATTGTCGGTCGCTGTCAACGCCGTTTTATTCGGCGTAAAGTTTTGGGTGGGAATGCTTACCGGGTCAATCGCGCTTATGGCGGATGCATGGCACACGCTTTCCGACTCGCTGTCTTCGATTTTTGTCGCTTTTTCCGTAAAACTGCAGTCCAAAAAGGCCGACAAGGAACACCCCTTCGGGCACGGCCGCTGGGAGCTGATCTCCTCGATTTTTATCGCTTTTATTTTGGGGCTTATCGCCTGGGATTTTCTGCGAAGCTCGATCGAGCGGTTCACAAACCGGGAAAGCGTCGTGTTTGGAACGCTGGCGATTGCCGTAACGGTAGCGTCCATTCTTGTAAAAGAGGCTCTGGCGCAAATTGCGTTTTACATAGGAAGAAAAACTGACAATCTCATTGTAAAAGCGGACGGCTGGCATCATAGGTCGGACTCCCTAGGCTCTGTCGTTGTCTTGATCGGCATTCTGGTAACAAGGTTTGTCGCGGATTTTTGGTGGATGGACAGCGTTCTGGGTATGTTTTGCGCCGCTGCCATATTTTACGCGGCTTTTTCCGTTTTGAAAGAGGCCGTTTCCAAAATTCTGGGGGAAGGGCTTAATCAAGAGATGATTGACAAAATATGCGGCGAGATTAAAAAAATCTACGCAGGCGATCTGCATATCCACCACTTTCATCTGCACAATTACATTTCGCAAAAAGAGCTGATTTTTCATATCCGGCTGGACAAAAACATGGCTATCGAAAAGGGGCACAAAATTGCCACCGTCATCGAAAACATGATCCTAGAACGCTTTGACATGGTCGCGACAATCCATGTAGAGCCGCATCTGGACACGCCCTTCCAAGAAAGCAAGTCTTGAAAGGGCACGCCCCCGGCAGGCCGCCCCTTACAACACGACAAAAGCATGAATGCTCGAGCTTCGGAAATTACTCCCATTTTTATCACACGGAGGCACAAAGGCACGGAGGCACAAAGTTCAGCTTAGAAAGTGCCGCTTCATATCCCCTATTATGCTCTATTGTGAGGCAAAAGAAAGGCTCAGAGCTTATCATAATCCCCTCTTTGTGCCTTAGTGTCTTTGTGCCTTTGTGTGAGATAATGCCGAGGTTCGTATCGTTCATGCGTTTGTCGTCCCCTTACAATGACGACTCTTGCATCTTTTGCCAAAACTGCTCTTTGGACGCGCCTTTTGCAAAATCAATTACCGGCTGCGCGTCATTCACCTTGTCCGTCTGGTAAAACTCGTACAAGGCGTCAAAGGCCAGCATCAGTTTTTCGGGCTTTTTGCCAAAGCGTTTTTCAAACTCCAGAATGGAGGGCAGCACCCTAACCTTAAACTTGTCAAAAGAGTTAAGCGAAATCGATGCCAGCAGGTGGTGTATGTACGGATTGGCAAAACGCTCAAGCACGCTGTTAGCATAACTTTCCAGCTCTTCCTTTGACAAATCCAGCGTCGGGATTATTTCGTCGAACACGCAGGCCTTGATAAAGGCGCGTATCTCATCGTTTGCCATGCACTCGCCGACAGTGGTAAAACCGCGCAGCATGGCGTAGGAGACAAGCGCGGTGTGCGCCCCGTTCAAAATCCGCACCTTGCGTTTTTTGTAGGGTGCGGCATCGTCTGTCCAAATGACGTTAAAGCCGGCCTTTTGCAGGGGCAGGGTGTCTTCGTGCCGGCCTTCGATTACCCAAAGATGATAGATTTCCGCCGTGTCGAACATATCGTCGCCCTTTGTGTCAATGTCTTTTGGAAAGCCGGTAACGATTCTGTCTACAAGCGTGTTGCAAAAACTGCTGTCGCCAAGCCATGCCAAAAAGCCATCGCCAAAGTTCCAATCCTTTGCATATTTTACAACGCAGTTGCGCAGAGCGTCGCCGTTATTGTCGATAAGCTCGCAGGGCAGAATGACAAGGCCGCCGCCGCCGGCATCGTAACGGGCTTTAAGAAACAGGGCAAACTTTGCGGGAAAGGTCAAATGCGGCGCGTCGGAAATGCTTTGCGGCTTGTATTCGATGCCGCTTTCGGTGGTGTTTGACACGACAATTTTAAGCTCGCCGTCTTTTGCAAAGTTCAGGAACTTGTCCCAATCGGCATACGGGTTTATTCCGTCCTTTATGCAGGAAATCTTCGTCTGCTGTTCCACAACCTTGCCGTTTTCTATGCCGCGCAAAAGCAGGTTGTACCGGTAGCCCTGCTTTGCAAGCACGTCCAGCATCCCCTTTTCGATGGGCTGTATAACAGTTACATCGTAGTTCAAAGAATTAAACATCCAGTCTACAAATCCGCGTAAAAACCCGCCTTCTCCAAATTGCGCCACTTTCATAAAAAGCCCCCTGTCTCTACAGTGTACCCCATGCTGTGGAAAGAGTCAAGATGAGGAAGAAAGCCGCTGCCGGCCACCAAGCGGGGATTATCACAGCGGAGCTATGATAAGGCCGCGCCCTCTTCTCGCCCTATTATATGGAAGAAAATAGGATAGCGTAGGGATAAGAGATGCTTTCTAAACTGTCCTTTGTGCCTTCGTGCCTTTGTGTGAGGTTTTTTTCCCCCATAAATTGGAAGAAGGCGGAAAATCTTTCGGTTTTTTGCAAAATTATGCAAATATGCATTTATGCAAATATGGCCGCTTGACACGCAGGGCGAATTTTCAGTATGCTGTTAAAAGCTGGTTTTTGCCGGCCCAAGGTGGCAACTAAGGAGGAACCTATGTTTTTTGGAAAAAAAAACGCTGATCAACAAATCAAACCTTTGCAGGACGGCATAGCAGCCCTGCTGGAAGAAAGCAGGCGGCTTTTGAGCGAAGACGGCGCGAAAAAGCTGGCGATCAACGCGCCGCAGGAATGCGCCCCTGAAATAAAGGAAATTTTTGAAAACCTTAGCAAGGTCTTTCAAGTTTGGGAAGATAAAAAAGACTACCGTCTCTTGAAATACCAGCTTGCAAACAAAGCTCTGGATACCGGCTTGTGGGACATGGAGGTAGACGCAGACCCGGTCAACCCCAACAATAAGTTTACATGGTCTAACGAATTCCGCAGAATGCTGGGTTTCAAAGACGAGAGCGACTTTCCCAATTTAACCAGCAGTTGGGTTGACCGCCTTCACCCGGAGGACAAAGACAACACGCTGAAAAAGTTTGCCGAACATCTGCAAGACCGCTCTGGAAGGACTCCGTACAACATTGAGTACCGGTGCAAAATAAAAGGCGGCGAGTACCGCTGGTTCCAAGCGATAGGTGAAACGGTGCGCAATTCCAAGGGGGATCCTTTGCGCGTGGCTGGGCTTTTTCTTGACATTCACGAAAAAAAACTGGCAGCGGAAACTGAGCACCAGCTTAGAGAGCAGTTGAAACATTCTTTCCGGCTGCTCGAAGAAATCGATCGGCTTATACACGAACTTGAAAAAACCATCGACTTGCAGGCAAGGTCTGTAAACCAGTCCGCCGATGCTACCGAAGCGATAGTGAAGTCGCTAAAACAAACTTCGGATATTTCCCGCAAGGAACAGGAAGCCCTAAAAGAGCTTACCCAAACGGCGGCGCAGGGGCAGGAATCTATGCGCGTAACGATCCAGTCGGTCAACGGCATTGCCGAATCTGTCGGCGGCATTGCCGACGCGATTCAAATTATTACTTCCATTGCGGCTAACACGAATCTTTTGGCGATGAACGCCGCTATCGAGGCCGCCCATGCCGGCGCCGCAGGGCAGGGTTTTGCCGTTGTCGCCGACGAGATCCGGCGGCTTGCGGATAGGACGCGGGAAAACTCGCGCAACATTTCGGTAACATTAAAGTCCATCATTGACGGCATTGATGTTACGATAAAACAATCCACCAACACCGACGGCCGCATTGAGGAAATTTCCAAAGAGATTCACAGTTTCGCGCAAACGATGTCGAGCCTAATCAGAACGTTTAACGATCTGGCGACAGAAAGCAATGACGTTACAAGAGAGCTTGGCAAGCTGAAGGAACAAAGCGATTCTGTTAAAGCGGGTTATGCCAATGTGTTGTCAATGACGCAAAAGCTGTCCAACGTTATGGCGGAGTACGTTAAATAAAGCTGTCCCTTTAGAGAAAACCGCAAACTCCTAACTGCCTGCAGTATAAGGAGTTAGCGGTTTTCTCTGAGCAACCTCCAAAAACCCCATCTGGGTTTTTGGA
>WRKI01000120.1 GCA_009778155.1 Spirochaetota bacterium
ATCAGCGTTTCCCTCTGCATTTGCTCATTTCATTGCGCAAAATGCGGGTAAGAAGCAATGATTAAATCCTCGATGGGATTTAATCATTGCTTCCTTTGTTTTTTTGCGATTTTTTTCGCTGACTGCTTTTCATTCTCGATAAAATATGCTATATTGTCCATAGCGCGGCTGGCAAGGCCGCCCGCCGATGTGGTGGAATGGTAGACACAGGGGACTTAAAATCCCCCGGCCGCAAGGCTATATGAGTTCAAGTCTCATCATCGGCAACAACCTCCCCGCCTGTGGCATTTTCCGGTTTTCATGTTAAAAAGCAACTCCAAAACATCTATATTAATAGGAAGAAAGTTTGCAGGTTTTTCGCCGGCGGCCTCTGTTTTGCCTGTTTTTTATGGGATGTGCAAATCAGCATTTAATAGGAAGATTTTTGCTAAAAAGTATTGCTAAAAAACCGTGCATACGCTACAATTAAATAAGATGAAAATCAGAACATCTGGAAACTTGTGTTTCCGCATCAATCTGGCTGCGGCGCAAAGCCGGCAGCAATAAGGAGTTTGTGGTATGGATTTAGGTTTAATGGGCTGGCTGGGGGTGGGCGGCGTTTTCGCCCTTTCCGCGACAGGGTCGATTATCGGGATAGGGATTAACGGGCAGGCTGTCATTGGCGCGTGGAAAAAGTGCTTTGTGCAGAGAAAGCCGGCTCCCTTCCTGCTTGTCATTTTTGCCGGCGTTAATTTGTCCAACGTTATTTACGGTTTTATTTTGATGAACGCGCTTGCCGGAACCACGGTTTTAAGCGAGCACGGGCTTATGATACTGGGTTTGGGGGCGGGCATCGCCATTTTCGCTCTTGGTTTTACCCAGGCCATGTGCGCCGCGGCCGCCGCGGAAGCCTTTGCGGAAACCGGGCAGGGCTTTGGCAACTTTATAATGGTTATAGGTATTGCTGAAACTTTGGCGCTCTTTACCATGGTCTTTACCCTCATGTTTACATAAATGCCCGCGCCGCCCGGCGGCTTTGCGGCGGGCGGCAAAACGTAGAAATATTTCCGCGCTAAGTACTCTTTCGTTTAAAACTTTTTTTTGCAAAATGCCTTGACTGTTTTTGCGTTTTGCTATAAAATGACTATAAGCAGAGGAGGAAGCCGGGCGATTTTGGGAGGTTCCAAGGGGCGGCCGGTTTTAGGGGCGAAATTTGCCGAATTTTCAAATTGTGCCTTTTGGGGGATTGCAAATCCGGCTGGAATGCGTTACAATTTAATGTAACGTAAATAAAGGAGCGCGGCTGGCGAGAAGCTGTCCGTGGCTTCCTTAAAGATTATGATGAAAGCCGGGCGAAGACCCGGCGAAAAGGATACCCATGATTGCACCTATGAAAAGAGTTTCGCTGGTGGTAATGGATGCGCACAGGGAAGCTTCTCTTAAAACATTGCGGGAACTTGGAACTGTTCATCTTGAACAGAGGGTTGTCGTTTCCGACCGTCTTACAGAGCTTTTGGAAGAAAAAACCAAGGTAGAAAAAATCCTCGCCACCTTAAACGAGTATGCGGCCAAGCTTAAGGCTCAGAAAAAGGCCGCCCCGCAAATTGAGGCTCCGGCGGGCGGCTCTTTGAGGGAGCGGGCGGCGGCTATTATGTCCCAAGTGAACGATCTTGAGCTTGAAAGAAAGGCTTTGGCCGAAAAGCTCGCATCTCTTTCCATAGAACAGGGCAGGTTTACCGGCTGGGGCGATTTTAACCCCAGGGACTTGCAGTTCTTGAAAGACTGCGGCACGGAAATCCGTCTTTACGAGCTTGCCGAAGTTTCGTTTAAGTCTCTGCCCAAGGAGCTTAACTACATCGTTTTGCAAAAATCGAAGATGCTTTTCCGTATAGCGACTGTCGGCGGGGAGATTCCCGGCGAAACGCCTCTTGTCCTAGGCGGGCATTCGCTTTCAGAGCTTAACGCTTTCGTGGCGGAGGCTCAAAAGCGCGAAGGCGAGATTGAAGGGCGGTTTGAAGCCCTGTCGTCGCTCAAGGGCACCCTGGAAGAAGAGAGGGACAGTCTTGGGGTGCAGATTGAGTTTGAAACTGCCAGGGCTGGCATGGACGCGCTGGAAGACGCTCCGGCGACGACTTCTGTCGCCTGGGTCAGCGGTTACGCCCCTGTGGAGGCGGCGGACGCGCTTAAAGGCGCGGCCAAGGCAAACGGCTGGGCGCTGATTCTTACCGATCCTTCCGAGTCGCACAGTCCTCCGACTCTTCTTAAAAACAGCCCCTTGGTGCGTATTACAAAGCCTGTGTTCGACTTTTTAGGCACTGTTCCCGGTTACAGGGAGTACGACATAAGTTCTTCGTTTCTTGTCTTCTTTAGTGTTTTCTTCGCAATGATTTTCGGCGATGCGGCTTACGGTCTTTTGATTCTTGCGGGGGCTATTGCGGTTGCGGTTAAGTCGTCAAAGGCCGGCGGCAAAACGCCAGACATTGTAAAGCTCTTGTTTCTTATGGCCGGCGCGACTATCGTCTGGGGCGGCGTCAACGGGGCCTGGTTCGCCATTCCGCATGAATCGCTTCCGCCTTTCCTTGTGGCGCTTATTATTCCGCATTTTAACAGCATCGGGCCGCCTGTGGAGTTCCCCTTGTTTATGCAGAGTGTTTTCAATCTTCCCCAGTATCCGCCTACCGGCGAGCTTAAAACGCGCTGGTCTATCCAGTTCTTCTGTTTTTCGCTGGCTTTGATTCACATTTTGCTGGCCAGGGTTTCCAGGATTAAAAAGGAACTGCCTTCGCTTTCGGCGGTGTCTCATGTTGGATGGGGCATGGTGGTTTTCGCCCTGTATCTTTTGGTGCTGAATATGCTGCTTGGCATTCCCATGCAGGACTTTGTTGTCCCCATGATCGGCATAGGGATGGGTATTGTGTTTGTCTTCTCCGACCAGAACGGCGGGAATTTCTTTAAGAACATTCTGAAAAATTTAGGTAATTTTTTCCAGTTGTTCTTGAAGGCTGTAGGCTGTTTTGGCGACATTATAAGCTATATCCGTCTTTTCGCGGTAGGGCTTGCCGGCGGTATGATCGCCTATAATTTTAACACTATGGCTATCCCGGAGGGCGGGCTTGGCGAAGGCGCAACCTTTGTGATAAGGCTTGTGGCCGCCGTGCTTATCCTTGTTTTGGGACACGGTCTTAACCTTGCGCTTACGGCTTTGGCGGTAATTGTGCACGGGGTGCGTCTTAACTTATTGGAATTCGCCGGAAACCACTTGGAAATGGAGTGGTCCGGATATGAATACAAACCTTTTGCGTTAAAGCAAAAGTTAAAACAATGAGGAAACATTTGTTTCTGATAAACGAATCCGCTTTCAGCTTGGGGTCAAGCTGAAAGCGGTAATAAGGAGTTTATGATGGAAGTAGGTTTGCTGGGTTGGCTCGGTGTAGCGGGCGCTCTTGGATGGGCTGCGATAGGGTCATCTATCGGGATGGTAATGAACGGATCGGCTGTTATTGGCGCATGGAAAAAGTGCTTTGTACAGAAAAAGCCGGCTCCCTTTATTTTGGTCGTTTTCGCGGGCGTTCAGTTGTCTAACGTAATCTACGGTTTTATTTTGATGGGCGCATTAGGCGATGCCACGGGTTTGAGCGAGGGCGCGCTTTTCGCCCTTGGCACTGGCGCGGGTCTTGCCATTGGCGCAGCCAGCTACGCGCAGTGTTATTGCGCGGCGGCGGCGGCGGACGCCTATGCGGAAACGGGGCAGGGCTTCGGTAACTTCATGATGGTTATCGGTATTGCCGAAACATTGGCTCTTTTCGCGATGGTCTTCACTCTGCTTCTGGTCTAAGAGGCTGGGGGTCTAGGGGTCTAGGCGAAAAGAAAAAAAGGGCGGCCGTTTTGCGGCCGCCTTTTTTTGGGTGGAGAAAAGCTCACACAAAGACACATCGGAATAGGCTCACACAAAGGCACAAAGCATAGTTCAGAAAACGCCGCTTAACCTCACTTTATCTCCCTTTTCTGCTTTATAATGAGGCAAGAATAAGGCGCGGCCTTATCGTACTCCGCCCCAACTTCCTAACCTTAGTGCCTTTGTGCCTCCGTGCCTTTGTGTGAGTTAAACCGGGAGTAAATTCACAAGCGCCCGGCCTTATCGTATTCCGCCCCAATCTCTTAACCTTTGTGCCTTCGTGTGAGCTTTTCGCGAACCATGCTCCGTGCCTTCGTGTGGAGCTTTCCGGGGGCCTTAGCCGTTTTTGTGCCTTAGCGAGCCTTTGTTCTTGACAAGGAGCATCTGGGCTACTATGCCCGCCGCGATCTCTCCGGGAGCTTCGCTGGCTATGTCAAGCCCTATGGGGGCGTAGACCCTGGCCGCAGCAGCCGAGTCCAGCCCCAAATTCTGGTAAATCATGGCGATTTTTTTCTTCGAGCCGATCATGCCAAGATAGGCCAGCGGCTTGCCAAGACAGAAAGCCAGCGCCTCCTGATCCCGCGAGTGCCCGTGGGTGCAGATTACCGCGTAGGCATTTTTGTCAATGGGCACCTGGGGGTAGCCCTCCGGCTTGCAGCAGACAAAGCGGCAACCGGCGAAAAACCCCTCCATTTCAGGCCTTTCGTCCACAACCGTTACGCTGAAACCCGCGATACCGGCAATGGGAGCCAATGCCTGGGCAATGTGGCCGCCGCCGAAAATGACAAGTTGCCGCCGCGCCCCCCAGACCGTGGCAAAGCCGGCAATATCCCCGCCGCAGACCATGCCCGCCTCGCTAAGGCTAAAGGCAAAGTTAAAAAAGCTTTCCCCCTCTTCTATGGCATCCCGCGCCCTCTTAATAAGAAGAAGCTCGCCCGCGCCGCCGCCCACCGTGCCGCTTGCCCCCTCAAGGGTTACGGCCATTACCTGCCCCACACTGCCGGGGGTCGAGCCGCAGGCGGCCGTTACCGTCAAAAGAGCGCACTTTTTGCCCTTCTCCACCTCTTCCGCTAAAAAAAACAGCACATCATCGCTCATACAACCCCTCCGTTTTTCCGGGTTTGAAAAAAATACGCCTCCAGCGCGGCTCCGCCGACACTCCTTGCCTTGTCCGATATGCTAAAAACATCGGTGTCAAGCCGGGGGTCTACATCTGCGGCCTTGGCTCCCTTGGCCGCCGCCCCCTCGCGCAAAAGCCCGCGCAAAACGCCAGCGAAGGGGGCTGTGTAAAGATCGCCTTCCACGCTGAACAAAGGCTCGCCCTCTTGCACCCTGTCCCCTATCTTTTTCAAGTGCCGAAGCGTGCCGGCCGCCCGCGTGTAAATAACCCGCTGGCTCCCACGGCCGCCGACCTCCGCCGGGATACCCGTGTCGGCCTGCGCTGCGCCCTTCAAGACAAGCCGGCCTAAATCGTGCCCGCGCATCGTCTCTATAACTATATCGACATCCACCCCTGCGGTAAAGCCGGGGCCTAGGGCTATGGTTACGGCGGCCATCCCCCTGTTCGTCCCCGTGTTTTTTTTCGCCATAATCGCGTCAATTACGGCGGCCGGCCTAAGCGCGGAGATCGAGCTACCCGCCGGGTCTACAAGCAGGGGGATTATTTCGCCCTG
>WRKI01000121.1 GCA_009778155.1 Spirochaetota bacterium
GGGCAAGCTACCACTGCGTAACCGCCAATCGGATTTTCGGCTTTGTAACCGCGATGGGAAGCGGCCTGCCGGATCGCATGAAAAAACACGGCTCCGGCGAGATGCCCAAGGAGCTTTTGTCCTGCGAGGATGCCGGGCTAAGCTGCAAGGCGAATGACGCTTTCGCCACGATTAAAATTACCGTAAAGGAAGAGGCCGAAGGGCATTACGCGAAAGCCTTGGATTTTTTGATCCGGCTTTTGCCGGCGGGCTTCCCCCGCTCTTACGGCATCGAGTTCAAAAGCCCCGACAAAAATTACTTGGCCGTTAAAGGCCTGCCAAAAAAAAGCGTGAACCAGTTTTTCGCAAACGCCGCTCGTTACGAGTCCCTGCACGGCAAAATAGCGCATTACGCGAAATCGGCGATGAGGCAGTTCGAGCAGTACACAAACCTTGGCGATGAAGAATGCGCCATGCCGGGCAGTTTTGCCGTGTTTGCCATTGGGCTGTGCGACGCGGCTGACACGCCGCACGCGCCTCTTGTTATCGAGTATTTCAAGCTTTGCGATGACGAGCATTCTTCCATACAGGGCAAGTTTCTAGCGGCCTACATTGCCAAGTTCGGCCTTAGCGAGAAAACGCTGGATGTCTTCTTTGCCGGCATCGACAGTATGCAGGAGCAGGGGCCGCAATACAGCAAGGTCTACGCCGAGGCCTTCGCAAACGAGGCCAGCCTGCGGCTGTTGCTTTCCCGGAAAAAGGACTTTGACGACTGCCGCTGGAACAAGGTCCTGCATTCGATCTTCGGCAGGGAGGCTCTGGCGGGCGGGGGCACCGGGGTTGTGAAAAAAGCGCCTGCCGGCCTACGAGCCTTGTACGGGGAAATTTTCGCGTAATAGGCCTGGGGCGGCCGGTCAGTTTTTTATGCGTTTTTCCTTGGGCAGCCACTGTTCCAGAATTTGCCCCAGTTTTATCGTGTCGATTGGCTTTGACAAAAAGTCGTTCAGGCCGTTTTCCAAAAACATTTCTTTTGCGCCGGCAATCGCGTTAGCTGTCAAGGCGATAATCGGCACGTCTTGGAAGTAGGCATCTTCCGCACCCGGCGCGCCGCCCTCCGTCCCGGAACCTGCCGCAAGCGCCCTTATGCGCTTGGTCGCTTCTATGCCGTCAAGGCCGGGCATTTTGTGATCCATAAAAATCAAGTCGTAGCGGTTTGTTTTTACCGCTTCCACGGCGGTCGCCCCGCTTTTGCAAATATCGACATTGGCCTTGTAGGGAAGCAGCAAGCCCTTGGCAACCTTCAAGTTTGTAACAATGTCATCGACAACAAGAATGTTCGCATCCGGCGCTGTAAAACGGGCGACAAACTTGGCCGCTTCGTTGTAAGAAATTGCCGACTGGCCGTCGTTGTTCAAAACGCTCGCTATGACAATCGAATGGAAGGGCATACCCAGAATGCTTACATCCGTATTCGTGTCCGGCATCTCCTGGCCGAACTCCGAAAACACGACAATTTTGGATTTTTTCTTAATGTCGCCTAACACAGCCTCGTGCTTTTTGTACTTCCACATCGAAATAAAAACAAAGGGATAATCCCCTCCCTGCGTCTTTTCCTGCAAATCCGCTTCGCTGGAGACGAAAACCGCCGGCACCCCCAGATTGGCAAAGGCGCTGGACATAAAACTGCGATAAATTTCGCGCGGTTCAAACACAAGAGTTTTTTTCTCCTGCGGGTTTTCCAAACTAACCAGCGGCTTGCCGTCGCGGAACTTCTGCGGCAGAGTAATGGTAAACTTTGAACCTTTCCCGTATTCGGAAAAAACGCTGATTTCCCCGCCCATCCTGTCTAAAAGCCCCTTGACAATGGGAAGCCCAAGGCCAGTGCCTTCTATGCTCCTGTTTTTGTCCAAGTCGAACTGGGCGTACTCCATGAACAGATTTTCCATATCCCCCTCTTTTATGCCTATCCCGGAGTCGGCAATCTGGAACATAAGGGTAACTTGGTTTTCGCCGGAAATCTCCCCGCTTATAAAAAGGGAGACAAAGCCGCGCTCGGTATACTTAAAAGCGTTACTCAAAACATTCAGAAGCACTTGGCGTATTCTTATGTCGTCGCCGGTTAAAGCGTCCGGCAGTCTTGAATCGACATTTACCAGAAAACGCAGGCGGGAATCGACGGCCTTTACGCGGGTAATATTTATGACATCGTTAATGAGAGAGGCAAAGGAGTATTCCTTTGACACAATATCCAGCTTGCCCGCCTCGATTTTGGAAAAGTCCAAAGCGTCGTTGACAATGGCCAGAAGACTTGCGGAGGCCTGCTTTATCGTGCCGACATATTCGCGGATAAGCTCGGGCCGGTCGGCGTTAAGCGAAAGCTCGGCCATGCCGTTTATGGCGTTCATGGGAGTGCGAATCTCGTGGCTCATGTGGGCAAGAAAGTTGCTCTTGGCGCGGGAGGCTTCCTCGGCCTTTTGCGCCAGCTCGGATATAGCATTTAAGTTTTCTTCGTTTTTCTTGACTTCGTCCCTTAGCTTTCTGTACAGCTTCCAACTTTGATAGATGTTGCGGTCGATAACCCATGAGCTGTACATACTGAGCGCCAGAGTTGTGCACATAACAAGCAGAATAAAAAACATTGCCGGCTCGGTAAAGCCAACGCCTATAATTATTCTGCCCGCAAAATAGAAGGAAAACCCTGACGCTAAAAGGATGATCTTGAATTTAAGGCTGGCAATTACCCCGATCACGATCATGAGGCACATGACCACAGTAAGAAAATATAACATCATGTGTTCGCCGGCGGTAAGTGCCAGGACGGTGTTATAGAAAACCATGTAAGCGGCTAACAACATTTCCAAAACACGCATAGAGCGCAAGGCGTTTTTGCTGTTGATAATAAAAAAGCACGCAAAGGGGGCTATGCTGGGCAAAGCGCGTAAAAAAACCGCTAGCAAAGGGTACGGGTGCAAAATTAAATCCACCGGTATCCATAAAAGGGGCAAAAAGCCGGCGGCGTAAACTACAGGGAGAAAGCGCACAAGATGCGAGTTAAGCTCGTCGTCAAATGTTTCGCGCTCGCTTAAGGCGGCTTTTTCCGCAAAGTCGAAATACAGCTTTTTTAAGATCGCCTTCCAGATTTCCCTAACGTTCATAACATCATCCCCCGCCGTAGCGTTTCCTTAAAAATCAGCAACCTCAGTTATCCCCCGTGGGTTCGCGCGTAAATTTTGCGAAAATGTCGAAAAGTATCAGATCGATTTTGGGCTGCTTCGCGATGAACTCTTCGTACATCATGGCAAGGGCTTCTGCCGGCTTAAGCGGCTCGCGGTACTTGCGCTTTGGATCGGTAACGCTGTCAAACACGTCGATAATCTCCAAAACCTTCGCCGGGAAATACGCCAGCGCTTGGCAGTCCTGCACCGACCCGGCATCGTAGGCGATGCAGGCTTTATGCTTTGCGCGGGGATTGGCTTTTTTGTAATCATCAAGGCGCGAGCGGAAGTACCCGTAGCCGGCCGGATCGCCGTAATACTCATGGTGGTATCCGGTGATAAGGCCGGCCTCCCGTGGGTAATTCGTCTTGTTCATAACAGCGTTATAACCGACCTTGACGTGTTCGACAACAATGTCGCGGTCATAGGCGACTACCCCCTCGTGATATTCGATTGCGGCGGCCTTGCCTATGTCGTGAAGCAGAAAACCTGTCGCCCAATTGTGGAAGTCGCTTTCGCCTACCGCCCTCATGCCGCCCAGAAAGATTTGTTCCAGCCTGATGTTGTCCGGGTGGACATGGGGCAGCAGCGAATGGTAAAACTCCCGCTGGTTTTTATCCAGAGAGCCGCGCAGTTTTGTAACAACGCTTGTTGTTGACACCAGTTTGTTGTAGTGCGATAGAAATGCAAGCCCGTTCAGATAAACGCGGCTCATGTGCTGGATAATCGTCCCGTTGGATTTTGCTACCAGCGTGTTCATAAGCTCGTCGTTAAAAATGTTTGCCGAGATAAGCTGCACGGACGACCGTACAAAATCGCGTGTGGAATCCACCATTTTTTGGGTCTCTTCCTTGGCGGCTTCGTCGGAAAGCTGCATGGCGTTCATTAAGGATGCGCGGTTTTGCAGCATGACATCCTGCGCGGTTTCAACAAGAGCTTCGGCAACAAGGTTTTTCTGCCGGGGCTTCATGGCGAGCAGGCTTTCCAGCCGCTGTGTGTTTTCCTTGACGCGCTGCACCCGTTGGGGTTCCGGCATTGCGGCAATGGCTTCGTAATTTTCCCCTAAGTCTTCCGCCCGGCCTTTGCCGCGGCAAAGGCCGCCGTCTGCGCCCTGTGCCTGTTCGCCCTGGGATCTTGCGACGGCGGCTGCGGCATCGGCGTAGTCCTTGCCGCCGGCCTGTTCTGCCGAACCGCATAAGAGCCAAAGGGGGAGGCCGGCTTGGGGGCAGTTCCCGGACGGGGCCTCTGTAGCTTTTTGCAGCATTTCTAAATGATGCAGCCCGGCCTGCGCGTAATCCGGATCAAGCTGCATCGCCAGGCTGTAATCCGCGATAGCTTTTTCAAAATCGCTTTTTTCCGCATAAGCCGCCGCCCGGGTTGCGTAAAACTCCGCATTGACAGATTCAAGCTCTATGGCCGAGTTAAAATCTACGATAGCTTTGTCAAATTCCTTTTTGCCCATGTAGGCTATCCCGCGAAACCAAAATATATGCCCGTCTTTTGAATCGATGGCGATTGCCCGGCTGTAATCCGCAATGGCCATGTCAAAGTTTTTTTCCGTTTTGTAAACTAGCCCCCGGCCTACATAGAAGATCGCCCTTTCCGGGGAGATGTTTATCGCCATGTTGATATCTGCGACTGCCCGGCTAAAATCATCCTGATTTATATACACGCTTGCGCGAAGCCAGTAGCTTTGCGCGTCATTGGGGTTGAGTTTTATGGCTTCGTTATAGTTATGTATTGCCGTATCAAACTCGTCTTCCACCTGTTTAAGGGCCCGGCCTATGAAAAAACTGGCTCCGTTGGAACTGGTCTCCGTTGCCAGCTTGTGCAGCTCCCTTTTTTTGCACTTGCAGCCGACCGATTCGTACAGTTTTGCAATCTCCTTGATAAAATCCTCCTTAAGGAACCTCCAAAAACCCCATCTGGTTTTTTGTAGGCTGCCTTCTTTTGCCGCTTTTTTTATCTTGCGGCGGTTTCCCGCAAATTTGCGGCGGTTTCCCGCAAAAGGGACACCCTAGCTCTGGCATACAATGCCTGGCATACAATGCCTGGCATACAATGCCCCTTTTGCGGGGTTTAGCCATGTGCCGGACAGGGCTGTTTCCGCGCCATGCAAAAACAGCCCCGGCCGGCACCCCTCCCATGACTGCCGTCCCAGGAACTTTGCGCCGGAAAAGCGCTCGAACCTGAATTTTGCCCAAGGTTTTTTTGCCGCAACCCGCCCCTGTTTCCGCCCGCACGGACATCCGCAGCCATGCAGAAAAGCAGAAAAGCAAAAGAAGGAGGAATTTGCGTATTTTGCCATAAAAATCCGACCGCTCTGGTTAGTCTCCCATAACCGATTTCGACCGGG
>WRKI01000122.1 GCA_009778155.1 Spirochaetota bacterium
GGGGGGGTATAAACCATGTCAGGGACTAGACTTACGTCGGACTTAGCGTCAAACTTACGGTTTTTTTGCATTGCGAACACTGGCCTTCTTTCCCCTCTTTTGTTTATGTAAAATTGAACCGCTTCAATTTTGCCCGCCAAACTTCCTGCGGCAACCCCGCCGGGAAACCCCGCAACCAGCCCAACGGCGCATACCCTAAACGATACCAGCTTTTCACGGTTTTGTCAAGCGGCCGGCATTTTTTTTTGTTTTTTTTGCACTTTTTTCCAGCCTGGGGGTAAATCCCCGCAAAATCACCCTCGGCTGGCGGCAACCGGGACGGCGGCTGGCCGGGGCTTTCCTCGAAAGGCCAAAAACAGGGCTTGACAAGGGGCAAACTTTATGGCATTTTACCGGTATGGGTCAAGGTTTGCCGCAAATTGAGCAGATTGTCGCATTTATCACCTCAAAAATAACCCCCGAAAGAATAGTTTTGTTTGGTTCTTACGCAAGGGGCGATTCCCAAGAAAACAGCGATGTTGATATTTTAATCCTCGTCAAAAATCTGAAAAATGAACGCAAGGTAACCGGCGCATTGCATAAAGCACTGCTGGCTGAAAATATTTTAACGCCAATCGACTTTCTTGCGGTGGACTACGACAAGTACAACTTATTGAAAAACCAAATCGGATACATTTACAAAACCATTGAACGCGAGGGTAAAATAATATATGGCCGGTAACTATAAAGTATGGCTCGACCGGGCAAAAAGCAACCTTGCAATTTCCAAAAACAAAGCGGATGACGATATTTTTTACGAAGATTTATGCTTTCAGGCGCAACAAGCTGTTGAAAAAGCCTTAAAGGGGCTACTCATTTTCTACGGAGTTGACCCAGAAAAAACCCACAACTTAGTTTCGTTGATAAAAGAATTGTCTAAATATACCGACATCCCAGAAGATATAAACGAGACAGCAGTTTTGAATGATTATGCGGTGCAGACAAGGTATCCCGGCGATTACACTCCAATTAGCGAAGAAGAATACAGTCATGCAATAGCTACGGCGGAAAAATGTATAGTATGGATTCAGGAAAAAATCAAAGGATTGTTGAAAAAAGCGGAAGAAGACAAAGATCAACTGTATTTTGACAGTGTTGCAGAAAAAAAGTAGCTACGGGTTGCTTGAAGTTTGCCCCTGCCCTGCCGGGCTTTACCCCGCAAGCCCCCAAACGGGGCGGCCGTCCCGTGGGTTTCGCCGGGTAGCCCCACGGAATGCGGTGTTGGGGCGGTTGTTTCCATAATTAAGAAAAAAATCGCTTTTTTTGGGAAAACGCAAAAAAACGCTTGACAAAGCCGGCAAAAGCTGGTATGGTTTATATTAGCGGGGACGTGAGATTAAAAGACCACCTCCTGGCCACCATATAGGGCGCATTTTATGCGCCCTGTCCTTTTTTTATTTAATGTCGTCTACATCCATGCGGTAAAGTTCCGTATGCCCGCTTATTTTCAACACCACAGTCCCTCCTTCGGGGAATTTGTTTTTTTCATTATACTTCGGGCTGTTCCTAGCACCGATAAAAATGCTTATTATTTTGTGCTTTGAAAGCGGAGATTCTTCAAGATTCATAAACACGTTGGGAGCCTGCCCTCTAGAACGGTAAAAATGATCTATTAGCGTTTCGGGGCTTTCGCCGCGTATGTTTTTAAATTCCATCTGCAAGCCGTCAACTATGGCATCGTATTGCCGTTCATTTTGTATACGAGTATTCTCCGGCACAAGGTAAACCGTGCTGCCCAAATCTCTAAGTATTTGAGCGTCCCTCAACTCATCAGCAAAATTACTCTTCGCGCCTCTTTTTCTGTTTGGCGCGATATATATTCTCTCGCCCCACAATTTTGGGTCATGTTCCCATTTTACATCAGGGAACAGCCTGCTTGCGGCTTTTTCGGCCTTATCCGCATTTTCCTGTTGGCAGTTTTCAAAATCACCGGGCATCATAGACGCACCGCGCACGGGACAATGTTTAGCATTCCTCAGTTTAACATTTTTTACGGCGCGTATCCACACCTCGGCCGAAGACTTGCCGGCAGCCCCTCGCCTTCCCCGGCGCGGGGTGGAACCCAATCCCCTTGGGTTGGCCGCCGCTGTCTTTACATTAAAGGCCGCTTACTTCCATTTCTGCGATGAATTTATCGTATTCATCGTTAAGATTGGCGATAGCACCGCCGCTTTGCGGATCATCGTCAAACTGGTGCAAAAGAGCCACCACTTCGTTTAAGGGCGAAGTGTCCGACATGATTATAGTGGCCTGCAGCGCAACCATTTTATGCTTCAAGTCTCTTATCTTGTTCTTGTACTCGCCAAAAAAGCCTGCTTTTTCATCCTTGCCGACTTTTCCTTTTTTAACCGTGGCGCGGAGTTCTTCGTACAGCTTTTCGATTTTTTTAACATCGGCATCGATGTCCTTAAAAATACGCTTCATATCGACTTGGGAAACATCCTTGGCGGAAATACGCTTGGCCATTTTTTGAAACTCCAGCCTTATTAAAATGGCGCAGTAGCTGTCATGGTATTGGTGAATGCCGGCAAGAAACTTGTTAAGTTGCTCTATCATATTGGAAGTTTTTGCATCCTGCTCCATAGTTTTCAATGAATCTATGCTGGAGTGTATATGTTTTACCTTTTCTGCAAGATTGTCAATTTTGTCGCGAACCGCTTGTATTTCATCTTGGCTTTTTATACGATTTTTTGTCGCAGCTATTTTATCTCTGTTGAGAATATTATAATTTATGCGGGCTGCTACCAGTGTGCCAATGAATGCTATTAGCCCGGCAATCAGAGCGTATTCTCCTCCCGCTCCCGCAAATATTAGAGAAGCCACTATCCCGAATGCTGCAGCGAAAATTAGCGAACCGAAAAAATAAAGTATTTTTCCTATTATTGACATGACCGTTTCTCCTTGATTTATTTTTTTTGACAAGACGGAAACCCAATCCCCTTGGGTTGGCCGCCTTGCCAAAAAACGACGCGGTTTTACCCGGCCGCCTTTGCCTTGTTGATCAGCTCACGCAGTTCATCGCTTGGATTAAGCTCGTAGGCTTTTTCAAAATCCTTGGCCGCATTGGGAAAATCCTTCTGCTCGAAATAAACATCGCCGCGATCCTTGTAATGCTCCGCGTTGTCCGGCTCAAGCTCTATGGCTTTGTTGAAATCCGTAAACGCGTTTGGGTAATCTTCCATTCTATCGTAAACAAGACCGCGCCAGATGTAAAGCTCCGCATTCTCTGGGGCAAGCTCGATGGCCTTGCTGAAATCTGCCAGCGCGTTGGGGTAATCCTCCATTCCACAGTAAACATTGCCGCGCCAGATGTAAAGCTCCGCATTCTCCGGGTCAAGCTCAACGGCCTTGCTGAAATCTGCCAGCGCGTTGGGGTAATCCTTCAGGTCGTTATCGTAAAGATTTCCGCGATCCTTGTAATGCTCCGCGTTATCCGGCTCAAGCTCAATGGTTTTGCTGAAATCTGCAAGTGCGTTGAGGTAATCTTCCAGATAGTAATAAACAACGCCGCGATCGTTGTGATACACCGGATTATCCGGCTCAAGCCCAATTGCTTTGCTGTAATCTGCAAGCGCGTTAGGGTAATCCTTCAGATCGTAGTAAACATTGCCACGATTGTTGTAAAGTTTCGCGTTTTTTGGGGCAAGTTCAATGGCGTTGCTGAAATCTGCAAGGGCGTTGGAATAATCTTCCAGAGCGTAATAAGCATTGCCGCGCAAGTTGTAATGTTGCGAGTTATCCGGCTCAAGCTCTATTGCCTTGCCGTAATCTGCCAGCGCGCTGGAGTAATCTTCCAGATTGTAATAAATATTGCCGCGATCCTTGTGATACATCGTATTATCCGGCTCAAGCTCAATGGCTTTGCTGTAATCTGCCAACGCGTTGGGGTAATTTTCCAGAGTGTAAAAAACAGTGCCGCGATCGCTGTAAAGCGTCGCGCTTTCTGGGGCAAGCTCAATGGCTTTGCCGTAATCTGCTAGCGCGTTAGGGTGGTCTTCCAGATTGTAATGGTAAAAATTACCGCGATTGTTGTGATACACCGGATTGTCTGGTTCAAGCTGAATTGCCTTGCTGTAATCTGCCAGCGTGTTGGGATAATCATTTAGATCGTAGTAAATACGACCGCGATTATTGTGATACACCGGGTTGTCAGGCTCAAGCTCGATGGCCTTGCTGAAATCTGCAAGCGCGTTGGGGTAATCTTCCAGAGTGTAATGGACATCGCCGCGATTGCTGTAAAGCGTCGCGCTTTCTGGGTCAAGTTCAATGGCTTTGCTATAATCTGCCAGCGCGTTAGGATGGTCTTCCATGTTGTAATGGTAAAAATTACCACGATTGTTGTGATACACGGGGTTGTCTGGTTCAAGCTGAATGGCCTTGCTGAAATCTGCAAGCGCGTTGGGGTAATCCTCTAGATGGTCATAAACAATGCCGCGCAAGTTGTAATGCTCCGCGTTATCCGGCTCAAGCTCAATAGCCTTGTTTACATCTGCAAGCGCGTTGGGGTAATCCTCCATTCTGTAGTAAATACGACCGCGCTCCTTGTAATGCTCTGCGTTATCCGACTCAAGCTCAATTGCCTTGCCATAATCTGCCAGAGCGTTGGGGTAATCCTCTAGATTACGGTAAACACCGCCGCGATTGCTGTAATACACCGTGTCCTCCGGGTTAAGTTCAATTGCCTTGCTGAAGTCTGTCAGCGCGTTTGGGTAATCATCCATTCTGTAGTAAACAACGCCGCGCAAGTTGTAATGTTCCGAGTTCTCTGGGTCAAGTTCAATTGCCTTGCTGAAATCTGTCAGCGCGTGGGGGTAATTCTTCATTTCGCGATAAGCGCAACCGCGCCAGTGATAATAACCCGCGTTCTCCGGGGCAAGTTCGATTGCCTTGGCAAATGTTTTTAACGCATCATCGTACTGCTCCGCGTCATATTGCTCTATTCCAAGTTCGAACAGTTTCTGCGATTCATCGGTAATACTGGTTTCGTCCTGCATGATTATCTCCTTTCGTCTTTTTCCGCCCCCATACGGGGGCAGTTTTCTCTCTTGGCTAGAACACCTCAACCTGGGGTTGGCGAGTAGCACATAGGCGGCGCGGGGAATGTCGAGTTGGGAGTGCGGTTCCCGGCGCACCTTTGGCCGAGACCTTGGTAAAGACGACAGCCGCCGCACACTTTCCCGCTGAAAAAGCTCGCCGGTGCTTTAAAGCACATAGGCGGCGCGGGAAATGTCGAGTTTGGAGTGCGGTTCCCTACGCACTTTTTGCCAGGACCTTGAAAAAATAGACACGCTCCACAATTGTTAGCCATGTTTGGCCTCCTTCGTTTATGCCGCAATAGCGGCGTTAAAATTAAAGCCTCCGCAACGCGGAAACCTGTATACAGCGCACCCCCCATGCCGGGGGTTGTTGACGCTTACTTCATCTTCCACCTTGATAGGTTTTTTGTAAATAGATCGTAGAGTGTATTTTGTTAGGCCTCACCAGGCCTCTTCGCCCCGTAACGCACGGGGGG
>WRKI01000123.1 GCA_009778155.1 Spirochaetota bacterium
GGGGGGGGGGGGTATAAACCACGGCCGGGTATAGACTTAGCCTTCCGGCAACCACGTCTGCCGCGCCCGCCGCACCGACCCTTTGAAAGAAAGCCCTCCTGAAACACCTTTTCCCAAGACAGAATCATGGATTTACCCCTTTGGCAATAAAATATCACGCCCGCCAAGCGGAGGCTACCCCGGATTATAGCACGCTGGAAAATTTTTGTCAAGCCGGCAAAAAGAAGAATTTTCACCACGAAGGAACACGGAGAAGAGGCTGAATTTACTCCCGATTTAATCACACAAAGGCACATCGAACCTTTGGTTCGCGGCACGAAGGCACAAAGGAGGGATATGATAAGGCCAAAGCCTTCCTCTTGCCTAACAATAAAGCACAAAAAGGGGATAAAGTATGATAAAGCTGCGTTTTCTTCCTTAATCTTAACTTTGTGCCTTTGTGCCTTTGTGTGAGATGCTTCCGAGGTTCGTGCCTTTGTGTGAGTTTTTTTGGACTCCCCCGGAAACTACAGCGCGTGCTTGCAGGGGCGGCCGGAAAGAACGTCGATCAGGTTTTCTACGGCAGTGTCGGCCATAGCCTTGACAGCCTCGGCAGTGTGCGCCCCGCAGTGAGGCGTGCACACAACATTTTCCAAGGCAAAAAGCGGCGAAGGCGGCGGCGGCTCCGTTTCGTACACATCCAAACCAAGCCCCCCCAAACGGCCGGAAAGCAGAAAATCGTAGGCGGCCGCCTCGTCAATAAGCCCGCCCCGGGCAGTGTTAATGATTACAGCCCCTTTTTTCATACTTTCCATTGAAGCCGCGCAAATAATGTTTTTCGTGTCGCCGTTAAGCGGCAAATGCAGGGAAATAAAATCCGAGCGGGAAATAAGCCCCTGAAAATCCACCGCCTCAACCCCCTGCCCCTCGACGTAGAGCCGGTCGATAAAAGGATCGCAGGCCAAAACCTTCATGGAAAAACCGGCGGCAAGCTGAGCCATAGCGCGGCCAATCGCCCCGAAACCCAGAATGCCAATCGTCTTGCCGAAAAGCTCAATCCCCTGCATACGCGGCCACAAGCCGCCCTTGGTTTCCCTGTCGGCCAGCGGAACCCTGCGGGCGACACAGAGCAAAAGCGCCAATGCAAGCTCGGCCACCGACCGGCTGCCCGCCCCTGGGGTGTTGCAGACGACAATGTTTTTTTTCCTAGCCGCGTCCAAATCGACACGGTCAAAACCCGCACCGTAACGGGAAATAACCCTTAGCTTGGGCGACCCTTCGATAACGCCAGCCGTAAAATAGTCAAGACCGGCAACACAGCCGTCGCAGCCGTCAAGAGCGGCGGCCAAAGCCTCTTCGCCAAGAGGCTTGCCGGTTGTGTTAAAAACAAGCTCAGGGGCAAAGGAGCGAAGTTTTTTCAAAGCCGGGCTGTCCGAGTCGGGCTTTAGCGAAGTCGGCGTTACCAGAATTTTCACAAGGGCGCTACCACCTTAAAATGACAAAGTCGATACGGTAATTTTTCCAGCCGCTGTTCGGGTCGTCAAAACTGGCGATAGGAAGGGCGCCGCCGATCCCCACCGTGCTCAAGCGAATGCGGTTTACGTTCAGGGCGATAAGATAATCGACCACAGCCCTTGCCCTTTGGTTGCCCAAATTGAGAAGAGCTTGGCTGGCCTGCTCGCCGCTTGAAAAGTTCGTGTGGCCTTCCACCCGGACCCGGTAGCCGCCGAAACGCTGGTTTAAGGCCTGGGCAATCTCGCGCAGGACGCGGTCGTTGTTGGTAACCTGCGCCGGGGAAAGCCATGCGGAAAGGCTGGAAGAGTTCGGGGCGAATGTAATGGAAGGAACCCGAATGCGCATACTGTTGTCGGACTCCCTTATGACGATAATGCCGACTTGGATGTCGCTTTCGGAAAGGCTGTAAAGACCGTTTTCGTCGGTAACGGAAACCCGCAAAGGATAAGTCGATGCGGAAAGGGCGACCGCGCCGAACTTGCCAGAGCCGTCCCAAGAGACCGAAGCCGGGGGCGCGCCAAAACCGCTCCACTCGTAAAAGACGGAAACCGAAGGCAGGGGTTCCATCACCTGTATTTTCCATTCCCTGATTGGGGCTTCGGAAACTAAATTTATGCTAATTTCAAGGGAATCCTCGCCTGGGACAAAGGAGTTGAAATATTCGGTGGAAAGACTGACCTCTAAAACCGGGGGGGCCTCATCCAACAGCGGCCGTTCGACGGGAGGGGATGAATAGCTGACAGGCCCGGCTGAAACACTCGCCGCAATCTCGTTTTCGGGCGCGGCGGTTGTTTGACAGGACAGAAGAAATGGGAAAAATGTCATCAAAAATAAGTACACCATATACGTTCTTTTCATTTGATTGCCCTCTCCCTATATGCTAACGCATACAGGGCTTTTGCGCAAGTTGTTAAGCGAAAATGTAAAAACTGAAGTTTCTACAGATTTCCCGGATCCTCCCTTTTCTATAATCGGCATATTTTAGTCGATAACGAAACTAAAAACTTCCGTAAGCGGCGCAAGCGACCACTTGCGGTGGCAGCGGTGGCAGCCGTCGCAATCACCTTCAATAATATATCAAATTTGCCGCCCTTTCGTTACAGTCGGAACCCTAAACTTGAAAGTGCGAAACTTCCTTTACAAGGGTGTTTATCGCATGGCTGTTCTGCCGGCTCAGGCTGTTCACCTGGCTTACGGCGGAATTTATCTGGTCGGCTCCAGAGACCATCTCGTTCATGCTGTCGCCGATCTCGCGGGTGGCAATTTCCAAACTGCCTGTCTCCCGGATAACCTCGTTTGCCCCTTGCAGCATCTCGCTTGATCCGTTTTTTACCTTGCGGGTAATTTCTGTAATCTCCAAGATGCCATTGACGATCTGCCGGCTGCCTACTTCCTGCTCTTCCATAGCGTTGCGAATATTGTCCTCCTGCTCCGAGACTACGCGTATGCCGGCTTCTATGTCCTCGAACTTGTCAAGCACGTTCTCGTTGGAGATGGCGATTTTGTCTATCGAAGTTTTTATCTTTTTCAAAACCGCGTTGATAATTTTCGACTGCTCCTTGGAGCTTTCGGCCAGCTTGCGGATTTCGTCGGCCACGACCGCAAAGCCCTTGCCCGCATCTCCTGCGTGTGCGGCCTCTATCGCGGCGTTCATGCTCAATAGGTTGGTCTGGCTTGCGATGTTTTCCATCACGGCGTTTATCTCCATAAGCCCGGCGGATTCCCGCGCTATCTCTTGAATGTCGGCGGCGACTTCGTTTATCCCGGTGCGGCCTACTTCGCTGGCTTCCATGAGGTGTTTTACGTTGGCGGAATTTTTTACCAAGGTGTCGGTAACAGATCGTATGTTCGCGGCCATCTCCTCGACGGCCGATGAAGCCGCCGAGACGTTGGAGCTTTGGTCGCCTATAAAGCCGTCCAGTTTGTCGATGTTCTTCACAAGTTGTTTCATTGTGGAGCTTGTTTCGGTAACGCTTGCGCTCTGGTTTACCGCCCTGCTTTTGACGCTTTGGATATTCGCGGCAATTTCGTTTACGGCGGCGGCTGTCTGGCTCATGTTGGCAGAAAGGGTCTCGCCTATGCCGGACAGGGATTCTGCTTCTTTTTGCACTTGCGAAATAAGGGCGTGGACTCCTTTTTGCGTGCGGTCAAAGCTGGATATAAGCGCGGAGATTTCGTCGTTGCCGTTGTAGTGGTACAAGTCTACGTTCCGAAAGTCGCCCTGGGCAAGGATGCCTATTTCATGCTGCAGCCACAAAAGGGGTTGGGTGGCTTTGCCGAAAAACAATACGCAGGCGGTTATTATGGCAAGGCTTAATAAGGATACGATAATGATGGCTTCTCTTGTTATTGCGTTTATCGGAGCCATTATGCTTTCTTCGGCTATTGTAAGGCTTACGCTCCATGTGGCTCCGGAGTTGTTTCCAAGCGGGAAGGATTTTATGGCGAACTCCAGATTGCCGCCCATGTCCGGCGAGAAAAATCTTGTCTGGTAATTTTCCCCGGCGGCCAGCACCCGTCTTATTTCCGGCAGGCTGTCTCCGAACAGTCCTGTCCGGCGTTCCACGTTGTCGTTCAGGTAGGATGGCATGGAGCTTGCTATGATGTGTCCGCTGTTGGAGTATATTGACATTGTGGCTATGTCCTGCTGGTATTCCATAAAGGACATCAGTTGGGGCTGGGCTACTGCAAGGTCTAACAGGATGGACAAAATGCCGACGACTTGCGAGCTGCGTCTGTTGATTATTGGGCTGGAGAGTACTACTACATAAACCTCGCCGCGGTCTTCGACTGTTCTGGAAGAGGGGTTTTCCACCCGGTCGTTTCTGGAGTTAGGCCCGCGCAGGTGCGCGTTCATATCGTTGTAATTCAAAAGGGTTTGGTGGACTATGCCGCCGCCGGCAAGTTGGCGCAAAAAAGCGCTGCCGTGCTGGCCTGCGGAGGTTGCCCCTACGCGGCCTAAGTTGTCCGCATCGCTATCCAGTATGTCAGGGAGCCACAGGACGTTCATTCCGAAAAAGTGTTCGTTGGCTTTTACTGTGGCCATCATCATTTCGTCATAAACATCGCGCCTTATTTCTTGGGGCAGCGCTTCGTAGTCGCCCATAATGTCTGCCATTGTGCGCAGTACTTGGAAGTGCGAGATCATGCGTCCCGACCAATGTTCTGCCCAATAGGCGCTGGTGTGGTTGAGTATGCTTACGCTTAAATCGCGGCTTAAAGCCGTGGAGCGGATTGTTTGTATGAGTGTGCTTATAAAAACGTTAAGCATTATGGCGATCGCCACGATTACGCTAAGTTTGTACCTAATTCTCATTCTGCCTCTTTGCCTCTCTACTTGCTGTTATACTGATGCTGCCCGGCTTTTCCACGCTGCCCCTTCTTTGAATATAAGAAGGCCGGCCTCTGCGTTCAAGCAAAAAGAGATCAAAAACGCAAAAAAAATCGAAGGGGGCGCGAATAATGAGGAGGAGGCTCACACGGATGCGTGAAGAAGAGGTTCACGGAGGCCACGGAGAAGAGAATCACACGGAGCTTTGCTTTGCGAGCCGCTGTCCGGGGAGAAAGCCCCTGCCGGGCACAGAAAAGGAGGCTCACACGGAGGCACGGATGCACGGAGCTTTGTTTAGCGAGCCGCTGCCCGGGGCGAAAGCCCAGCGAGCAAAGCACTGTTTCCGAGCTTGCGAGCGAAAACCAGCGGGCGGCTGCCCTGCGAGTAAGCCTCTGCCGGCGACCAAGCGAGGAAGCCCTCACACCGAGGCACGGAGTTTTGCTTTGGGAGCGGCTGCCCAGGGGGAAAGCCCTGCCGGCCGCAAAGCTAGGGATTTCCACCACGAAGAAGGAGGAAGCTCACGCAAAGACGCGAAGGCACGGAGCTTTGTTTCGCGAGCCGTTGCCCAGGGGGAAAGCCTCTGCCGGCCGCCAAGCGGGGGATTTTCACCACGGGGAAAAAGAGGCTCACACCAAGGCACGGAGCTTTGCTTTGCGGGCGGCTGCCGAGGGAGATAGCTCTGCGAAGCAACTCTGTTTCCAGCAGGAAGAGAAGAGCACACGGAGGTTGCT
>WRKI01000124.1 GCA_009778155.1 Spirochaetota bacterium
GAGCCGGTGCCCAGAAAGAAAGTCCCCGCCGGAAAGTCCGGCGGGGCGGGCTTGTTTGAAAGGCGGCGGGAGTTTAGCGTCTGGGCAGGATGCGGAAAAGGTTTTCGGAAAGCAGGTTGCTGTATTCTTCTAAAATCCTTCTTTCGGCGGCGACAATGGCTCGGTTTTCGGCCTCGGACAAAATGGCGTGGCCTTCCCGCCCGTTGATGTTAAAAGCCGGCATCTGGCTAACCCTTGTCGCGCTGTTTATAAAGTTTGCCGAAATTTCGTAACGCACGAAAATATTCCGCTGGTTTGGAAAAGGCAGCTCCGGCATATTCATGCGCACTTCCAGCGTGTACTGCGCCCCGCTGGAAACCGTTCTAAGCCCCATGTCCGAAACAACCCGCGAAAAAGCCCCGTGGATTCTGTCGCCCATGTCAAGGTCGTCCCTTCTTTCAACAACAACCATAACGGGGATGTTAGCCGCAATCTGAGATGCCGTAAGCCTGTACTGGTCGCCGGGCCTTACCCCGGAAACAGGCGGAGCGCCTATCGCGCCAAGCACCAGGGCGTAAGACATATTCGCGTCCGCCGCCGCCCCCGCCAGGGTGTAACGCGCAAAACCGGCGATTGAATTTCTTTCCGCCGGGGCCATGTCGGTAAGACTGTCTATCATGGAAAGATTCGCCCGTATCATTTCTGTGTAAATTTGCGCCGTCCTTGCCCTGCCCATGACGGCCACCGCATGGAAAGTGCCTGCGCCGTCATGCCAGACATCGCGGACTTCCGCCCCGACAAGAAAGTTCACCGTGGCGGCCGTTACGATAGTCCTGTCAACTTGCGTTACCTCTGACCACTCGGATTGGAAACCAGACCGCGTGGCTTCCCAGTAAATGTTGTTGATCCTAAGCTCGTCTTCCACGGAAAGGCCGAACTGCCCGGCAAGACTTGCCAAGGCCGCGCTTTCGGCAAGCGTGCGGTTGGGGCCTGCGCCGACAGCCGAGACATAAAGCTGCTGGCTGAATCTTGAAGACGGTGTGTTTACCCACGCAGGGGCAGCTTGGGAAAATACTGTGCCGGCGGCAAAGACCGCCAACAATGCAAAAACGACGATTGTTTTTTTGAACATGATGTTCCTCCAAAAATTTTTATTCCTGAGCCGTCCCGCCGGACAGTCCGGCGGGGCGTATGCCGTTTGTTACGCGACATTTTTTTTCAAAAAGTGATCCTGTGCATTATTCTAACACCGTTAATATTCTGGTTGTTAGTTGACACAAGCTCGAAGTTGAAAGGGACAGGATTGCTGGCAACAGGAGTGCCGGCACCAGCCCTTGTGTGGAAGAAGGGGATTACCCAGCCCACCACCGTGCCCGCGCCCAATGCGATAAAACCGGCGGTGTTAAGCCGGCGCCTGTCGCCCACATTCAGCTCGTTCCTTTCCCCGGTCCAGGGGTCAATATCAAACTCTTCAGGAACGAGCACTTGAGCGGCTACAAAAAAAGCTATGCCGACTACTTGCAAACCGGTAACAGTCCAGCCGATATGATGGCCTCTTGTAATGGAACCAACGCCAAAAATCGTGTTTAAGGCCGCCATTCCCAAGCGTTCACCAGTTGTGTAATCCGGAATAAGATCGACAATTTGTATCCCCAGCAAGGTCGCCATTTGATGATCGTCAACAATCGCGCCGCTATATGCCGCGCTAATAGCGAAGCCTTCTACGTTTATGACGTGGATTATTAAACGAAAAGTTGTCGGGGTTTCCCGGTGCAGGGTTCCCGTTAAAATGCTGTCCGCGCCTACCGCATGGCCTATCATCGCCTGGGTGTCGTCGCCGATAAAGCCTGTCATCTGAAGGTCTAATTCCGCCTGCGCCGCCAAAAATTCGACTTCGCCCCTGGGCACGACTGTAAAAGCGCCGGTGTTTACAAGCGACACTATCAGTTGGTTTATCACATGGTTCGACAATGCGTCAGTATCGGAAACGATATTGATGACTGCCAGCCTGCCTCCGTGCGGAACGGTCGCGGCAAACTGGCTTGCCGCGTTTGAAAGGGCCGTATCCAGCGCCACGGGAGCTTGCGAAAATACTGCATTGCCGGCAAAGACCGCCAGCAATGCAAAAACGACAATTGTTTTTTTGAACATACTGTTCCTCCAAAAATTTTTATATCTGAACCTGTCCGAAACTTCAGACGGGAACTTTGCTGTGTTACTCCTGCCGGCCGAAAACTCGACGGGCAGGGTTCCTTAGTTTGCCGGCCGAGCGATGGCCAGCGTCCACACGCTCAGGGAGACGGGGTCGAGCCAGGTCTCCAGAACGAAGAAGTTTGTCAGACTGCCGCTGCTTTCATGCGTGTAGACTGTCGTGATTATAGAGTTTGCTTCCTCCTGCCTTGCCGTCGTTGTTGTCGAAATTTGAAAAATCATCGAGGCGATTGCCGCATTGACGGAGTTTGCAAAGGTGTCGCCCACTCTTAACCGCCGCCCCGAGTGCCCCACCCCGACAAGGTAGCCGCTGATTTCCGGCGGCACGGTGATCCAGCCCGGACTGCCGTCCGGGTTTCTTGCTTGCGAAAAGCTGACCGGCGCGGGCAAAAACGCCGGATAGGAAAAACGTATGCCCGTCGTGCCGGCGGCCGTCAAAACATCCCTGTCGGGATCGAAGGTGAGCCTTTCCATAAACGGCCCCAAGTTTTCGTCGTAGCTTATCGTGTATTCAGAGAGGTTTTCAAAATCGAATATGCCCGTCCCGATTACCTGCCTGCTGAAAAAACTCGCTTCGACACGGTGAAACATGGATGCGTTGCGTGCGGCGTGTTCGCGGGCGTTCTCGGTTACGGTAGCGGCCGACAGTTGCGGCCCGGAAACCCCGACTATTGTCAGCGACCCCGCGCCGGGCATTGTAACCCAAAAGCCGCCGCCGTCTGCCGCGCCGCCGGATCCCGCGCAGCCCAATGTTACTAGCGCGGCTAAAACCGATATTGCTTTTTTCATCTCGCTGTTTCTCCTTAAAATTAAAGCCGGCTGTCGCTACCTTGCACCGAACATTTGGTTCATCAAGTTTTGCGCGGCATCGGCGGCCCCCATGTCTGTTTGCAGGGGATTATTCGCGGAAGGCTCAGCGAAAAACGGCTGTGTTTGCGGCACATCGAAAGCCTCAATTTCAATGTAGGCCGCCGGATACTGCTCCGCTGTTTGCTCCGCTGTTTGCTCCGCTGTTTGCTCCGCTGTTTGCTCCGCTGTTTGCGCCGCATCCTGCGCCGCGTCCGAGTCCAAAATTTCGATTTCCAATTCCAAGATTTCCGCAATCTCCATAAATGCGTCTAAGGCCGCGCCTTCCAAAAAGATTCCGCCAAGGTGCTCTATTCCTTCGCCTAACATTGGCTCCATGTCTTGAAAGCCCGGCAGAGTGTCAAGGTGTCCGTAGGGGGCCGCTTCCATGTCAAAATCGCCAGCGATTCCCTCGCGGCGGGGGCTGTCAAGCGCAGCCTCTTGCCCGGGAGCTTCGGCCGTTCCCCCGTTCTCCGAACAGGCCGTGAATACGGCCGCAAGTGCGGCAAGCATGGCTGCTAACGCAATTGTGCTTTTTCTCATCTCTATCTCCTTAAAAGTTTCTGTCCAAGACAACAACAGCCCAGACAGTGCCGCCTGGTTCCTGGGCTAGAACTACAGTTTTCGTGCCGCTAACATCGGCTTCGACTATCGTCTCGCTAAGAAATTCATTGACGAAAGAAACGCTATTAGTTCTCCCGCCAGCATCCAAAGTAGAACCAAGCCCGACGCGGGCTCTGTGTTCCGCCACGGCTGTTGAAAGGCGCACGCTAGACATTCTTGCCACACCTATACCAAAGATAGAATCTTCAGAGAGGCTGTCTAGGAAATTTGCTACAGGCTCAGGAACTAATCTAAAAGCAGGCGAGGGGCTTGCTATCAGCTCTTGATCAAGTTCGCTTTCAATTACATCAATCTCGCTTTCCATTACAACGTCTGATTTGTTCAGAAAAACAACAGTCCAAACAGTGCCGCCGGCATCCGTGCCTTGAAGCGCGACTCTGGTACTGCCGTTAGCGACAATTGTATATGAGGCAGCCATGCCCATGCCCTCCGTTTCTTCTGCACCAAAAATATTCCAGATATGGTTTACCGTCTGGCTGCCGCTAGGCTGGAGCTGGGAAAAACGAGCGCCTTTTGAAATATGAATTGAATAATAAAACGATCCTCCTGAAAAAGATGTATCCGCAACCCGGCTCCATACATGGTCTAGCGTATTATCGCCAGAGATCTGGGGGGTATCACGGAAAAGGGCGCTTTCTGAAGCCGATACCATACTTTGCAAAAACTCTCGCGCAAGTCCGCTGTCCCCGTTGGCAGCAAGGGAAGTCGCTATCCAGCCCTCTATGCCGTGAACAAGATCGGCTGTAGCCGCATGAACCGAGTTAAATCTTGCCGCCTCCGCATTGTGTCCTGTGCCGTAACCCACGCCGACAAACACGTTTCCCGGTGCGCCTGCCAGGAAATTCTGCACAAAGCCGGGCGCGGCAGTCTGGCTTTGCGCGGTGGTTGCAACTGTTACCAGCATGGCAAGGATGGCGGCTAACGCGATTGTGCTTTTTCTCATCTCTATCTCCTTAAAACAAGGAGCGGAAGCCCGCTCCTTGCTTGGCGTTTTGTTAAAGGAAGCTGTGTTTCCCAAAGGAAACGCCGTTTCCTAGTTGTCCACGGTTTGAACCGGGACACCGCCGTTTAACTGTGAAAAGGCTTGTTGCATTCTCGCTTCCGCGTCAAAGGAGGCCATTGCGGGAACGGCCAGCCTTGCCTGCACTTGCGCCTGGTTTATCGCCTGGGTAGCGGTCGCCCGGTCAAGCACCGCGACAGACCAGACAGTTCCGTCGGGCATCATGTCGGTAACCGCGATTCTCGCGCCCGAGACGTCAGCATGGGTGAGGGTTACCGAGATGCTTTCCGAAAAGGACAAGGCATCGCCGGTAAGTTCGTTGGCTCCAAAGTAGTCCCGAATCATCCCCTGCACGACCGAATCCATTGTCTGGGCGATTGCCACCCGCGCCCTGTTTGCGGACATTGTCATGGACTGGTGCTGGGTTGCGAATCTTGCAACACCGATAGCGACCAGCGCGTCTTCCGGCGCGCTCGCCATGAACTGCTGGACGCTGGCGGGCATCATTCCGCTCACTGCCGGCTGCTGGGCAGGCGGCGTGCCCCCGCAAGAGGCCAAAACGAGAACCAAGCTTGCCGACAATGCGGCAAAGACGGTTTTTTTCATAAAAAAGCTCCTTTCTTGCAGTTTTCTGCAAGAACGTAAATTGTTGGCCGCCCATACGGGCAAGCCTGGTTTCCCGTACCGGGAAACCTATAAAAACCGCGTAAAAACGGGCTGCAAGCCCCCGGACGGCTGTCCGGTCTTTTATGCGTATTTTTCCTGTTTGATTTTTTGCCTGCCTTTTTTCCTGCGGGTTTGGCACAGGGGGATCGGCCTGGCCAAGTTCTCCCTCAAAAAGGGGTTTAGACGAGTTTCTTCCTATTATAATGTCTCTATTTGTTAAAATCGAATGGGGGGGG
>WRKI01000125.1 GCA_009778155.1 Spirochaetota bacterium
CGAACACGGAAGTTAAGCCCTCCCGCGCCGATGATACTGCGCCTCTAAGGCGCGGGAAAGTAGGTCGTCGCCGGGCTTTTTTTTGCGCTTTTTTCCGTTCAGAGGGCGGATGAAAAAAAGAGCCTGTTGCAAAATATTGAACTTGCAACAGGCTCTTTTTATATCGAAGGGCTACATTATAGGGCTGCCCGCATTCCCGGACAGCCCATGTTGAACAACAGTTTCCCCAAACAATGGAAAAAACAACTTACGCCTTGTTGATACCGCCGCCGTATTCGCCGCGAGGCTTTACGAAGTCCGGGTCTCTAGGAGCAAGCGCGTATGGAATAATACATACGATAATAAGCACCAATTCTCCGGAGTATAAAATCCACAGACTTGCGCCGGCAAAAAGCGTGTTGGCTACAATAGTGTACAAAAATGCGCCGGCAGAAAATGAAAAAAGACAAACAAAGAAAAGCACGAAAGTAAGCATTTCTTTTTTCTCCGTTTTTGCCTTTTTAATGCAGGCCTCCCAGAACCACAACCCGACAAAGCGCGCGCTTCCCGTTGCCATAGCGTTATTTATATCCAAGTGAAACACCTGTCTAAAAAAGCTAAGGCCACAACCCGCCGCAAAACCCATAACAAAAAACGCGACCGAAGTATTTGCAACAAAGCTCATGGTTATGGGAAAGAGAATAACCGGAATAATAAAACAAGTCCAGCTAAACAAGAACTGCTTTGTTTTATTCGGGGTAATGCTCTTTGTGTAAAACCCGAAAATATTGCCGCCGGCAAAGCCGAAAAACAACATAAAGTTGGTAAATAAAGCCGGCCAGTTGCCGTCTGCCAAGTTTTTCCCCATCCAGACAAAATTGCCCGTCTGCGGCGTAACCATTGCGCCCAAAAGCCAGTTTCCAGTACCCAGCCCGTAGGCGTTCATATAACCCATAACGAAGATGGAAGCCCAAGTTACAAACGCAACCTTTCTTGTTTCCCTTATGTGGGCTGGCGATAGCGTTGCTTCACTCCCCATACGATATTCCTCCTTAAAAAATTATAACTATCAGCCAAGCCGGCCGCTTGCGGCAGTATACATGGCAAGATAGAAAAAAGGAGTTGTGAGGAACGTGCCGCACAACCCCTTGTTGTATGCTAGGGACAAATTCCTTATGCAAACAACAACCCCGCGCAAGCGAGGCTGCTGTTTACCGGAACGCATCAGCTACTTAGTACCAAGTAACCACGCCTGTTCCAATGTCATAATAAGCGCCAAGAACCGGGATGCCTTTTTCTTTTACGAATTTAAGACCCTTAATGCGTTCCACCGAGCTCATTACATTTTCTTTTACAGCGTCGTTTACGTCGCCGCCCTTAAAGTTCGCCTGGATTTTGCCAAGCACGCACTGCAACTCTTCCGGCAAGCCAGAAGTACCTTTGTGGGCATTGATTACCGCGCCGCATTCATTGTGGCCAATAACCACTACGACCTGCACACCAAGTACGCCGACGGAAAAGTCGATTGAACCGCAAGCGGTATCATCGGCAAAGTTTCCTGCATTTCTGCATACGAAAATGTCGCCAATCCCTTGGTCAAAAAAGATTTCCGGGGGAGTGCGCGAATCCGAGCAGGTAAGCACTGCCGCAAAAGGCTTTTGGCCTTTTATTACGACATCCCTATCTGCCTTGTAGGTGCTTTTGTCCCTAAGGGCGCCTTTTAGATACCTTTCGTTCCCGTCCTTAAGGTACTTGATTGCTACTTGGGGATCCGTTACGGAATCGCCCGGTAAATGTCGATCTGCCATGTTATTTTCTCCTCTCAAAATTAAGATATGATTCATCTTAACATGGCTTTGCCGGCTTGTCCAGTCTTTTTTTGAAAAAAAAATATTTTTTTTCGCCGATCCATAAAAAAAACATTTTTTTTTCATTTTTCTCTTGACAACTTTTCGATTTTCCGCTAGACTTTAAATATCACTGGGGGCGTAGTGAAGCTGGTTTATCACGCTGGCCTGTCAAGCCGGAGATCGCGGGTTCAAGCCCCGTCGCTCCCGTTGAAAAGCTGTCCGAGCCTTGCTTTCGGGCAGCTTTTTAATTTCGGGCAGTAGCGCAGATGGTAGCGCGCTTGGTTCGGGACCAAGAGGTCGGCGGTTCGACTCCGCCTTGCCCGATGCAGATTGAACCGGGGCCGGGTGCGCCCGGCTCCGGTTGTCTGCCTTTCAGAATTGGAATACTGCATTGTGAAATATTTATACGAAACGCATCTCCACACGGCCGAATCCAGTGCCTGTTCAGTTTCCAGCGGCAAGGAGCTTGCAAGGGTCTACAAAGACAGGGGCTATGCCGGGATCATCGTTACCGATCATTTTTGGAACGGAAATTCGGGCGTGTCAAGAAGACTCCCTTGGCGGGAATGGGTGCATCGTTTTTGCCGAGGCTACGAGGCGGCCAAAGAAGAGGGGGAAAAGCTGGGCTTGGATGTTTTTTTAGGCTGGGAAGAAACCTTTGACGGCAGCGACGACTACTTGGTCTACGGCCTTGACAAAAACTGGCTTTTGGCACACCCGGAAGTCGTGCGCTGGAGCAGGCTCGAACAGTTTCTCGCGGTAAGAGCTGCCGGCGGGGCTGTAGTTCAGGCGCACCCTTTCCGCCAGCACGATCACATTCGGGAAGTCGTCCTTAGCACCGCCTGCGTGGACGGGGTGGAGGTCGCCAACGGCGGGAACAACAACGATTCCTACGACGCGCTTGCCTGCCTTTACGCCCAAAAAATCAACAAAACCGCGCTGGCCGGCACCGATACCCACAGCGCCGCCCGGGTCGCCAGGGGTGAACCCTTGGGCGTCTACTTAAAAGAAAAACCCGCAAGCATTCTTGATTTTGCCCGACTTATCCGCGACAACGGGGTCGCCGGGGTCAAAATCACCCAGGGGCAGTGCGACTTCTACGGCAACGAAAGGGTCTCTCTCCCTGTTTCTATCAGGGACGGGGCAGATAAAATCGTAAGCAAAAACTGGAAGGACTTTTTGTTCGGCCAGCCGGTCAAACTCAAATAGGAGAAGGAGGAGCGAAAATGGATACGCTGTTTAGCGGCATCACAGTTATTACTATGGAAGAAAACGGACAGGGGGCGCAAGAGGGGCAAGGTTTTGCCAAGCAAGGGGCTGTGTTGCGGCACGGTTATGTCGGCGTAAAGGGCAAAAAAATCGTTTATGTCGGCGACAAGCCCCCTGCGGAAAAAGCCGCCCGCGTCATCGACGGCTCCCGGCGCCTGCTCATGCCGGGGCTTGTCAACTCCCACAGCCACCTGCCCATGACCCTTTTGCGCGGCTATGCGGACGACTACAACCTGCAAGAATGGCTTTTTAACCACATCTTCCCTGCGGAAAGCAAGCTCGACGCACGCTGCATCGCCGCCGGCATCCGGCTGGGGCTTGCCGAGTGCATTCGTTTCGGCGTTGTCAGTTGTACCGATATGTATTTCCACCTGCCTCAAATTGCCCTGGCCGTGCTGGAAACCGGGGTTAAGGCGAACATTACCAACGCGGTTTTGTGCCTTGACATGGACAAGTTCGATTTTGAAAAAGATCGCGGCGTTATGGAAGTGAAAGAGCTTTTGGCGGAGGGGGCGGGTGCCGGCAGCCGCCGCGGCGACGGGCGGCTTATAATCGATACGGGCATTCATGCGGAGTACACCTCCGCGCCAGCCGTCTGGGAGAAAAGCGCGGCCTTTGCCGCCGAGAACAACTTGCGCCTGCATCTCCACCTTAGCGAGACGGAGCGCGAGCATAAGGCCTGCATAGAAAGATACGGAAAAACCCCCACGGAAGTTTTAAGCGAAAACGGGGTTTTTGCCAGCAAGACCACCGCCGCCCACTGCTGCTGGCTTACGGAGGGCGACATGGACATTCTGGCCGCCGCCGGCGCGACAGCCGCCCACTGCCCGGTAAGCAACTTGAAGCTGGCATCGGGGGTCGCGCCTGTGGCAAAGATGCAGGAGAGGGGGATGAACGTGGCGCTTGGCACGGACGGCGCGTGTTCCAACAACAATCTTGATATGTTCGAGGAGATAAAAGCCGCCGCGCTTTTGCAAAAATACAAAACTGGCAACCCTTCCGTCATGCCCGCCTACGAAGCTGTCAAGATGGCGACTGTAAACGGCGCGGCTGGCCAGGGCAGGGCAGGGGAGTGCGGCCGCGTCGCCCCCGGCTACGATGCCGACATTATCATGCTGAACTTCGACTCCCCGCACCTTTTCCCCTTAAGCGATCCCTTTGCCGCCGTCGCTTATGCGGCCAAGGGCAGCGACGTGTGCCTTACGATGGTGCAGGGGCGCATTCTCTACGAAAACGGTGAGTACAAAACTGTCGATATAGAAAAAATCCGGCACGAGGTCGAAAACTACGTCCTGCCAAGGATCGCGCGGTAATCCGCCGGGGGCTTGGTGAAGAAAAGCCCGCACGGAGGCACAAAGGTTAAGCTAGGGAAACACTGATTAACTCGACGCTAATCAGCGTTTCCCGCTGGCTTTCCTCGCTTTGCCCCCGGCAGAGGCTTTCTCCCCGGCCGCCCACCCGCAAAACAAAACTTCGTGCCTTTGTGCCTTTGTGTGAGATACTTCCGAGGTTCGTGTCGTTCATGCGTTTGCCGTGTAACCTCCGGCAAGGCGGCGTAGACAGAGGGGGGCTTGAAGGCTCAAAATGGAAGAAACGTGAAATTAAGGGGTAGGCATGAACGAAGAGCAGAGGGATTGGCTTTCAAAGATGAAGGATGAGGGGTGGCAGGCCGGGCGGCTTGCGTTTCGGCAAATGCCGAAGGAGTTGTTGACCGAGGAATTTTGCCTTGCGGCAGTCGCTCAGGATGTCGAAATCTTTGAGTTTATGCCGAAAAAACTAAAAACCGCCTCTGTCTGCATGGCCGCTGTTTTGCAAGACGGCGCATCGCTGGGGTCGGTGCCCGAAAGTCTGAAAACGGCCGAGCTTTGTCTTGCGGCTGTGCAGGAAAATGGGGAAGCTCTCCGTCATGTGCCGGAAAACCTAAAAACGGCCGAGCTTTGTCTGGCCGCCGCCCCGTATAACGGAGCTGTCTTGCATTATGCGCCGGAAAGCTTGAAATCGGCGGCGGCAAATGCCACGGCAAATGCCCCGGCAAATGCCGACTTTTGCATGGCCGCCGTTAAAAAAGACGGCATGGCCTTGCGGTATCTTCCGGAAAACTTGAAAAAGTCCCCGATGTACATCGATCTTTGTCTGGCCGCTGTTATGCAAGACGGAGGGGCGTTGCGTTATGTGCCGGAAAACCTAAAAACGGCTGACTTTTGCATGGCGGCTGTCCGGCAAAGCGGGGGGGCTTTAAGTTATGTGCCGGAAGGTCTAAAAACCGCCGAGATGTGCCTGGCCGCAGTAAACGACTTTGGCTTGATTCTCAACGATGTGCCCAAAAAGCTAAGAACGGCCGAAATCTGCATGGCCGCTGTGAAGAAATACGGCGAGTCGCTAAAATATGTGCCGGAAAATCTAAGGAAGCACTGATTAAATCCCATCGAGGATTTAATCAGTGCTTCTTACCCGTATTTGCGCAATGAAATGAGCAAATACAGAGGGAAACGCTGAT
>WRKI01000126.1 GCA_009778155.1 Spirochaetota bacterium
GTCCTTCTCCCAGTCCTGCGATCCGTCGCTGAACGCCGCCGCCGTGCCCGCTCGCACGGCGTACTCCCACTGCGCCTCCGTCGGCAGCCGCCACCCGCCGGAGCCTTCAATTATTTTCACCGCATCCCATGCCGCGCCCCAGTCGCCGGGGTCTGTTTTTCCCTTTACGCTGTACGCCGGCTCCAGCCCTTCCATTATGCTTAACCGGTTGGCAAACGCAAGCGCGTCATGCCAGCTTACGCTCTCCACAGGCCGCCTGCCCTGCTCCTCCCCGGCGGCAGGGTTCGCCTTAAAATGGCTGGGGTTTTTCCCCATCACGCGCTCCCACTGTTCCTGTGTTACGGGGTAAACGCCCATCCAAAAACCACGGCTTATCGTTACCTGCCGCTGGGGGCCTTCGTCGTCATACCTGCCTTTTTCCCACGCCGAACTGCCCATCGAGAAGGCTCCGGGGGGTATCCACGCGGTTTTTATCACCGACTGCGGCCCGGCCGGGGCTTCTTCCGCCGGTACCTCGGCCGGCTCCGCGATTTTGAACACGGGGGCCGGCTCCGCGCACACGGGGCAGACTTTCCACCCGGCCTGTAGCTCCTGTTTGCATTTCCGGCAGAAAATCTTCGCCGGCTCTTCCACGGCCGAGGCCGACGGGGCATACGCCCCATTGATTAAATAATCCGGCCGATTATTCACAGGATCCCACAGCCTTATCCCGCACTTCTTGCAGTATTTCGGATCAGGCCCCAATTCCGTCTTGCAATTATGACACTCCATCTCCGCTTTTCTTCCTTTTGGACAGTCTTTCCGGTTATCCTAGCATTTTTTCGCAAGGCTCTCAAGGGGCGCAGGGCCGGAACCAGCAATTCTACATTTAACAGAGCAAGCGCAGCTTGCCAGTCCTCCGTGGTTAATTCTCTTCCTCCCCCGTGGTGAAAAATCTCCGCTCTGCGGCCGGCAGGGGCTTTCTCCCCGGACACCCGCCGGCAAAGCAAAGCTCCGTGCCTTTGAGTGAGTTAAATGAAAAAAAATCCCCGTGATCCCTTCACTTTTCTTTCAAAGTGTTTCATAATATAGGTATGGCAGAAAATGATACCGCTATTTATGAAGAAAACTTGGCTCAAGCTCTTGCCGCGCGAAAAGATTGGCTGGAAACGTCCGAGCTTGTAAAGCTCAAGGACGCGATACGCGACTTTCAATCGTCTTTTTTTTCCCTCTACAACATTTACCTAAAGAAAAAGCTTGTAAACGAAGACCCTTACAAGGCGGATGTCAAAATAAGCGAGCTTGAGGTGCCGGATTCCAGCCCCCTGCCCGATGTAAAAAGAGCGGAGCAGATGTCTTTAAGACTGGCCTCCTTCGACACCCAGCTTGACTTTCTGGCTAACTTTTACCAGCTTGGCATGGATTTTCTTAACCTTGAACGCATAAAAAAAATTCTGGGGCTTATTCGCTATATCGACTGGGTTCATTTTTCGCCCGACTCGCAATCCTACAACACCAAGTTTGTCGCGGAAATCCATATTCAGGCAAAGGGCGGCACAGACCAGATTACAATGAGCGTGATAAACGAAAGCGCGGCAAGGCTTTCAAAATCCACCTCTGCGGTTATGAGCATCCTTAAAGACCTTACAAATTACTACAAGGAAAGCTACAAGCTTAGCATTCGCCAAAACCTTACAAAGGGCTTGGATGCCGGCAGCGCGAACATTCCCAATATCAAGAAAAACTTCCGGGCGGCCATGCCTCCAAAATCGGTGTTTTACCAAGAGCTTATCGAAGAGGTCTTAAAAGAGGATTTTACCGAAAACGGCTCCGAGCTTAAAAGCGCGGTGTTAAAATCCCTTGCGGTTGAAGAGCAAAAGCCCAAGGCTGTCAAGCCTCAGATTAACTTCAAAAACATTCTTTTGGACGGAACCAAGGCCATCGGGGGGGCGAATATTTCCCTGCGCGAGGCGGCGCTTAAAACCGACGGGAACGCCGAGGTTCTTGCCAGCCGCAAAAAGGGCATTTGGAGCAAAATTATGGAGATCATCAAGCAGATGATGAACAGCGAGCCGGACGACATTGTTTACGAGGTTTCCACAGTCGATCAAACCAGGGGGGTGCCGGTAAAAGAGGAGCTTAACTTTACCCAGTTCCGCGCAGAGATGGACAAAAAAATAAAAATCCTGGCCAGTTTTGTTAACGGGCCGGCGGCGGCCAAGCTTGCCGAAATGAACGAAGAGCAGATTATGGGCTATCTTGAAAAAAATATTCGCGATGTAAACAGTTACCACAAAAGCCTTTCCGCATTGGACGATTATTTTAAGTCAAAAAGCGATGATTCCGACCGGAGCAAAATTAAAGGGATTAAGCCAGAGCTTTCAACCATAAAAAACTCTATCGTAAAGGCGAACCAGTTTAAGTTTGAATATATCTCCAGAAAGGAAGAAGAAGACCAGCTTAGGCGGCTTGGCATAACTACGGAAACAGGCTAGTATACAATTATGGCCATATCTAGCTTTAAATTTTTTTTTACGCTTTGGATTGCTTTGCTTATTTTTCCGGGTTGCCAAAGTTCAAGGCTTGTAAGTGGCGGCGGCGGCACGGCTGTTGAGCCGGCTGCCGGACAAAATCCAACGGGGTCTGAAAGCACGGGAAGCACAGGGGGCACGGGGGGCGGCTCTGGAGGCACGGGGAGCACGGGGGGCGGTGGGCTGCCGGAAAGTTTTGCCCAAATTCGCCCCAGGGCTACTGTCCGCGACGAGCTTAACGTGGTTTTCTCAAGCGGCAATGTCCAGCTTGATCTCCGCCGCTCTTACATGGCAAGCGAGGCCCAGCTTTTCACTGCCATTTACGAGGGGCTTTTTTCCTATCACCCGCGCACGATGGCTCCTGTCCCGGCGCTGGCTCAAAGCTGGACGCTTTCCGAAGACCGCACCCAGTGGACCTTCATCATACGCGAAAATGCGCGTTTTTCCAACGGCGACCCTATCCGGGCGCAGGACTTCCGCGACTCTTGGCTTTCTTACCTTTCCCCCGATCGCGCTTCCCCCTTTTCCAGCCTTTTTGACATCATCGAAGGCGCGCGCGATTTCCGCACGGGCGAGCAAACAGACCCTGCCTCCGTGGGGGTGGTCGCCCAAGACGACAGGACCCTCATCGTGCGGCTGAACTCGCCGGCTGAGTTTTTCCCGGCCATGCTCTGCCATCACTCTTTCGCCCCCATGCACCATTCCATGCTGGGCAGGGACGAAAACTGGTCGCCGGAGCCTGGGCAGAGCGACTGGACACCCCCGATTACCAACGGGGCCTTCCGCATAAGCTCGATGAACGACGAGCGGCTCGTTCTGCTTAGAAACGAGTATTACTGGCTGGCGCAGCATATCGCCCTAAGGCAGATAAACATCATCTTTGCAGAAACCGGGCAAGATGCGGCAAACCTGTGGAACTCCGGGCAGGCGCAGTGGATTGCCGGAAACGTAAGCCTTGCCGCCCTTACCGACCGTTCGGGCATTCTTGTAAACCCCATGTTTGCCACGCACTTCTATTTTATAAGATCGGACGAGGCGCCTTGGGACGATTACCGCGTGCGCCGCGCCCTTATTCTCGCCCTGCCTTGGGAAGAGCTTCGCCGGGGGCACTTCCTGCCCGCCACGACTCTGGTCTTTCCGATTTCCGGCTACCCGGAGGTCGAAGGGGTTCACATTACAGACCTTGACACGGCAAGGCAGCTTATGCAGGAGGCGGGCTTTTCAAACGGCCAGGGCCTGCCCGAACTTGTCATCCGCATAACGCCCTCGCAGGAATCCGCCCGGATAAGCGGCATCATGGCCTACGCCTGGGAACAGCTTGGCGTGCCTGTCCGGATAGAGGTGATCCCTTTTTACCGCTATTTGCAGTCTCTTTTAGAGGACGGCTACGGGGTGGGGCTTACCACCTGGGTCGGCAACTTTCTTGACCCCTACACCTTCCTTAAAATATGGCGGCGGGATTCCAACCTGAACGCCGCCCGGCTGGACGACAGCGATTTCGAGGCATTAATGGAAAGATCGATGTTCGAGGAGGGCAGCGAGCGTCTTGCAACCCTTGCCGAGGCCGAAGCGCTCCTACTTTACCGGGGCACAGTCTTGCCGATCTCGCACAGCCCGGCTGTGAACGTCGTTGATTTGACCGAGCTTGCCGGCTGGTATCCCAACGCGCTTAACATCTTCCCCTTCCGTTACATCTCCTTCCGCGCCTTCCTCCCCCTGCCGGGGGTTGTAATGGCAAGATGATGGACGGATCGCGATTCCGGGTCGGACTGGGGCAGGACATTCACCGCTTGACAGAGGGGCGGCGCTTTCTTTTGGCGGGAGTGGAGATTCCGGCGGCCAGGGGGGAGAGCGGCCACTCTGACGGGGATGTCTTGGCGCACGCGGTAACGGACGCGCTTTTGGGGGCGGCCGGCCTTGGGGACATAGGCGAGTTTTTCCCGCCGTCAGACCCGCATTACAAGGACGCCGACTCGATGGGGCTTTTGCGCGCCGCCTTTGCCAAGGTAAAGGCCGCCGGCTGGAGCCTTGTAAACCTTGACTGCGTGGTTGTTTGCGAGATGCCCAAAGTCTTGTCCTACCGCGCCGCCCTGCGCGACTCGCTTGCCGCCGCGCTGGAGGTTCCACCGGAGCGGGTTTTTGTAAAGGGCAAAACAAACGAGGGGCTGGGGCATCTTGGCCGGGGAGAGGCCGTGGAGGCCTTTGCCGTCTGCCTTTTGGAAAAAAGCGGAGGCGTGTCGTGAAAAAAAAAACCGGCGGCGTTGATTGGGACGGGGTTTTCAAGGGCTTGAAGGCTTGGCAGGCCAAGCTGTCCGTAGAACAGCCCTCCGTAAGCACGGTTGCCGAGCGTTACCGCCACGACCCTTGGGCGGTGCTTGTTTCCACAATTCTGAGCCTGCGCACCAAGGACGAGGTTACGCTGGAAAGCTCCCGCCGCCTGCTGGAGCCGGCCGGCTCCCCCGAAAAGCTCCTTTCAATGGAGCCGGCGCAAATCGAGGAGCTTATCTACCCCGCCGGCTTTTACCGCACCAAGGCGGCCTCGCTAAAAAAAATCGCGGAGATTCTCCTTGCGCATTACGGCGGCAGGGTTCCCGACGACATGGAAAGTCTTCTTGCCCTCCCTGGTGTTGGCAGGAAAACGGCCAACTTGGTGTTAATCGAAGCCTTTGACAAGCCCGGCTTGTGCGTGGACATTCACGTCCACCGGATATCAAACCGCGCCGGCTGGCTTTCGACAAAAACCCCGGACAAAACCGAAGAGGTTTTGCGCGAGATTCTGCCTGTCAAATACTGGAAAAGCATCAACGCCCTGCTGGTGCTCTACGGCCAGCATCTTTGCCGGCCCTTAAGCCCCTACTGCTCGGTTTGCGAGATAAAGCCCCACTGCCAAAGGCAGGGGGTTACCCGCAGCAGGTAGCCCCCGCCGGGGGTTCGGGCTGGGAAGGGAGGCTCACACCAAGGCACGTTAGAGATCAAGCCGTGCCTTAATTTTCAGCACCTGATCGCGAACTAGGGCGCTTGTGCTTGTATGCAAGTTCATTTCGCCCCCTAGCGCCTTCGCGCGTCCGCAAGCCGAATGGCGTGTTTTTTTTTTAACTCGTCCCGGCTCGTCCCCATC
>WRKI01000127.1 GCA_009778155.1 Spirochaetota bacterium
GGGGGGGGGGGGGGGGACATAAACCACGCTATTGCTACACTTGCTGCGTCTAGCCATTTCTTGAGTCTCAATCATCGTTTTCCCCCTTCGTTAAAATTTACCGCCGGGAGCCAACCCTAAGCAGCATACGTCTTAAATCTTACCAGCTTTTGGCAACCCTGTCAAGCACCCCGCAAGCATTTTTTGCCAAAATTCGTCGCCGGGAAACCAGCCCGGCGGCATATACCCCAATCTTGCCAGCTTTTGGCAGCCTTGTCAAGCGGCCTGCAAGCATTTTTCGGCAAAAAAATCAATCGCTGTGTAACCTTTTGCTTCGATCTTCGTTTTTGTTGTGGTGAAGGGTGATTTTCCGCCGCTGGCAGTGCGGCAGGCCTTGACTCGGTTGGTTTTAGGCAGGGCGGCCTCCGAGATGCCTCTTGCAAAGTGCGGGAAAAAGCTCTATAATAATAGAAGAAGAGTGCTTGCAAAGCGAGATTTGCAGGCGGTTTGGCTGGATTAACGGCGGTCGCTGGCTGCCGGTCGGATACGCGCATGGTAAATGTGCGGTTCGGGACTTTTGGGGAGGGGAAAAAAGGGAAAATCGTAAAAAAAGGCTTAATGTTGGCCTCTTTTTTCCCGATATTGAATTCAGGAGTTTATTATGAATGCAGCGGTTCAAAATCTGTTTTTTCCCACTTTGGGTTTTGCGTTAAACGCATCTAGGAACGGGAACGGCAGGACAACTTTGCCGGTTTCTTCTTCCATGTATGTTTACTCCCATTTTCGCCATGTTTCTGGCGTTCGCGCTCCAGAAGGTGTTAGTGGGGTGCAGTTGTCTAGGTTAAAAATCCTTGACACGCTTATCGAGCAGTTTTACAGGGTCAACAGAACGGCTCCGGAACCTTTGGCCAGCAGTTTGACAGATGCGTCGGATGCCCAGGTCGATTCTTTAATCGAGCAGGTTCAACGCCAAATACAGATTGTCCAGCGGGAAGCTTCCACGGCTGTTGCCCAAGCGCGGTATATGTCGCCGCCTTATGCCCCAACGGGCGCTCTTTTCAGCCTAAGTGCATAGATATAGAAGCGTTTTTTACAGTGGGTAAGGTGCGGCGCAGGTGGAAACTAGATTAAATGGCCATTGGGCTAGTTTACTTTTTTGCAAAAATTGGCTATTATCAGATAAATGAGCACGAACTATTCAGCGCAAAACATCACTGTCCTAAAGGGGCTGGAAGCCGTCCGCAAGCGGCCTGGTATGTACATTGGAACTACCGGCATCGACGGCCTGCATCACTTGGTTTTTGAAGCCGTCGATAACTCCGTAGACGAAGCCATGCAGGGCTTTTGTTCCAATATTCTTGTCGTTCTGGAAGGCAACGACGTTATCCGGGTGGAGGACGACGGGCGCGGTATCCCTGTGGATATTCACCCGACGGAAAACCTAAGCGCCTTGGAGCTGGTTATGACAAGGCTCCATGCAGGCGGAAAGTTCGACAAAAAATCTTACAAGGTGTCCGGCGGCTTGCACGGTGTCGGCATCTCCGTCGTGAATGCCCTTTCCGAATGGTGCGAGGTTTTTGTCCACGCGGGCGACAAAATCCACACCCAGCGTTATAAAATCGGCATAGCTCAAGGGGCTGTGCATACAACAGAAGCCGCCAGCCTGCCTTACACTGTCGCGGCCGGGGCCGACCGACGGGGAACGGTGGTTCGCTGGAAGGCCGATGGCTCAATTTTCGAGACGACCACGCACAACTTCGACTCAATCTCCAACCGTTTGCGCGAGCTAGCCTTTCTTAACAAGGGCTTGCAGATTACAATCCGCGACGAGCGGCTTTCCGTGCCGAAAGTCAACGTGTTTAAGTTCGAAGGCGGTGTAAAAAGCTTTGTCGAATACCTGAACGAAAACAAAACCGTGCTGCACAAGGAGCCGGTTTATTTCGAGGGCGCGCGCGAGGACGGCATTGGCGGCACGGTAGAGGTTGAGTGCGCCATTCAATACAACGACGGCTACAACGAAATGATGCTCTCTTTTGTAAACGACATTAACACCCGCGAAGGCGGCACTCACCTTGTCGGGTTTAAGTCGGCGCTTACCCGCACTTTGAACGAGTTTCTTAAAAAGTCCAAGCACGGGAAAAAGCTGGACGAAAGCCTTTCCGGCGACGATGTTCGGGAGGGTTTAACGGCGGTTCTTTCCATTAAGGTTCCTGAACCCCAGTTTCAAAGCCAGACGAAGGGCAAGCTGGGCAATTCCGAGGTAAAGGGCGTTGTGGAAACGCTGGTCAACGAGCAGTTGGAACTGTTTTTTGACAAACACCCCGATGTTATCAACAACATTTTGGAAAAATCCGTGCTTGCGGCCAAGGCGCGTATTGCCGCCCGGCTGGCGCGCGATGCCACCCGCCGCAAAAACGCGATGGACAGCGCGGGTTTGCCGGGCAAGCTGGCCGACTGTTCCGAAAAAGACCCAGCCAAATGCGAGCTTTTTATCGTAGAAGGCGACTCCGCCGGGGGGTCTGCGAAGGGCGGCCGCGACCGGCGCACTCAGGCGATTCTTCCCTTGTGGGGCAAGATGCTCAACGTGGAAAAACAGCGCATAGAAAAAGTGATAACCAACGAAAAGCTTCAGCCGATTATTGCGAGCATTGGTGCCGGTTGCGGCAACGAATTTGATGTTGCCAAAATCCGGTATCACAAGATTATCATCATGGCGGATGCCGATGTTGACGGTTCGCACATTCGCACTTTGTTGTTGACGTTTTTTTACCGGTACATGACGGCGCTTATCGAAAATGGGCACATTTATATTGCCATGCCGCCTTTGTATAAAATCAGCTACGGCAAGAAATCGTTTTACGCTTACGACGATGTCGAAAAAGAGCGAATAATTTTAGAATCTGGCAAAAATGCGGAAAAGATTGATATTCAACGCTACAAGGGTTTGGGCGAGATGAATGCCGACCAGTTATGCGACACGACGATGAACCCGGTTAAGCGCAACATTACCCGAGTTCTTATGGAAGACACGGTAGAAGCCGAGCGAATTTTCACGACTCTTATGGGCGAGGTTGTAGCCCCGCGCCGGGAGTTTATCGAAGAAAACGCGCTCTTGGTTTCAAACCTTGATGTTTAAGAAACATTGTTAGGCTGTATGGATATGGAAATAGCTTTATGCAAAAAGTTTGCCGATGCCGAGATTGATAACCCCACATTGGAGGTTTCCAAACAAATACTGGCGGCAAACAAAATTCAAAAAGACGAAAACGGATATTGCCTTGACCGGTATTTTTTGGATGAAAGGGACAAGACGATTGATTTTTGCTACAAAATTGAAAATGAAAAGTACTTTTTGCTAATCAGCATTGACATAAAAACAAAGGGCATCGATTGGGTTGCGCTAAGAAATTCAAACGAGTGCTATCTAACCGCCACTTCGTGGGATTTATCGCTGCAAGAACTTGCCGAAATTACAACATTGAAACATACCAGCGGCTGGTCAAAAGGCGATAAAATTAGCCACGGCAGTGTATACAGCTACAGCCGGATCAATTTTAAGTTGGTCGAAAAAACTTCGCACGAATTAGAAGTTGCATTGTCTTTGCTGTTAGACGAACTGGAAAAAGACAAAAATGGCATTGTAGAATTGACAAAAAAATCATCCGCGTATATTGCCATTTACAAATACCAATACATAAGTGGAAATCCCGGAATGTCGCTAAAGATAGAAACAATCAACCGGCTGAGTAACTTGAACTTAGGCTTCGCTGTTGATGTGTCAATCGCTTGCGAAAAATGTCCCAGCGGCGTTTAACCGCCGGGAAAACCCAAAACGTTTAACAAACGACAACCGTGCCGCACTTCCCTTGCAGGGCATCGGCGGCTTTTTCCAGCGAGGTGATAATGGCGCGTTTGCCCTTGGCGTTTTCGACAAACATAATCGCCGCCATAACCTTGGGCAGCATACTGCCGGGGGCAAAATGCCCTTCGTCGCAATACTTTTTCGCTTCGGCAACCGATATTTCGCCTAACTTTTTTTCATCCGGCTGGCGAAAATTTATGTAGGCGTTTTCTACGGCGGTAAGGATAAAGAGCACATCCGCATCTACAAGCCCCGCCATTTTTGCATTGGCAAAATCCTTGTCAACAACGGCCTCCGCGCCGACAAGTTTTCCGTCTTTTTGAATTACCGGAATGCCGCCGCCGCCGCAGGCTATAACCAGTCGCTTGTTTTCGATTAAACAACTGATTGTATCTTTTTCCAAAATGTCAACCGGCAGGGGCGATGCCACCATGCGCCGCCAGCCACGGCCGGCATCTTCGGCGTACACATTGCCTGTTTCCTTCATCAGTTTGCGTGCGGACTCTTCGTCGTAGTAACCGCCCACGGGCTTTGTCGGCGCTTTGAACGCCGGGTCGTTTGCATCGACTTCGACTCGCGTAACAAGCGACACAACGGGGCGGTCTTTTATCCCCCGGCTTTTAAGCTCTTGTTCTATTGCAGTCTGCAAATGATAGCCGATATACCCTTGGCTCATTGCAGTACATTCCGGGAAAGGCATATTCGGCGCTTGCGATTGTTTTTCGCCTTCGTCAAAAACCTTTTTGATCATGCCAACCTGCGGCCCGTTACCGTGCCCCACCAGCACCTCGTTGCCGGCTTGAATCAAGTCGGCGATGGCTTTGGCGGCAACCGCCGCCCTTTCCATTTGCTCTTTGGCATCGTTCCCCAGCGCGTTTCCGCCCAGGGCTATAACTACTTTTGCCATTTTTCCTCTCCTTCCTTATAAATCTGTTCCACCGGAACAGGATACTCACCCGTAAAACAAGCAAGACAAAACCCGGCATCTGCCGCGGCATCACCCACTGTCGCATCTTTGTTTGCCGGACAAAACGTTGACATAAGTCCTTCCACAGAAATAAATGCCAGGCTGTCCGCGCCTAAAAACTTGCAAAGTTCGTCCTTACTGGCAACATTGCTGATAAGGTCTTCGCGGTAAGGCGTATCGATTCCAAAATAACAGGGGAAGCGAACTGGCGGCGAACAAACTCGTATGTGCACTTCCTTTGCGCCGGATTCTTTTAGAATCGATATTAGCCGCCGGCTGGTGGTTCCCCTAACAATGGAATCGTCAATCAACACAATGCGTTTGCCGCGAACTTCGCTTCGTATAACAAAATGTTTGAAAAAAACCTTTTCTTCGCGGACAGTTTGGCCGGGAACAATAAAGGTGCGCCCGACATATCTGTTCTTTAGAATGCCGGTTCCAAAGGTGGTTCCCGTCGCCCTGCCGTAACCTATCGCCGCCGGAATGCCGGAGTCCGGCACGCCAATTACCAAGTCTGCCGAAACTGCGGCTTCTTTCCCCAAAATTTCCCCCGCGCGAATCCGCGCCTGATACACGTCTACCCCGTCAATCACGCTGTCCGGACGGGCAAAATAAACGTACTCAAACGAGCAGACCGCTTTGGGCTTTTTTTCGCTAAAGTTGAATGAGCGCATCTGTCCTTTGCTTATCATGACAACTTCGCCCGGCTCGACATCGCGGACATAAGTGCCGCCGGCAGCTTCTATGCCGCAGGACTCGCTGGAGAGCACCCACCCTCCCCCCCCGCCGGGCAAGCTGGGCATTTTACCTGGCAGTTTGCCTGGCAGTTTGCCTAAACACAGCGGCCTTATGC
>WRKI01000128.1 GCA_009778155.1 Spirochaetota bacterium
GGCGGCTGGCGGCTGGCGGCTGGCGGCGTTTGCGAGTAGTTTGCTTGGAGGGCAACCCGGTTGCTCATGGGTTTATTACAGCATTTTTTCGCGGGTTTGTCAACGGGGGCGCAAAGGTTCAGGCGAAATTACGATAAACCCGCTCTAAATCTGCCTGCCGGAGCTTGTTTTTTTTCGCGGCCGGCTTTATAATTAGATTATCAAACCTGTCGCAAATAACGCATTACGCTGTTTTTTGAAAGGAGATTCAGTCGGGCATGGCAGGTTGGATTTACCGGCGTTGATTTTTTTTAAGCCTGCAGCCCCGCCGGCCGGAACAAGCGATTTTTTAAGGAGGATTTTTATGAGCAACGCATTCGCAGAGGTTATAAGCGAAGTATTCGGTAAAGAGGGGGAAGGCCGGGAAGCGACCAAACAGACGCTGGCGCAAAGACTGCACGACATGACGGAAGGCGTTGACTTAGCCCTGTGCAGGAGCGCGGTTGACCTTCTGGAAAAAGTCTTGTCCGACGGCGTGCCGCCCGAAGCGCCGAAGGCCGCCCCTAAGCCAAAGGCTTTGTGCCGCAACTGCAAGCAGGAGCTTCAGGAAGGCTGGAATGCCTGCCCCTTCTGCAAAACGGATGTCGCCGCCCCGAAAGCGGCTTCCTCTTCCGGCAGGCAGGCCGGGGAAACGGCGGTGTCGCAGTCCGGCATTAAAACCGCATGGATTCCCGCCGGCACCTTCGCAATGGGCAATCTACGGAATGAAATGGGCAGGAACGACAACGAAGGCCCGCAAAGGCAGGTAACAATTTCAAGGGGCTTTTGGATGGGTGTCTACCCGGTTACCCAGGAAGAGTGGGAGCGGGTAATGGGCGGCAATCCCAGCAGTTTTTCAAAAAATCCTGCGGCTGGGGAAACTCAAGGAAAGCGCCCGGTAGAAAATGTAAACTGGTATGACGCTATTGAGTTTGCAAACTGGTTAAGCATGATGGAAGGATTAAAACCGGCCTACCGCATTAAAGGTATCACCAATCCCGACGGCTGGGGGCGGGAGCCTAAATGGGAGGCTCTGGATATCGTTGACGGCGCGGACGGCTGGCGGTTGCCTACGGAGGCGCAATGGGAGTACGCGGCGCGTGCCGGGACGACTACGGCCTTTAGCAACGGGGCGACCGACTGGCAAAACAAGGCCTCGATTGACAGCATTGGCTGGTTTGAATTCAACAGCGCAAAGATGACGCACGAGGCCGGGTGCAAGCAGCCGAATCCCTGGGGGCTTTACGATATGCACGGGAATGTGTGGGAGTGGGTCTGGGACTGGTACAGCGATTATCCTGTGCGGGCGCAGACCGACCCGGACGGAGCGCACTCTGGGGCTTTGCGTGTCTCTCGCGGCGGAAGCTGGTACATTTCCGCAGTTTTCGCCCGCTCGGCGGTGCGTTTCGGCGATGTCCCGTCCATGCAGGACGGCAATCTAGGCCTGCGTCTTGCCCGGCCTTGATGCGGCGACCCTTAAAACGGGGCTTTTGCGGCGGCTTGTTTTTTTTCGCCGCAAGTTTTATTATGGAGTCTACGGCTTGCCATGAACGGCGGGTCATACTTTTCTTTATAAGGAGATTGCATTCGGGTTTGATGCCTCGTTAGCACCAGAAGGTTTAAAAATCAAAGGGCGAGGAGCAAAGCCTCGGCACAAATGAAATGAGTATTGAAAATGCCTTTACCGGAAAAAAAATATTTTTTTTGCACCCTTCGGCGCTTGTTGAAAACAAAATTGTCGAAGAGCTTATTCAGCATGACTTCGAGGTCTATGTTACCAAGGAACACGACAGGATAAAAAGGGTTCTTCAAAAGTTCCCGGATTCCGTTGTTTTTATTGACATTGACGAAGGGTTAAGCGAAGCCTCTTGGGAAAATTGGATCAGGGTTGTAACGGGGGCTTTGCGGCAAATTTCGGTGGGGATTCTCTCGGCGAACAAAAGCAAAGAGCTGATCCACAAGTATACCAATGTTTTGGGGCTTAGATGCGGCTATACCTTGCTTACGCCGGACATTCACCAATCGACAGCCCAGGTTTGGGAGCATCTTCAGCGTGTCGACGCAAAGGGGGCGCGCAAGTATCTTCGCTCCGATATTGACAAGAGTATGCTTGCGACTATCAATGTTCCCCACGGAAGCGGCTTTGCAAAGGGTATCATTAGGGATATTAGCGTTGTCGGCTTAAGGTGCTATTTTATCAACGAGATAAACTTGGAAAAAAACACGCTTTTTAAGGATACGCAGATAAAGCTCCAGTCCACTTTGCTAAAGGCGGAAACGATTGTGTTCGGCTCGCAGCAGCATGGCGCTTCAAAAGACAGAGACTATGTGTTTTTGTTTACCAAGCGTCTGGACCCGGATGTAAAGGCGAAAATTCGCGTCTTTATTCTGCAAACAATGCAAAGCAACATGGACGCTCTGCTTTTGATGAAAAAATAACCCCCAGACGGGTGGCTGGGGGCAGGTGGAGGGGCGGCGGCGCGGCGGTTGCCCAAACAAGGCTTTGCCGGCAGGGCAGCTCCGTTCAGGCCTGCCGGGGGAGTTTTGAGGTAAATGCCACCACAAGGCCTATTACCGGCAGGATGGCGATCAGGTTAAATGTCGCCGCAAGGCCGTAAACTTCGGCGTATCTTCCCAAAAGCGGCGTAAAAACCCCGCCAATGCTTACGCCCAGCCCAAGGGTAATGCCCGAAGCAAAGCCCACGTTTTTGGGCAGGTACTGCTGGCCGAGCACCACTGTGGGCGTGTTTACAAGAAAATTCCCGACTGTTACCGGTACGAGCATTAACAGCGCGAAAGCGGGGCTTTGCACGCTCGTTAGAAAAAACACAGATGGCAGTAAAATAAACCAGCCCAGCTTCATTATTCTGACCATGCCGAAACGGTCTGCCAGATACCCGCTTAAAACGACCGTAACGGCCCCAATGGCCATCATAAAGCTGACAATCATCGCGCCGGAGGCTATGCTTTGGTTCAAAACGTTGATCCAGTAAAGGGGGATAAACACATTGAAGCTGTGGGAAATGGTCGAGCGGCAAGTAATGGCCAGACTGAGCCAAGAGAATTTTCCCCACTCGTTTTTAAGCTCCCCCGCCGGCGGCGCGATTGCCCGCTCCGTGGTGTCCGCAAGCTCGTGCATCCTTCTATATAGAAACAAAAGGATTACGCACATGATGGCGGCCGGGAAGAACAAAACCGCGCTGCCCCTAAGCCCGAAATGGACAAGGGCGGGGGTGGCGATCAAGGGGCCGACGGCAACGCCGAGGGTTCCCCCCATTGAAAAAAAGCCCATGCCCTTGCCCTTCTGTTTGCCCGCCATCCTGTTCGCCATGCGCGCGCCGTCCGGGTGGAAGGCCGCCACGCCTATGCCGGCGAGCAGGGCGGCGGCAAACATTAGCCAGTAGTCGTTTGGGAAAAATCCTATGAGGGCAAGGCCGCCGCCGGCCAGCAAAACCCCGAATGGCATCATCCAGCTTCTTTGCACTTTGTCCGCCAGTATTCCGAAAAGCGGCTGGGAAAGAGACGAGGCGATGGCGGTCGCAAAGACCAGGCCTGCGGCTCGGGCATATCCCAAGCCGCCGGCAACGATTATGAACGGCAGCATGGCGGGCAAAGCGCCTTGATTCATGTCTGTAAAAATATGCCCTGCCGTGAGCGCGGCCAAGTACTTTTTTTTCATTCACCGGCCGCCAGTTACAGCGAACCTTCGTACAAAAGCAGTTGTTTGGCATCTATCGTTACGGTCAAACCGGATTCCAGCTTGTTGGTCGCATCCTTGACATTCGTAAGCCACACGAGCCGGGGATTGATATAGCTCAACTGCTGATCGCTTATTTCCGAGACGCTTTCGCAAATTACCCCCCCCACAAGCCGGATAATCGGAGTGTATTCTTCTGTCAAGGTATGGCAGACAAGTATTTCGCCGCCGCCGTAAGACATGATCCTTTCGCGCGCCTCCTGCGGGCTTCTGGCTTGAATGATTCTGCCGCAAGCGCGGACAATGTTCGGGTTTGCGCAGCCGCCGGTGTCCGAGCGGGTAAGGACTGTCCCAAGAATGACGACGCGGATGGCGTTGACCATGTTCGGGCTGTTAAGCGGAAGGCCTGCAACGAGCACCACCTTGTCGGATATGCCGGCGCCGCCTTTGTTCAACACAACCTTCATCGTGTCTTGAATCATTGTTTCGGTATCTTCGACCTTTGGACGGATGCTCGTTTCCACGCCCCACCATAATTGCATGGCACGCTCCGCTCGCAAATCTGTCGTTACGGCAAAAATAGGCTCGTGCGGCCTGAACGCGCTTAGAAGCCGGGCGGTGTTGCCGGAATAAGTGGGCGTTACAATGGCTTTTGCGTTTACCGCCGCCGCAACGTCCACACCCGACCGGGTCATGATAACCCCTAAGTTTTCTTTGGGGTTATACACCTGCGAAAGGCAGTCGCCCCTGACGGTTTCCATGCGCGTACGGAACTCTGCCGACTGCTCGACGGTTCGCGCTATTTTGTCCATCGTTTTTACCGCTTCGACAGGGTACGCGCCCGAGGCGGTTTCGCCGGAAAGCATGACTGCGTCGGTTCCGTCGAAAATTGCGTTTGCCACGTCGGTAAGTTCGGCGCGGGTCGGCCGGGGGTTGACAATCATCGATTCCAGCATTTGCGTCGCGGTTATAACGGGCTTGCCCACCCTGCGGCATACGTTGATGATGTTTTTCTGCGCAAGGGGAATCTGCTCGGTGGGTAACTGCACGCCGAGATCGCCGCGCGCGACCATTACGCCGTCTGCCGCAGCCGCGATTTCCTTGATGTTATCCAGCCCTTCGCCGTTTTCAATTTTTGCGATAATCTTTATGGAAGAGCCTCTTTCCGCAAGGAAGGTGCGGATTTCGGTGATCTCTTCCGGGAAGCTGACAAAACTGGCGGCGATAAAATCGATGTCCATTTTTATACCGAAAGCAAGGTCTTTTTTGTCGCTTTCGTCGATTATGGGAAGGTTGGCGTGAATGCCGATAAGGTTGACGTTCTTTTTGCTTCCGATAACCGCCGTGTTGTTTGCCCGGCATTTAACGACGCCGCCCTTGTTTTCCATTACTTCAAGCTCAAGAAGCCCGTCGGCGACAAGGACAAGATGCCCGGTTTGCAATCTTTCGGGGGCTGCTTTCCATGTGATTGAAATACAAGCCGGCGAGTCGCCTTTTGCCTCTGTTGTAAAACAGTCATCGACAGTAACGATAACGGCATCTCCCTTGTTTATCGTTACTTTGCCGTCATTTTCGACTTTGCCTGTACGGATTTCCGGTCCCCTTGTGTCAAGCATGATTGCCACAGGTATTCCCAGCTCATTGGAAATACGCCTTACACGCTCTACGGAGTCATTGTGGCTCTCGTGCGTGCCGTGTGAAAAATTCAAACGCGCTACATTCATACCGGCAAGAATTAGCTCGCGAATTACCGAATCTTCTGAGGTCGAAGGCCCCAACGAACACACTATTTTTGTTTTTCTTTTCTGCATAATCTATGATACAGCAAAAAGTAAAATGAACCAAGCCCATCGCAAGGCAATCCTGCCCTCTGAGCGGAAAAAAGCGCAAAAAAAAGCCCGGCGACGACCTACTTTCCCGCGCCTTAGAGGCGCAGTATCATCGGCGCGGGAGGGCTTAACTTCCGTGTTCG
>WRKI01000129.1 GCA_009778155.1 Spirochaetota bacterium
ACAATTTCCTCACTGGGCACGACAGCCTTCCGCCGGCTCCCTGATCCCGTCAGACCAGAGTACCACTTTTCCCCGATAATTTAAATCATAGTTTCTCTGTGGTTAAACTCTTCCTCTTCCGTGGTGAATTTTCCTCCTTGGTTTGCTAAATGTAGAATTGCTGAAATTGCCGAATGCCCCCTTGTATGCAACCGGCACACCGTGTTATAATGAAGCCAAAGAAGCGCATTGTCGCGCTGCAACTTTTAAGGAGGATATTTTGGGAGAAAAATTATCCGGTTTGTTGGAAAAACAGGGGACATCTGGCTCGCCCAAGGAGCTGGCCGCGCTGGCCGCCGCGTTCAGGCTGGAAATGTTTGACGTTTTGCACAGCCGCCAGACTGGCCACTGGGGCGGATCGTCCAGCGCGGCGGAGCTTACCACCGCCCTTTACTTTAACCGGCTCAACGTAAGGCCGGAAAACCCCGGCTGGGAAGATCGGGACAGGTTTGTCCTGTCCAAGGGGCACGCATCGATCAATCTTTACACGGTTCTCGCCCGCAGGGGCTTTTTTTCGCCCAAGGAGCTTCCCGGTTTCAGAACGCTCGGCTCCATGCTTCAGGGGCATCCCAGTATGAAGGCCGTGCCGGGCGTGGACTTTTCCACCGGCGCACTGGGGCACGGGCTTTCGGCTGGGGCGGGCATGGCTCTTGCCGCCCGGCTTGGCGGCAAAAGCTACTTCAGCTATGTCATGATAGGAGAGGGCTGCCTTAACGAGGGGCAAACCTGGGAGGCCATGCTTTTCGCGGCCAAGTACAAACCCCGTGGGCTTGTGCTCATGATCGATTACAACAAGGTTCAGCTTGACGGCACTTCCCAAGAAATTATGCCCCTTGAGCCTTTGGCCGAAAAGTTCAAGGCTTTCGGCTGGCACCTGCCGGCGAAAAAATACGACGGGCACGACATGGAAGACATTCTCGCCTCGTTCAAATGGATGGACAGCGACGATACCTGGCCTAAGGCGGTTATCTACGATACGGTAAAGGGCAAGGGAGTTTCTTTTATGGAAGGAAAAAACGCCTGGCACGGCGCTCCCATCGACAATGACAGTTATGCGAAAGGCCGCGCGGAGCTTGTCGCAGACCTTGAAAAAAAGGAGGGGGCGCTGTGAGTGTTACAATGAGAGACGCCTTCGGGTTAAAATGCGTGGAGTTGGGAAAAACCAACAAACACATGGTGGTGCTTGACGCGGATGTTTCCGCCAGCACAAAGTCGTCGTATTTTGCAAAGGAGTTCCCCGACCGCTTTTTCAACTGCGGCGCGGCCGAGGGAAACATGGCGGGGGTCGCCGCAGGTCTTGCGGCAAGCGGCTTCCACCCGGTGGTGAACGCCTTTGCGATTTTTCTGGAGCTTAAAAGCACCGACCAAATCCGCAACGATTTTTGCTACAACAAACTGCCCGTGGTCATCGCCGGCGCTTACGGGGGCTTGAGCGACTCCTTTGACGGGGCAAGCCACCAGGCGATTACGGACATCGCCATTATGCGCGCGATGCCCAATATGGAAGTGATTGTTCCTGCGGACAACGACCAGGCGGCTCTGGCTCTTGAATATGCGATGGGCAAAAAGTCGCCGGTTTACATACGGCTTAACAGGAACAGCCTGCCGGACTTGTCGGCCGTAGCCGCCAAGCCTTTCAGCGCGAAAAACTTTGAAGGGTACGAGGCCGTTCTGTTAAGAGAGGGAGGAAGCGTAACGATTGCGGCTAACGGGATCACCGCTTCCATGTGCTTGGAGGCCGCCGGGCTTCTTGCCAAGGATGGCATCGAGGCCGAGGTCTTCTCCGCGCCCTTTGTCAAGCCGCTGGGCATTGCCGCCTTGGGCGCGTCGGTAAAAAAAACCGGAAAGCTTGTAACGGTGGAAGAACACAATGTGTTTGCCGGCTTCGGCAGTGCGTGCCTAGAGGTGCTTTGCAAGGCAGGGCACAGCTTCGCCTATGACGCTGTCGGGCTGGAAGACCGCTTTGGCGACACCGGCCCTTACAACGAGCTTATGGCCGTCTACGGTCTTTCGCCAGAGGCTATCGCCGGCAGGGTGAAAAAGCTTTTGGGGAAATAATCAGACTGTCTGGTCTGTTCCGGCCGTCCGCTCGCAAGGCAGGCGGCCGGATTTTACGCTTTTCGCTTACAATCCCAAGACAAGCCCTCTTATATCAATTTCCCGGTCAATCATGGCGTTTTCAAGCATGAATCGCATTGTGTCTTCCAGCGACTGAATGTCCGACGGCAGTATTTCCGAGCGAAAATCGTACATGGGAAACATTCCTTGCACGGCTTCTATGGGCAGGCCGGTCGCGCTTGCGGTTATTTCCATGCTTTGCCCGGGGTTGTCGGCTATAAAGTCCAAGACCCTGTTTTGCGCCTGCAAAAAGGCTTCGACCAGCGGGCGGTTTGCCCGGTAAAAGCTCTCCAAAACGGCCACTACGATAGTGCCTTCGATAAGACCCTCGCCGTCGGTTACAAGGCGGGTGCCGCCCTGCGCGGTTATGTAGGCGGCAGGCCCGGCCATTAAGGCCAAGTCCACCGCGCCGGCCAAAAGGGCGGCCTGCCCGTCGGCTATGTCCATTGAGACAAAGTTTACGTCGCCGGTTGTAAGGCCGGCTGTCTGTAGATAGGCCGCCAGCAATTGGTGCAAAATCGTGCCCATTGGCCCTGCGACTGTCCTGCCTTGCAAATCGGCCGCGCTTGCAATGCTGTCATCGTTGGAAAACAGCATGAAGGCCTGGGGCGCCCGGCTGAAGACGCTTATGATGCGTATGTCCAAACCGCCTGCCGCCGCCTGAATGACGGAAGTGCCGCCCACGGCAAAGAGAAACTGTATGTCGCCAGAGGCCAGCGCGGCAATTTGGTCGGGGCCGGTTGTCAGGTTTGCATGGTGAACTTCCATGCCGAACTCTTCAAAAGCCTGTTCAAAAATGCCAAGTTCCCGCGCGACAATTGCCGGCACGTTAAGGGGGGCCTGCACATAGGTTATGCCCACGGTGTCGGCTTGGCCGCCGCCGCAGGCGACAAGCGTAAGAACCAGCAGGGCGAGCAAGACGAGCCTTGCCCTTTTCGCAAATAATTTTTTCATAAAACACTCCTGTAAAACATTTCGGTTAGCTTGTGCTAACTACAATCAGTTTAGCCGGGGCTAACTTGTTTGTCAAGCGTTTTTTTGCTTTCGCGGGGGTTTCTATCCGGCGAAGCGAAGAAGGCCTCACACGAAGGCACAAAGGCACAAAGGTTCGGGTGGAATTATGATAAGACAGAGTCTTATTCTTGCCTTAATAATAGTACAAAAAGGGATAAAGCATGATAAAGCGGTGTTTTTTTCCTTATCTTAACTTTGTGCCTTTGTGCCTTTGTGTGAGATACTTCCGAGATTCGTGTCGTTCATGCGTTTGTCGTGCGGGTTTTCTCCTTAAAGAGTGGGCAGGCTTTCGGTTTGTTTTATCGCGGCCAGCACCTCTTTTTTTGCCGCGATAAGCTCTTCGCAAAGGAGGTCCCGGGGGTAGGGGCAGGCGGTTAAGTCGAACTCCTTTTGAACCCTCCCCTCCCCTATCACTATGATTTTATGCCCAAGAATGAGCGCTTCGTCCACGCTGTGGGTTACAAAAACCACGCTCTTTCCCGTGGCGCGGTGTATTTCGATCAGCTTGTTTTGCAAGGTCTCGCGTATAAAATAATCCAGAGACGCAAACGGCTCGTCCATTAAAATCATTTCCGGGTCGTGCATGAGGGTTCTGGCTATGGCGGCGCGCTGCTGCATACCGCCGGAAAGCTGGTGCGGGTAGGCGCGCTCGAAGCCGGCAAGATTGACAAGCTCGATTATTTTGGCTATTTTTTCGCCGCCAAGCTCCGTCTTTTTGCCAAAGGCTATGTTTTCCGCGACTGTAAGCCAGGGCATAAGGCGCGGCTCTTGAAAGACGATTCCTATTTTTTCGCACTGGGGCTTTTCCAGCTTGCCGCCGCCAAAGTCTTCCAGCCCGGCTATAATGCGGATAAGCGTTGTTTTGCCGCAGCCGCTTTTGCCAAGAAGCACCGTTACGCGTTCTTCTGGAAAGCTGGCGGAAAAATCTTTTAGGACATCTATTTTTTTCCCGGCCACTGTAAAACTTTTGCACAGCCCGATCATTTTAACGCCACGAGTCATCGATCCCTCCGCGTATGGCTTTTTTTAGCGCGAGCGAAAAGAGCTTGTCGAACAAAATCCCGATAATGCCGATAGTAATAATTCCGACAATCACTGCCGAAGAACGCGCCATTTGACGCGCCTGCCAAACGAAAAAACCAAGCCCGCTGGCGGCCGCTATCATTTCCGCGCCAATGATGGCGCGCCACGCGTAACCCATGCCTATTCTCATTCCGACTAAAATGTTCGGCAACGCCTGCGGGACGACTATGCGGTAAAAATTTTGAAAGCCGGTAAAGCCCAGTGACTTGCCGACTTCAACGAGTTTCGCATCACAGGACAAAAAGCCTTTTTTGACATTCATGTAAACGGGGAAGAACATTGTCAAAACAATGATGATGATTCTGGATGTTTCGCCTATGCCGAACCAGATAATCAAAAGAGGGATCAAGCTGAGTGGCGGAACGTGTCTTAAAAACTCCAGAATATGCTCGTAATAGCCGGTCGCTCTAGGCCTAAGCCCGGCGAGTGTTCCCAAGGCGGTGGCTATGAAAGAAGCGATTGCAAAGCCAATAAACACTCTTTTTGCGCTTACAAGAACATGACCAAGCAGTTCGCCGGACTCCAGCATGATCAAAAATGCCGCAAAAACGCTTCCCGGCGACGGCAAAACAAATTCCGACCAAAGCCCTGTCTGCGCGGCTATTTGCCAGGCCAGCAAAATTGCGGCGACCACGCTTATCTGTTTTATTTTTTTCATGGTGCGCCCTCCAAAATGCCGTCTCCGTTGTGGCAGCCCTGCCGGCAGTACAAAAGCTCGACAATGTCGGGGTTTTCTTTTTGCGCGGAAAAAAAAGCGTCTATCTCTTCTTTGCTTGCAAGGCTTTTTACGTTGCAGCTAACGCCGTTGAAAAACCCTGGGGGGATGGGGCTTTCTTTGAGGGTTTTTCTTTTTAGGCTGATTGCGTTTTCCGCCGCGAATTCATTCCATGTCATAAATGTTACGTTTCTTAGTCCCAAGCTGTTTCCCAAGTTTTTCAGCGAGGCGCATGGCGTTGTTATGTGCAAAGAAACATCCTCTGAGTGAAAGCGCTCGAACAGTTCCAAGGCGCAGTAGATCAGGATCGGAAAGGCCTCTGGGGTTTCGATGTCCGGGTTGTACTTTTCGATTACATATTCCAGCGCCAGGGGGCATCTGAGATCGGCCAAGGTTTTTTTGTTTTTTTTGCACGCGGCGGCCTTGCGGTATTTTTCTTTTACAAGTCCCGCGTTGTCGCGTGCGCATTCAACGGCGGTAAAGTCTTTGTCTTTGAGAGCCTGCGAAAGTTCGCCGGCATCAAAAAGGCCTGCGACAACGGGGTTTAACCAAACTAGCTTTTTAATTTGAACATCTCCTTCAAGGTTATCCGCACCTAACCCATTGCTGAAAAACCGCCCAAATGCGGGCGTTCTGCGGCTCCTTTTATTGCAGGTTATCCTAAACTAACCTTATTGTCAAGCGGCTCTTGAAAAAAACTCAGGGAAAATGTCTGGCACGGG
>WRKI01000130.1 GCA_009778155.1 Spirochaetota bacterium
CTAATCAGCGTTTCCCTCTGTATTTGCTCATTTCATTGCGCAAAATACGGGTAAGAAGCAATGATTAAATCCTCGATGGGATTTAATCATTGCTTCCATGGCATCCTCTATGGCCGCATCCAGTTTAACCAAGTAAGCGGCGTTATCGCGCTGTTTGCCGGACAGCTCAAAAGACTCACCCCTCTCCCCCTCTTGCGCCTCCATGCGAATTTCCTTACGCCACGCCCAAGTAGGCCTTGCGGACTTCCGGGTTGCTGATCAGCGCGTCGCTTTTGTCGGCCAGAATGATACGCCCGGTTTCCAGAACATAACCGCGATCGGCAATCTGCAAAGCCTTGACAAGGTTTTGCTCGATAATGAGCATGGACTTTCCCGCTTCTTTTAGCCGGTTCAAAATGCGGAACATTTCATCGACAACAATTGGGGCCAAGCCCAAGGACGGCTCGTCGAGGATTAACAGTTCAGGCTCCATCATCATGGAGCGGCCGATAGCGAGCATCTGCTGTTGGCCGCCGGACAATGTTTCCGCATGGTGATTGCGCCGCTCCCAAAGAATGGGGAAGGTTTCAAACACCATTTTCATTAACTGTTCGCGCTTTGGTTTTGTGCGCTTTGTATACGAACCTAAAATCAAATTATCCCTAATGGACAGCGATCCCAAAACACCCCTGCCCTGCGGAATGTGCGAAATGCCCATTCCCGCCCGGTTGTACGCGGGCATGGCGGCCAGATTTTGGTCGAACCATTTTATTCCGCCGGACTTTATTTTTATCTCGCCGGAAATTGTTCTAAGCACGGTCGTCTTGCCCGCCCCGTTGGAACCGACAAGGGCGACAACCTCGCCCTGTTCGACATACATATCAATATCAAACAAAACGGCCAAGTCCCCGTAGCCGGCGCACACTTTGTTTAAATCAAGCATTCTCATAGTTCGTAGTCCTCGCCAAGATACGCGCGGATAACCTCCGGCTCTTTCATAACATCGGCAGGCACACCCTCGGTAAGATAGCGGCCTTCCAGCATGACGACAACGCGCTCGCACAGGTTTACAACGGCTGACATAACGTGTTCGATGAACAAAATCGTTATGCCCTGCCGGTTGATCTTTCGCACAATTTCCAAACTCTCGTCAATTTCGCTGGGGGTAAGGCCGGCAAGGCATTCGTCTAACATTAAAATACGCGGCTTGGCCGCCAGCGCCCGCGCCATGTCCATCCACTTGCGTTTTTCTATTGGCAGTTTTGTGGATTTTACATTTGCAATGTCGGCAAAGCCGGCAAACTCGATAATTTCTTCCGTCTGCCTTCTTGCCTCTTTCATGGATTTGTTGTAAAGCATGGCCACGGCGTAAATGTTGTCGAAAACGGTCATGTCCGAAAAAGGCTTGGGCGTTTGAAAAGTTCGCGTAATGCCCAGCGCGGCTCTTGCCGGCGCGGGCTGTTTGTCCAAAAGATGTTTCACGCCGCCGTTGCCGTAATAAATTATATCGCCAGAGTCGTGTTTGTAAACGCCGCACATCAAGTTTACGGAGGTTGATTTGCCGCAACCGTTGGGGCCGATCAATCCCAGAATTTCGCCTTCGTAAATGTCAAAGCTGAAAGTGTTTACGGCATGAACGCCGGCAAAGGACTTGTCGAGGTTTTTAACCTCCATGATTTTTTTTCCGCTAGACTCCACCCAAACGCCCCCTTTCCTTGTACATTCGCAGTTTTTTCTCGAAAAAGTCTTTTCCAATGGCAAACAGCGAGATAAGTCCGTTAGGCCGGAACAACACGACTACGACAATCAACAGGCCGTACAAAACCCAGCCGGCCCCCCCGTGGCCTATCCGGCCAAGGTGCATATTCGAGAACTCCAACAAAGGAATCGTAAACAGCGCGCCAAGAAGCGGGCCGAACTTTGTGCCCATGCCGCCCAAGATTGCGACAATGGCGATTCTTATCGCCATGTTATGCGAAGCGAAAATGTTCGGGTCTGCCATGCGCAACATGAAAACATACAGCGTGCCGGTAATGGAAAGCATTGCGGCGGAAAGCATGAAGGCTTGCAGTTTGACAAGCCATGATCTGATCCCCAAAGATTCCGCCGCTTCCTGATCGTCGCAGATCGCCCTAAGGTGATACCCAAGGCGGTTTCTTTCGATTAAAAATACGATAACCGTTGTCATAATCATCCAGGCCAGCGCGATAAAATAGTAGGGGCGGAACAAAAAGTCGGTAAAAATAAGGAAGAAGGGCCGGCTGACAGGCTGGTGTGGAAAGGGAAGGCCTAAGTTGCCACCGGTAAAGCTTGAATAAAAAATCAAAAGCTGGCGGAAAATTGTCGTGCAGGCGATTGTCGCAATGGCAAAGTAAACGCCGCGCAATCTAAAGCACGGCAGGCCGATTATCACCGCGACGATGACGGCTAACGCCACCCCCACCCACATACTGAGAAGCGGCGATATTCCCAGCCCCGGCTGTCCGGGGGGGCCTAGGTAGAACAAAACCGCTGTGTACGCGCCGATGCCGAAAAACACGGGCGACGCCCACGAGGTCTGCCGGCCGTAGCCGCCTATGATGTTCCACGCGTTGCCCATTGCCGCGAAAAAAAGAATGTCCATGCCGATACGAATGAAAAAGCGGCTCGGTATGCGTCCGACAATTCTTTCTATTGCAAAGGGATAAACTACCGCGATCAAAAGAAAGGCCGCGCCCAAAATTACATACGCCTTGTTTTTTTTGATTGTGTCTATCAACATCAGGATGTCCTTCTTTTTTTGCCTAAAATGCCCTGCGGCTTAAAAATTAGAACCAAAATCAATACAAGGTTCACAGCCACGGGAGCCAAAGCGATGCTGATATATGTCGAGGTGAAGGATTCTACCAGCCCTATGATAAGTCCGCCGAGTAACGCGCCTTTTATGTTGCCCAAGCCGCCCAATACCATCGCAGACATTGCGACAATGCCGAAAGGCTCGCCGGCGGTGGGAAAAATCAACTGGACTGGCGACAACAACAGGCCGGAAACGCCGGCAAACATTGTGCCGATAGCAAAGGCCGTGATGTAAACCATGCCGCCGCGTATGCCCAGCGACTCCGCCACGACTTTGTTTTCGGAGGTGGCTCGCATAGCCCTTCCTATGTCTGTCCTTGTCAAAAACCAGTTGACAAAAATTACGAATGCTATCGCCGACAAAAATGCGATAACGCGCGAAATCGGGAACATCGTGCCGACAAACTCCCACGACCCCATCCGCAAGGTGTCGGACACCGGCAGCGATCTAAAGTTCGCCCCGAATGTCAACTGCAATAAATTTTGAATCATGAATGAAAGGCCGATTGTTAGGAGGATGTAATTGCTGTCCCCCTGGCCTATAACTTTTTTTATGCACAACTGAAAGGCGATGCAACCGAAAATGTACATACCGGCGGCGACCGCCAGAATAAGCCAATACGGCAGGGAGTTTTCCGGCAAAAAGCTGTAAAAGGCGTATGTCAGAAACATTCCGACAACAAGAAAATCCCCTTGAGCGAAGTTGACAATTTTCATAACCCCATGAATCATTGTCAGCCCGACGGCGATAAGGGCAAACACCCCGCCCATTAAAAGCCCGTTTACAATTACTTGGAAAAGCATACTACAACACCGCCCTTTTTACAAAGCCGAGAGTGCCCCCGGCACGGGTTTGAAAAAAATGACATCCAAAAAAAGCCCCCCGGAGGCATCCTCCGGGGAACCCGTGTTAAAACACGCTGCGTTGTAACGCGGTGCGTTACAACGCATTGCCGCTTAGTTAAAAGGCTGCATTGTCTGCGGGTTCAACAGCGGGGAAGCGGCCAAGTCCGGCGGGAAAACTGCCGTCGGGCGGCTGTTCTGCCATTGCAGAATAACCGGGCGCGCACCTGCATTCATGCCCGTAGCGTCAAAAAAGCCGTCGCCGTTTATCACGCTGAACCAGTCCGTGTTGGACGCGTTCATCCTGCGAAGCTCGTCGCGGATAAGTACCGGGTCGTCAGAGCCGATGTTCTCGATAGCGGCATAAGCGAGCATGATGCTGTAAAGCGTGGGGCCGGCCTGTCCGGGAATAAACTCGCCGAAGGTGCTCTCGTACCAGTCGTTCATCCTCATCCAGCTTGGGTGGTTGCGTGCGCCGGTCTGGTCGTTGACAAAAGCATCGATAGAAGTAATGCCGTTTACCGCCGCGCCCAAGTCAACATACAGGGAGGGCCATGTCATGGCCGCGCCGCCGCCGATTACCAAGGGGCTAAAGCCCAAGGCTCCCTTGGCCGTAAAAATAAGGCTCAAGTCGGAGGGGTAAGAGCTTGGCAGCAAGACGTTCACGTCGGCGGCCATAAGAGCGGTAACCAAGGGGGTCGCGTCGGTGAAAGTCGGGACGTTGTAGGACTGGTCGAAAACAAGGTTAAGCCCGCGTGCCTGAACCTGAAGCCTTGTGTTGTTCGCATTGTCCGTTCCCCAAGCGTCATCGGCATAGATCAGCCCAAGGCGCAGTTCGGAAACGGGGATGCCCAAAAGCCCGGCATAGTACTCGATAAAGTCCATCTGCAAGGGGATAAAGGCCGGGGCGGTCGCCGAAGGCTGGAAGGTAAACTGGAACCCGCCCTGGGAAAGGGCGATGTTTGCCGCCGCCGACACGATTTGCGGAATCTGAAAGGCCTCGGCGATGGGCTGGTTGACAAGCGAAATGCTCGAATTGGGGTTGCCGATGACGACCGAAAAGGTTCCCGTTCCCAAAGCCAGCTCGAAGGGCGATGCCGCAAGCGAAGCGTCCGATGTGGAATCTACTATTACTAGCTCCACCGGCCTGCCGCCCAGGGAGGGGAAGCCGCCCAAAACGGTGTTGATGTACCACTCGGCGGCTTGCGCGGCCATAGCGACTTGGCGGCCGGACTCCGCGTTGGGGCCGGACATCATCGCGCTCATGAGAAAGCGCACGGGTTCTTGGCCCGGCGCGACATCTGCGGACGGGCCGCAGGCGGTAAACAAGAACACTGCCGACAAGCAAATTGCGGCAAATGTCAAAATCCTCTTTTTCATTTATAGCCTCCTAAATGAATCTTCGCAATTTTTCAAAACGGAGCGAAGCTTTCCAAAAAGCCCCGCACAGCTTGTATTCTAATAATGCCGGTCTTTCCCGGTTTTGTCAAGAGAAATTTTTCACTGTGCAGCAATTCTACATTTAAGGAAGCAAGGAGGAAAATTCACCACGGAGGTTTTGCTTCGCGAGCCGTTGCCACAGCGAGAAAGCTCTGCCGTCCGACCCAGCCGGCCGGCGATGCCAGCGAGCGAAAGCCACGGCGAGAGAGCCTCTGCCGGCACGACAAACGCATGAGCGGCATGAACCTCGGAAGTATCCCGCACAAAAAACAGCCCCGCCGGGAGGGGCGGGGCTGTCGGTTTTTTCACACGGGGCGAACTTTAGTTAAGCCCGGCCTTGCGGCGGGTGTAAACATCTGACTGTCTTTTGCAGCAACAAGCACGGCAAATTTGCTTTAGAATTTGTTCATGCGTTTGTCGTGGCGTGAAAAATGGAAAATTTCGTGAAAAACACTTGCAGTAATTTTAGGAGAATCATTCCGCCGACCTTACGGCCGGCCGGCGGAAAATTGTTAGGGAACCACTGATTAACTCGACGCTAATCAGTGGTTCCCCCTGCATTTGCTCATTTCATTGCGCAAAATGCGGGTAAGAACGATGATTAAATCC
>WRKI01000131.1 GCA_009778155.1 Spirochaetota bacterium
TGTGCCGGCGGATGTTGGGCGCGTCAAAGGGGGTGTTGTAATGGCTGTGCCACAACTGGTGGTTTACATTGTTGCTGCCGCTGCCGTCGTGGTTCCCCACCACAGGCACTATGGGCAGGCTGTGGAACTGCACAGGGGCAAACATAATGTCGTGCATAAACTGGCTTTGCGCCCAGGCATGGGGGTTCAGCTCGTTATGGTTTCTCGTGTGAATCTGATCGCCCAAGGCCAGAAAAAAAGCCGCATCCGGGGTGTGCGCCAGGGCTGTTTCCATCGTGTTAAGCCAGCCGCCCCTGTCAAGCTCCGCGCTGAACAGCGCGCCCTGCTCCGAAATGCCCACCATGCCCACGCCGCCGACCTGATCGCCCATGCCGATCTGCGGATCGCCGCCAAGGAAAAAGCTGAAGGAACTGCCGGCAGTGCCGCTGCGGAAAGGCTTGCGCGCCGAGGTAAAGCCCTCGCCTACCACAACGTATTCATAAGCCGCGCCGGGTCTAAGGCCTGTCAGCGTTACATGATGCACGGTGTAAAGGCCGCCCTCCCCAGGGAAGAAAACCGTGTCGGCAACGCGGGTGTCCAAGGACTGTGTCTGGGAGCTTATCGTCTGGACGGGGTTGCCCGCGCCCGCATGGTAAAGACGGATGCTGCCGGTGGGAGATAGCGACTGCCATGTAAAGCGCATTTCGTGCACCGTGCCCCCCGGAGTAAGGCTTAAGTTCCTGTAATGCCCCACCTGCGCCGGCGCCCAAACGGATATGTGCTGGGGGACGGCCGCCGGCGTTCTGCAGCCCGACACGCCTGCGACAAAGCCCGCGCTTACAACAGAGGCGAGCAATAAAGCCGCCGCCCGTTTTTTGTAACGTTCCAATTTTTGCATACTAGATGCCTCCTATATTATAAATCCCAAAAAACATTGGGCTGTGTAAAAATCCGCTCGCGCTAAGCCTCACACAAAGGCTCGAAGAAGGCCTTGCGCAAAAGCTCGAAGAAGGCCTCACACAAAGGCACAAAGGCACAAAGCTCTGTTTAGAAAACTCTCGGCTTCACCCATATCTTGCCCCTTCTCAATCTTCTATAAAATAAGGCAAGAAAAAGACGCGGCCTTATCATATTCCCGCCCGAACCCTTCTTCCCTTTCTTCCCTTTGTGCCTTTGTGCCTTTGTGTGATCCTTGCCGATCCCTCCGTGCCTCGGTGTGATTCCTTCTTCAATAGATCACCCCGGTTTTACGGCCGGCTCTCCGCGCTCGGCAAAGCTGTGCGCGTTTTCCCGCTTTGCCGCCGCGCTTTCCTTAGCGGCGTGCGCGAAAGAGCCGATAAGCGCGGTAGCCGGGGCGCACAAAACCATCGCCGAGGAGGCCGCCACAATGCGCAAAACCTCTATCGCTATGTCGGGGCGGTGAATCAGCATATGGTATTCAAAATTGTTAAGCCGAAAAACGATAAGCGAGATAAAAAAAGCGCCGGTAAAGGCCAGAATCAGCGTGTTGGCAGAGGAGCCGACACAGTCCCGCGCCATCCTCATGCTTGAGCGGAACAGCGCGTTGAACCCGGCGCCGGAAGCCGCCGCGCTTAATTCGGCAGTGGTGGAGGCGACCGAAACCGTCGTGTCCGTAACCGCCCCCAATGAGGCAATCAAAATGCCGCAAAACAAAAGCTCGGCGATTCTTGCGTTGGCAAGAAAGCCCACCGTCGCAAGCATGGTCATCTCCGGTATGTTAAAGCCGGTAATGCGCAAAGCCGCGCTTACGGCAAGGTAAAAAATACAGTAGAAAAAAATGCCTATCGAGCTTCCCGCAATGGCGACGTAGGTTTTTTTGGCAAAGCCCATAATGGCGATAAGGGACACCGACATAATCAACAGGGAGAGCGCCACGGTTAAAAGGGCCGGCGGCGCGCCCCTTACAATGGCCGGTATTAATAGAAACAAAAGTGTAACAAAGGTAAAAACAAGGCCGAAAACGGAGCGCAGGCCGGCCTTGCCCCCGGTTACGGCCAAAAGCAGGAAAAAAAGCGCCACCACCGCGTAAATCGCCGTCGCCCGCTCGTAAGAATGCACACGGGCAAAATAAGAGCCGTCCGCCTGGGGGTCAAAAAAGAGCACAATGCGCGTTCCCCCCTGGGCATAAACGGCCGCGTCTATAAACAGGATGTTTACCGCCCGGACAACGCGCCCGCGATGCTCACCGCTGGTAATTTCGGCCAGCACCTCCTGCCGGCCGCGCCGCAGACCGTTTGCATCTACGGTGGTTTGGTTGTGGATTACCTCCAGCACCCGCGCCCTGGGGTATGAGCCGTCCCGGGTTAAATTTATGCCAAAATCAAGGTTGGTATTTGCCCCGAACCAAACCATTGCGGCCATGACCGCTGTGGCGGCGGAAAAAAACAAAAACTCTTTGCCAAGCTTCAATTTCATACTAAGAATGATTTTAACGGAAAGTTTTAGACGGGTCAAGCGTTTGAGTCAAGTTTTTGTAAAAAAAAAAAAAATGTTAGAAATTAGATTGACATTCGCCTTTTGTCTAGTTATTATAGAGAAATGAGACATCAGTATAACCCATTAAAACTTCTTTATCTTGTCGGGCCACCGTCCGCGTTGGCATTTTTCAGCGTTTTTAACAAAAGGGAGGCGGGCGAGCTATGAAAAAACTGCTTGTTTTATTTATGGCTTTTACGGTAACCGCTGCGGCAGACGCTCAGCTTCACATCTGGGGGCAGTTCCACCACCAGTTCCAAGTGCGTTTTTGGAACGCCGACAGCGCGGGCATTACCGGCTGGGATGGCGATGAAAATCCTAGATTGGGCTTCAATTTTTTTAACAGCGCGACGCATCTTAACGCTTCGTTTTTGGGGCAGAATGTGTCCGGTTTTGTCAGGTTCCGGGGGGACAACCAGTGGAGGGGCTTTGTCTGGGGCAATGTGGGGCAGGGTTTCCAGTGGGGCCTGGGGGTTTTGGAGCTTCCATTTATACAGCCCAGCGGGATTACTTTTATGAACCAGAACAACTGGGGCATTGGCAATCTTGCCAGCACTCCCAACGCCTATTTCGCGGGGCGTTTTACAGTGGCGCCGGGCATGAGCTTCTATGCCGGTTTTTCAGAGGCGGGGATTCTACTGACTGACGGGGGGCCTGCACAAGGCAACAGAAGCGGGGCGGCTGACTGGGGCCGTCTTAGGGGCAGAAGAGGAGACCTGACTAACGACGACGGCTGGGCGACCCCTATTTTCGGCTTTTTTACAGGGTTTGACTTTTCAGAGCCGGGGGTTTTCAGCGGGGGGGTGGCTTTTGCCACTTTGCCCTGGTTTTACAACAGTCCGGACGGCAGGGACAATATTTTTTCCTATAAGGTGTCTTTAAGGGGGCAGTTTTTTAACGTGGGGCCTGCCAGCGCGATAGGTTTTACCGTGGCCTTTTACCAGGACCCTGAATTCGGGTTTTTCGCCGTAGGCTCTCTTCCCGGCGGCACGGCTCCGTTTTCGCACATCGCTCGCAGGGCGGTCCCTGCGCTTACCGCTCTGCCGGACTTCGGGTTCATGGTTATTGAATCGGGGTTTCACGCGCACTTCCCTACTCCGTTGGGTCTTGCGGTGCTTTCTTACGGTTTTCTTACAAACCTTGATTCCTCAAGCGACGCTATGGGGCATCAGGCGGCCGCGCAGATTACGCTTTCTTTTGGCAACGGTTTCAGGCTTATCCCAGGGACTATTGTCCGCTTGGAAACCAACCACGCGGGCAACTTCAGAATGGTTACCGACGTGGGCGTGAATATGCAGTTTAGTTTTTAACGGGGCGCGGCGCGGGGCGCGGAGTTTTATTTTCTTCGCGCCCCCGCCCGGCGGCTCACGACAAACGCATGAACGACACGAGCCTCGGAAATATCTCACACAAAGGCACGAAGACACTAAGGCACAAAGTACAGATTAGAAAGTACCGCTTAATCCCTACATTACCTCCTTTTTGTACTCTGTTAAGGCAAGAATGAAGACGCAGAGCTATCATAATCCAGCCTACCCTCTTAACCTTTGTGCCTTCGTGCCTTTGTGTGAGGCTAAAATTCGATGTGCCTTTGTGTGAAGACCCCGCCCGGCGGCTTGACATTTTTCACGTTTTAGGCCAGTATAGGCAATGTTATGCCTATAAAGATTTCCGGGGATTTACCCGCTTACAACGCTCTGCAAGAGGAGCGCGTTTTTGTTATGACAGGCGACCGCGCCGAGCGGCAGGATATCCGGCCGCTTAAAGTCGCCATTGTAAACCTTATGCCAACAACATTGGATACCGAGATGCAGCTTTTGCGCCTTTTGGGAAATACGCCGCTGCAAGTCTACATCAGCTTTTTAAGAATGGGCAGCCATGAATCGAAAAATGCCCCCGCCGGGCATTTGGAAAGATTTTATGCGCCTGCCGCCGAAATAATGAAACAAGGCGAACGCTACGACGGCTTTGTCATAACGGGCGCGCCGGTGGAAAACCTCCCCTTTGAAGAAGTCGATTATTGGGAAGAACTTGCCGCCCTTCTCGATTACACCTCGGCCAATGTTTGGTCTACCCTGCATATCTGCTGGGGGGCGCAGGCAGGGCTTTACCGGCATTACGGCATCCCAAAGCGGCCGCTGGAAAAAAAACTCTTCGGGGTTTTCCCCCACGGGGTGAACGAGCGGTTTTCCCCGCTTTTTCGCGGCTTTGACGATGAGTTCCTGGCCCCGCAGTCGCGGCACACGGAAAGCGACAGGGAGGCGGTGGCGGCACAGCCTGCGCTTACCATCCAGTCGGAAACCGAGGAGGCCGGCATCTTTATCGTTACCGCCAAAGACGGCAGGGAGGTCTACGTTACAGGCCACTTGGAATACGACCCGCTGACCCTTGACAGAGAGTACCGCCGGGATTTGGCCAAGGGCCTTGCCATCGATGTTCCCAAGAACTACTACCCCGACGGCGACCCTTCCCGCTCGCCGGTGGTACGCTGGAGGGCGCACGCCCACCTGTTCTTTTCCAACTGGCTCAACCATGTGTACCAGGGGACACCCTACGATTTAGCCACGCTTTGAAAAGCGCCCCCCGGCCCCGGCTGATAGCCTTCCGGCAGGTATTTGTAGATCAGGATGTACGCAAGGCTGGAAAGCCTGTTCATCGCTTGGATTATGTCCCCTCTTTCGCCCTTGAAGGCGGCGACGGCGGCAAGCTCGGCCTCCCGGATTGCTGTGCGCAGCAGGTTCAGCTTTATGCAGAGCCTGCCCATAGAATGGTGCATTTGCAGGTGTCCCAGGCTATAGAATTTTTGGGGGTGGTGCGAGCGTTCCCGAATCTCGTCGAAGGAAAGGCCTGCAAGTTTGGCCTCTTGCAGGGGGTTCCCGGTGTATTCTGATGCGAAGATCGAGCGGATGTACTCCAAGACTTCTTGCAAGTCGCCTGCGCAGGGGGCGCGGCCTTCTTCCTCCGCTATAAATTGGGTTTCTACTATTAACGCGCAAAGGCTGTCGAGTTTGCCCCGAAAAAAAATTACGGGGTGGCTTTTTTCTGCCGCGCCCCCGGTGTAAAGTTCCGTGCGGTTTTCCGCTCCTTTCATATCTTTTTCCTTTCCGCCTTCTCTGCCGGCGGCTTTGGGAAACGCTGATTAACTCGACGCTAATCAGCGTTTCCCTCTGCATTTGCTCATTTCATTGCGCAAAATGCGGGTAAGAAGCAATGATTAAATCCTCGATGGGATTTAATCATTGCTTC
>WRKI01000132.1 GCA_009778155.1 Spirochaetota bacterium
GGGGGGCAGCCGCCGGTGGCCATAAGCGCGAAAACGGGCGAGGGGCTTTCGCAGTTGTGTGCCGCGATAGCGGCGGCCGCCGCCGGCTTGCAGGGCGAGGACAGCCCGGCGGCCGCATCGCTGGGGTCGGCAAGGCAGAAGGAGCTTGTGGAAAACGCCCTTTTGTTTGTGCAAGACGCGCTGCAGCTTGCCGGGGAGGAGGCTCCCTTGGATTTAATCGCCCCCCTGCTTAGAGAGGCGGTAAACTCCCTGGGAAAAATTACCGGGGAGGTTTCCAGCGACGACATACTGGAGGAGATGTTCAGCCGCTTCTGCGTGGGGAAGTAGCCGGGGGCAATTTGCCGGAAGTATCTCACACCAAGGCACAAAGGCACGGAGCACCGATCAGAAAGCGTCGCTTCATTTCTACTTATCTCCATTTTGTACTATTTTGGGGCAGGAGGAAGGCGCAGGATCATCATATTTTCTCCTGAACCTTTGTGCCTTCGTGCCTTTGTGCCTTTGTGTGAGTTAAACCGGGAGAAAGCCGGATTTTTGACGATTTTTCGCAAACAATTTCCGGAAAAACGTGCGAAACTATAGACAAAACCATGTAAAAATTGGTAAAATACAACAATGCAAAGGCTAGCCCTTCCCCGTTGGGCTGGCTTTAGGTCAAATGTTGACTAGAACCATGATAGGAGGCCAGTTGGCGGATAAGGATTTACGGATAAACGAACAGATTCGGGTACGGGAAGTTCGACTTATAAGAGACGAAGGACAGCGTCAGGGGATCATGCCTACATTGGAGGCGTTGGAAATTGCCAGGGAAGCTGGGTTGGATCTGGTGGAAGTCGCTCCGCAGGCTTCGCCGCCGGTGGTTAAAATCCTCAATTACGGCAAGTTCAAATTCGAGACCGAAAAGAAACTTCGTGATTCCAAGAAAAAGCAGAAGCTTCTCAAGCTGAAAGAAATACGGATGCAGCCGAAGATTGACGACCATGATCTGGACTTTAAGTCCAAGCACATAAAGGGCTTTCTTGCCGAAGGCAACAAGGTCAAGGTTACGATCCGTTTCAGAGGCCGGGAGCTTGCCCACACGAATCTAGGGCTGGACATTTTGAAAGACGTGCTGGCAAAGCTGGAAGGCGAGTACAATATGGACAAACAGCCTGCAATGGAAGGCAGGTTCATGTCCATGATTTTAAGCCCGAAGCCGAAAAAGCAGTAAAAGCGGTTTTTCAAAGCGCGATTATATTGGCGGAAAAAGCCGGGGAAGTGTCCGGTTTTACCAGAAGAAGGGTTTTTCCAATCTGTATGTTTTGGAAGGCCCCGGCCGGAATTTTGCGGCCGGCAAGCAAGGACAAAAAGAGGTAACAAATGCCCAAAATGAAGACAAAAAAGGCCGCAGCGAAGCGTTTCAGCATAACTGCGGGCGGCAAGGTAAAGTACAAAAAACAAAACCTTCGCCACATTTTGACTAAAAAGTCAACCAAACGCAAACGGAAGCTGCGTCAAGCCGGCTTCCTGTCGCCGGACAATGTTCCGGTTGTCAGAAAAAATCTGTTGCCCTACGGTTAGGGAAAAAAGGGGAGTGTTATGCCACGAGCGATAGACAGTGCAAAACGGAAAAATCACCGTAAAAAAATTCTCAAGCGTGCCAAGGGTTTTTGGGGACGGCGTAAAAGCAATTACAAGGCCGCCAAAGACGCAATCACCAAGGCAATGTCCCATGCGTACAGGGACAGGAAGGACAGGAAGGGCAATTTCCGCCGGCTGTGGATTATCCGCATTAACGCGGCCTGCCGGCAGGAGGGGATTTCCTATTCAAAACTTATTGACGGGTTGAACAAGGCCTCCATTGTCATAGACAGAAAAACCCTGGCCTGGCTTGCCACCGAAGATGTCGCGGCCTTTAAAGCCGTAGTGGAAAAAGCGAAAGCCGCTTTGGGAAGCTGAATATGATTAGCCCTGAGCAGGTTAAGCTGCTGGAAACCAAGGTCGCAAATGCGATTCTGTATGTCGAACAGATAACCGCAGAAAAAACCGCCCTTCAAACGCGGGAGGCGGAACTTTTGGCGAAGCTGGATTCTTATCAAAAGCGTATCGACGATTTTGAAAATCTTGTTTCGCGTTTTCAAGAAGACCAAAGCCGGGTTGAAAACTGGGCGCTTGCCATAGCGGACAAGGTGAACCAGCTTGATGACGCTATTGAAAAAAACAAGGGTAAAAAAAAACTTGACGACCTGCCAGCAAAAAACTCAGGAAAAGCTCTGCCGGCGCGGCCTTCGCCGGCTTCCGACGGGCTTTTGGCACGCGGCGAGCTGCCAGCGCCTCTGGGCGCTGGGGCTTTAGCCGTCGTTCCGGCGGCGGAGGCTGCAGGCTCGCATGGCGGCGATTCCCCGTCATCCGACGAAATGTTCTTCGAGATTCCCGAAGAAGATGCGGACGATGAGTTTGACGAGCTGCCTGCAAGTGCCGAAGGGGCGGCTTTGCCGGCGGCTCAAAAACAGGCGGGCGCGAGTACGGCGGCCGCGAGTACGGCGGGCGACGAATTGGATATTTATTAGGGTGTCCAATGGCGGTAAATGAGTTTAAGCTGGACATACTCGGTGCAAAATTCGCAATTACCTCCGACGAAAACGAAAGCAGTTTGCAGGAAACGCTGAACGAGTATCGCGCCGCCATAAAAGACACTCAAGAAATTACCGGCATTAGCGATCCCATGAATGTTGCCGTTTTAACCGGCTTCCTGTTATGCGGCAAAATAAACAAATTGCAACGCCAAATGCAGGAGGCCGAAAGCCGGCGGGAAGGGGAGATGCGGGAAATGGACGGGCTGGCTCAAAATCTTATCGCTAGTCTGGATCAGGTTATGAAAAAAACTTCCGGCAAGGGTGCCGGGGACAATTTTTTCAAGCTGCAAAACCAGAACAAGCATTACGAGTGGGGTTCGCCCGACTTTATCCCGGCTTTTCTCGGCATTGAAAACAGTCTGATGCAGCCTTTCGCCGAGATGTGGATGGGTAGTCATGTAGGCGCGCCTTCTCTAATAAAGATTGACAGGAAGCTGATTCCCTTGACAAAGCTCATTGCGGAGCGGCCTCAGTTTTTTCTTGGGAAAAAAATTGCGGAAAAATACGGCGATCTTCCCTTTCTCTTCAAGCTGTTGGCCGCCGGGAAGCCACTTTCGATTCAGGCGCATCCGAACTTGGAACGTGCCAAGCTGGGTTACGAGAGGGAAAACAAGGCCGGGCTTGCCTTAAACGATCCTAAGCGGAATTACAAAGACCCGAATCACAAGCCGGAAATTATTTGCGCTCTTGACACGATGACGCTTATGTGCGGTTTTCGCAAGCCGGCGGAAATCTGCATTTTCTTGGAAGCTTTCCTATTAAGGGCGCCTTTTTTAAGCGATGTTTTTAAGCCTCTTCTGGAGGCTTTGCAATCGAGCGACGGGGGGCATAAAAGCGAAATTATCGAATACGAGTCTTTGAGCGAGTACGAGCGCAAAAGCGAGGAAAACGCTGTTAAAAACGGGGACGCGCTTAAAAACTTTTTCGCCGCTCTTTTCAATTTGCCGAAGGACAAGGTGGAAGAGTTGTGCAGTTTTATTACCGAAACGGCTATGTCCGCTGGCGAGGATGACAAGTTTATATCTGCCGGGCAATGGGAGCTTTTGTTGCGTTTTGCCGAGCTTTATCCGGGCGATCCTTCGGTTTTAAGTCCGCTTTATCTCAATGTTTTAACCTTGAAGCCGGGGCAGGCTCTTTTTGTCGGCGCGGGGGTGCTTCACGCCTACATTAGCGGTTTTGGTGTGGAGCTTATGGCGGCAAGCGACAATGTTTTGCGCGGCGGTCTTACTAGTAAGCATATTGATATTCCCGAACTTATGGAGATTCTCGATTTTAGTCCTTGTGTTCCTCAGCTTATCGAGGCGCCGCCGCCTGACAGTGCGCTTTTTCGCTATCCGGCTCCTTGCGAGGAGTTTTCGCTTTCGCTTATGCGTGGCGAGCAGGTGGATGCGGTTTTCGGCGGCAGGGGGCCGGCTATTTGCATTGTAACTGAAGGCGAGCTTTCCATAAGCGGGGAAAGTTTTAAGAAGGGCGAGGCGGTTTTTATTCCGGCGGAGGCTTCGCCTCTTTCGTTTGCCGGGGCTTACAGGCTTTTCATTGCCGCTGCCGGGGAGCTTTAAGGGGAGCTTTAAAATGAAGATTCTGTTAGATGCCGATTCTTGTCCGAAGGGGGCGAGGGAGCTTGCGATTAAGAGGTCGGCGCAGCTTAATATAAAGTTGATTTTCGCCGCAAACCGCCAAATCCCGGAGGCTCAGGGGGCGGTAATGGAGATTTGCGGCGCGGGTGAAAATTCCGCCGACGATCGCATTGTGGAGCTTGCCGCCGAGGGTGATCTTGTGATTAGTCGCGACATTCCGCTTGCCAAGCGTCTTGTCGAAAAAAACATTTCGGTTATTGACGACCGGGGGCGGGTTTTCACAAAGGAAAACATTAACGAGGCTCTTTCCTTGCGCAATTTCATGGTGGGTCTTGCGGAAAACGGCATGGGGGCGGTGCGGCAAAAAAACTACGGCAAAAAAGAGCTTAAAACATTCGCCGACAGTCTTGACCGAATCCTAGCCCGCCAAAAACCCTGACGGGGCACGGGTGGCCGGGGGCACCTCGAATTTTAGCCTCACACCAAGGCACGAAGGCACAAAGGCACGAAGCACAGGTTAGAAAGCCGCCGGTTAATTCCTACTTAACCTCCTTGTTTCCCTGGGGGCGGACACCGCTAGGCGGCCGCATGGCCGCCCTTAAATCACTCCCTCTCGGTGCGCGGCCTTAAGGCCGCACAAGACGGAAGCCTACACGGTAGTACCGGAAGGACGGGTCGATGATGTGGCCCCGATTCGCCGAACGCGCGTACCGCGCGGAAATGGCCAAGCTACCGCCGCGATTCACGCGCCCAGACCCCGAAGACGCGCCTGTGGGATCGGTTTGAGCTTGGTTCGGGTACGGGCCGTACCTGTCCCAGCACAATTCCCACACGTTACCGTGAATGTCGTGTAAGCCCCAAGGGTTAGCATTCTTAAGTCCGACTTCCCGCGTCATGCTCCCGCTGTTGAAACTGAACCAGCCTATGCCGTCGACTGAGGCTTGGTTCTGGAAGTCTGTCGCCCCGTTGCTGAAGGCTGTTGTCGTTCCCGCTCTGGCGGCGTATTCCCACTGCGCCTCTGTGGGCAAACGCCACCCGGTCGAATTCGGCACTATCTCCACGGCATCCCAAATTGCCAAGGCCTCCAAGTCAGGCGCGTCGTACCAGAAGTTGGTTTCCGGCACAGCGCCCCAATCGTCGGGGTTGGTGCTCCCGCCTATGCTGTATGCCGGGCTAAGCCCTTCCATTATGCTCAAGCGGTTCGCGAACACCAGCGCGTCGAACCAGCTTACTTGCTCCACCGGGCGACGGCCTTGCGTTTCCCCGGCGGCGGGGTTCGCGTTAAAACGGCTGGGGTTGCTTCCCATAACGCGCTTCCATTCTTCCTGCGTTACGGGATACACGCCCATCCAAAAACCTCGGCTTATCGTTACCTGCCGTTGCTGGCCTTCATTGTTCCACCTGCCGATTTCATTCGCCGGGCTGCCCATCGTGAATGTGCCTGCGGGGATCCACGCCGTTGCGATACCTGTCTGCGATGTCGCCCGCTGCCCTGCCTGCGGCTCCGTTTGCGCGTGGCCGACGGCGGCGACTGCAAGCCACGCGGCGGCGGCTAACAGCAGGAG
>WRKI01000133.1 GCA_009778155.1 Spirochaetota bacterium
GGGGGGGGGGGGGGGGGGCTAAACCACGTCCGGTCAACGGATAGCCGCCGGCTGTCAAGTGCCGAGAAATCACGCTGTAAATCGCTTTAACTCCCTTCATGATCCTATTCTACCACAAAAGCCGAAGCTTGTCAAGCCGGTTATTGAAAAAAAAATGCAGATTTTTCCGCCCCGCCGGCCTCGCCCTCGCTTAAACTCACACAAAGGCACATCGAACCTTTGGTTCGCGACACGAAGGCACAAAGAAAGAATAGAAAAATTTGCATTTAGTTACACAAATTGCGCAATTTTATGGGAAAAAATCGCAAAAAAGCCCCTTGCCCTGCCGGCCGCCCTCGCCTAAACTCACACAAAGGCACAAAGGCACCAAGGCACGAAGGGCAGATTAGAAAGCTACGCTTCATTCCTACTTTGTCCCCCTCTTCTCTTCTATAAATAGTGATGCAAGGAAAAACGCCCAGCTATCATGATCTCGCCCAGCCTCCCAACCTTTCTTCCTTTGTGCCTTTGTGCCTCCGTGCCTTTGTGTGAGGTAAGGCCAAAATCCGGTGCTCCCCCGTGCGAGGCTAAAATCAGGTGTGCCCCCGCTGGCCGTAGTAAGCATCTTTGCCGTGCTTGCGCTCCCAGTGCTTTTCCGTAATGTAGCCCGGCAAAGGAGCCGCCTGCGGGTTCAAAGCCAGAGTAAGATACGCCATTTTGCAGACCTCTTCCAGAACAGCCCCGTTGTACACCGACTTTGCCGCACTATCCCCCCAAGTAAAGGGACCGTGCCCGGCAACCAAAACCATGTTTACAAAAACAGGATTCAGCCCCCCGGCCATGAAAGTATCCGTAATCAAAAGCCCCGTTTCAAGCTCGTAGTCGTTCCCAAGAGAGGCCGCGCTTATAAAAGGCGTGCAGGGAACCTCGCTCGCACAGTGGTCGGCATGAGTCGTGCCAAAAAGAGGCACCGGCCGGGCCGCCTGCGCCCAAGCCGTCGCATAAGTCGAATGCGTGTGAGTAACCCCGCCCAGCCCCTTGAACTCCCTGTACAAAACCAAATGCGTCTTCGTGTCAGATGAAGGGACAAGAGCGCCCTCAAGCACCCGCCCCTCAAGATCGACCAGCACCATAGACCCCGGCTCCAGCCTGTCGTAAGGCAAACCCGAAGGCTTAATCGCAAAAACCCCCTTGGCCGCGTCAAAGGCCGAGGCATTCCCCCAAGTGTAAATGGCCAGATTCCGCCGGCTAATCTCCATATTCGCCTCGAAAGCTTCTTCTTTAAGCGTTTTGTAAACGTCCATAACAAAGCCCCTCCCCGGCAGCTAGCCCCAGTACGCCTCGCCCCAGCGCAACTCGTCCCGCAGCCGCTCCGGGCGCGTGTCCCTGTCGATAAGCACGAACTCTATGCCGCACATCTCCGCCCAGTCGCGAAAGTATTCCGCGCCAAGTGCGCTTGAGTACACCGAGTGATGCGTCCCCCCCGCCAGAATCCAGGCCTCCGCCGCAAGACTAAGACTGGGATGCGGCCGCCACAGGGCGCGCGCCACCGGAAGTTTCGGCATGGCCTCTTCGATCTTGATCGTTTCGATTTCGTTTACAATCATTCTAAAGCGGCTTCCAAGATCAACCAGCGTGGCAAGAACCGCAGGCCCCGGCTGAGCGTCAAAAACCATGCGGGCGGGATCGCCCTTGCCGCCAATCCCCAGAGGGTGAACCTCAATGCGCGGCCTTGCGGCGGCAATCGAAGGGCAAATTTCCAGCATATGCGCCCCAAGAGCGGCCTCCCTGCCGGGTTCAAAATGGTAGGTATAATCTTCCATAAAAGAGACCCCGCCGGCCAGCCCCTGCGCCATAATTTTCGCCGCGCGGGTAAGCATCGCCTGCTTCCAGTCCCCCTCCGCGCCGAAACCGTAGCCCTGCTCCATAATCCGCTGGCTGGCAAGGCCGGGAAGCTGGGGCAATCCGTGAAGGTCTTGGAAGGTCGTGGTAAAAGCGCCCGCCTCCTCGTCGTCCAGCATCTCTTTAAGGACGATTTCGATTTTCGCCTGTTCCAAAACGGCCGCCATCGCGCCTTTGTTTTGGGCAAGCGCCGGGGCAAAATCGTAGGAGTCGGCGTATTCGGCGGCCAGTTTTTCCGCCCGCTCGCCGCTTACAGCCGCATACCGGGCGGCAAGCTCGCCTACGCCCCAGGTGTTCACCTGCCAGCCCATCTTGATTTGCGCCTCGACCTTGTCGCCCTCGGTTACCGCCACCTCGCGCATATTGTCCCCAAGGCGCAGAACTACGGAGTTCATGCCGTCCAGCTTTGCCGCCGCCGCCCGCATCCACACGCCGATTTTCCGGCGAAGCTCGCTGTCCTGCCAAAATCCCGCTACAACCTTCCGGGGCAGGCGCATCCTCGCATGGATATACCCGTGCTCCCTGTCCCCGTGGGCAGACTGGTTCAGGTTCATAAAATCCATGTCTATCGAAGCCCAGGGAATGTCCCGGTTGAACTGCGTGTGCAGGTGCAAAAGCGGCTTTCGGTTAAGGGCAAGCCCATGAATCCACATCTTGGAGGGCGAAAAAGTGTGCATCCAAGTAATCACGCCTGCGCAGTTCTCGTCGGCATTCGCTTCTTCAAAAAGAGCGCGTATGCCCTGCGGCGACTTTGCCGTGGGCTTTAAAACCACCGTGCCGGGGATCAGGGGGTCTTCGTTGAACTCCCCCGCCATAATCCCCGAATGCTCCGCGACTTTTTTCAAGGTCTCTTCCCCGTACAAGTCCTGACTTCCGACAATGAACCAGTATTCAAATTTTTTCAACGCCATATCCACCATCCTTTATTTTTTTTATCCCCGTCATCCGGGACGCGATTCGGAATATGCTCACACAAAGGCACAAAGGAAGAAGAAGAGATTTCACCACGGAAGAAGATGGGCTTGCGCAGTTAAGCAAGTCTCTGCCCAAAAGTTATATTCTGCTATCAACATTAGGTTGGGTAGCAGATTTTTTTTAGCCAACCCCCAATACTTCCTTGTTTCTTCGTCCGCCCGCCGGCAGAGGCACTGTGCAAATCGCCCGCACAATGTTATAATACACGAAAGGAGAAAACTATGCAAGCAAAGCAAGCGATTATCGAGGGCAAGACGAGTCTTGGTATCGAGTTGGGTTCCACCAGAATTAAGGCGGTATTGATTGGGGAGGATTTTTCCCCGGTCGCATCCGGCGGCCACGATTGGGAAAACAGCTACGAAAACGGGGTGTGGACTTACAGTCTGGACGATGTCTGGAGCGGCCTGCAAAATTGCTACAAAAATCTGGCGGGCGATGTCGAGGCAAAGTTCGGCATCCGGCTTTCCACGGTTGGCTCCGTCGGCATCTCGGCGATGATGCACGGCTATTTGGTCTTCGACAAGGGGGGCCGGCAGCTTGTGCCCTTTAGAACTTGGCGCAACACCAGCACGGAAAAGGCGGCTTCCAAACTTAGCGAGCTTTTTAACTTTAACATTCCCCAACGCTGGAGTGTCGCGCACTTGTACCAAGCCATACTGGGCGGCGAAGCCCATGTGCCGGAGATCGATTTTATGACGACGCTTGCCGGCTATGTCCACTGGCAGCTTACCGGCGAAAAGGTTCTGGGGCTGGACGATGCGTCCGGTATGTTCCCCATAGAAAACGGCGTTTTCTGCCCGCGTATGCTGGAGCAGTTCGCCAGCCTGTCCGCGCCCTACCCCTGGAAACTGCCCGCGCTTTTGCCCAAAACATTAAAGGCCGGCCAGCCGGCGGGCAGCCTCAGCGCGGCCGGGGCGAAAATGCTCGACCCGTCGGGCATTTTGCAGGCGGGCATTCCCTTTTGCCCCCCGGAGGGGGACGCCGGCACGGGCATGGTTGCGACTAACAGTGTTTCCAAGCGCACCGGCAACATTTCGGCCGGCACGTCAATTTTTGCGATGATTGTTCTGGAAAAAGAGTTGTCCCAGATGCACCCGGAGGTTGACATGGTTGTTACCCCGGACGGCAGCCCCGTGGCGATGGTTCACTGCAACAATTGCTCCGGCGATATTGACGCGTGGGTTAAGCTTTTCGGCGAAGCTATCGAGACGGCCGGCGGGGGCAAGGTCGCCAAGGCCGATCTTTACGATGCGCTTTACATCAAGGCTTTGGAAGGGGACGGCGATTGCGGCGGGCTTCTTTCCTTCAATTATTACTCCGGCGAACATATCACGGGTTTCGATGCGGGGCGGCCGCTTTTTGCCCGTCTTCCGGACAGTCGTTTTAATCTTGCCAACTTTATGCGCTGTCTTTTGTTTTCGTCTATGGGGTCTCTAAAAATCGGCATGGACATTTTAACGGAAAAAGAGGATGTCCGGCTGGACGTTCTTTTGGGGCATGGCGGTCTTTTCAAAACAAAAGGTGTAGCCCAGCGTTTCATGGCGGCGGCTTTGGAAACGCCGGTTTCCGTCATGGAGTCGGCCAGCGAAGGGGGTGCCTGGGGTATTGCCCTCTTGGCCGCCTATCTTCAACACGCCGGCGATGTCCCCCTTGACGGGTTCCTTTCGCAAAAGGTTTTCAGCGGCAGTGCCGGTCTTGCGATTGCCCCGGACGCAAAGGATGTGGCAGGTTTCAAGGAATACATGAAGCGTTTCGAGGCAGGCCTAGAAATCCAACGCGCCGCCGTGCAAGGGCTGAAGGGCTAGCCCTCAGCCGGGGCAATTCGGAGTAGCCTCACACAAAGGCACGGAGGCACAATAATTCGGAATAGGCTCACACGAAGGCACAAAGGCACAAAGGTTAGGAGATTGGCGGGGTTACGATAGCTCCGCGTCTTCCTCTTGCCCTTTTATAGAAGAGAAGAGAGGGATATTGGCCGCACTCTTCACGGGTGCGGGGATTGAAACCAGTCGAACTTGACGACTTCAAAGCGCAGGCGGTCGTCGCACCTTCACGGGTGCGGGGATTGAAACCATCCATCTCTGTAGCTGGAAGGCTAGGCGTCTCGCACCCTTCGCAGGTGCGACGCTTGAAGGCTTAGCCGGCAAGGCACAGCCCCCTGCCGCTCACCTAGGGAAACGATGATTAGCGTCGAGTTAATCAGCGTTTCCTTAGCCTTTTTCTTCGATTCTGCGAAGCGCCGGTTCGATGTGCCCCCGTGTGAAGCCTTCTTCTTACCCCTCGCGGCTTCCAAGGCGGGCGGCTTTGGCGAAAATGCCCTTTAGGTAAACCCCTTCGCTTTCCGTTAAGCCGGCGCGGGAAATTAGGTCATGCAGGAAACGCTCCTGCGCCTGCCGACCGCCCTGCTTGTAAAAGCCCACCGCCGCCAGAGAGTCAGCAATGTCGCTTGCCATATCCGCCGACCGGCTTTGGTTTACCGGAATCCACTCCCCCTTGACGTGCTGCAGGCCGTTTTCGCCGCCAAGCGCGGTGAAAAGTTCGTAGGCGTAAATCTGCACCGCATGGGAAAGATTCAAAGAAGGGAAAAGGCTGTCCGAGGGAATGTGGGATGCAGCATTGCATAGGTCAAGCTCGTCATTTTCAAGCCCGGTGCGCTCGCAGCCGAAAACAATTGCGGCAGTCCCCGCCGCTTCCCTCAGCCGGCAGGCCAAGGCGCGGGGGGTCATGGAACTGCTTTTCCGGCGCTGGCCCCGCCGGCAGGTTGTGCCGGCGACAAAAGAGCAGTCGGCCACCGCTTGGGACAGACTGTCAAAAAACTGGGCATTTTCCCAGATGTCCACTGCGTGGACAGCCCTGCTGCGCAACTCCTCTTCGGCCGCCGCCTGCGGCTCTGCCGCAACAAGCCGCAGGCGGGAAAGCCCCATGTTTTTCATGGCGCGGC
>WRKI01000134.1 GCA_009778155.1 Spirochaetota bacterium
CCCCCATTTAAGAGGTGGGAATTGGCGTAAATATTTAACATTCATAACTTTTCTCTTGGCAATAGCAGGGGTTGGTGCGGCGGCAAAATCCTTGACATCCATAGCTTTCTCCAAACCCTGTGGTAAAAAGCAGACTCGTTTAGCAAGCGGCGCAGGAGGCGGCGCAAGCGGTTAGTTTGTTTTTATAAAAATATTTTTTCGGAGGTGTTTTATGAAAAAAATGACAAAGTTGCCAAGAAAGCTCGCGTTTTTACCGGCCATTTTGTTGAGCTTTAGCTTGACGGCGTGCGGCGGGCAGGGCGACAGCCGCTTCGTATTCTCGCTAGCGCACCACAACCCTGTCGGCGGCGTCTATGACTATGCGATCCGGCATTTTGCCGATCTCGTTTACCAAAAAACGGACGGCGGGGTTACTATCAACGTATTCCCGGCAGCCCAGCTTGGGGGCGAGCGAGATGTGCTTGAAGGCTTGTCTATGGGGATTCTGGATATGACGCTAAACACATCGGCGCTTATCATGAACTTGGTTCCAGAGTTCGGCCTTTTGGATTTGCCCTTCCTGTTCGAGGATTATGATGCCGCCAGAGCCGCAATCGAAGGCCCCGGGGGGCAGATGCTGGGCGACAAGCTCCTGCAACAGCACGGGGTGCGGATGCTCGCCGGCTGGAATTCCGGTTTTAGGATTATGATGACAACCGGCACTCCTATCCACAATCTTGCTGATTTTAGCGGGGTGAGAATGCGCGCTCCCGAAACGCCTGTGTATATCCAAATGTTTCAGGCTTTGGGCGCAAACCCGACCCCCATGCCCTTTGCCGAAGTTTATACGGCACTACAGCTTGGGGTTGTTGACGGCGTAGAAGTTGCCGCAGAACCCATGTACACCATGCGCTTCCACGAGGTCGGCAGTTACCTGATACTTACCGACCACATATTCAGCGCGATGATGCCGCTGATCAACGAGCAAAGGTATCAGTCCCTGCCGCCGGAATACAGGGCCGCCATACACGAGGCTATGGCCATAGCGACAGATATGCAATGGCCGCTTTTTACCCAGGCAAGCGAGGATGCCCTGCAAAGCATGATCGGCTACGGTCTTACGGCAATTGAAATTGACCGCGAACCTTTAAGGCAGGCTACTTTGCCCATGCATGAAAGGTTTGCAGAAGAACTTAACGCATGGGAATTGATCGGTCTCTTGTCCGCGCCCTCAAACTAATAAGGCAGCGAACTCCAAAAACCTCAACCGGGGTTTTTGGAGTTTTTCCCCTAGAGGAGATTTTTTATGAAAAATAGCGGTAGCGGACATACGCTGTTGCGTGCCTACTTCAGTTTTACCGACGTTTTGGAAAAAATAATTGAATGGCTGTCGGCGGTTGCTTTCTTCATCATCCTTGTATCTACATTGCTACAGGTGTTCTTTCGTTATGTGCTTAACGCGCCCTTGCTGTGGCCGGAAGAAGCGGCACGCTACTTGGGAATTTTCATGGTGTTAATTGTAACTTCAAATGCCCTCAAGCGAAACGCCCATATCGGCGTTGACATTTTGTCTTCCAAACTGCCGGCTTTCTTTCAAAAACCCCTCAAAGTATTTGCATACATGGTTTCGACAGGGGTAATGGGTTTTATGGGCATACACGCCTTGGACTTAACCCAAAGAAATTTTTTTATTCCAACCCCGGCCCTGCGTATTCCTATCGGGATACCTTACACAGCAATGACCGTAGCGTTTTTTGTCGCAGCTTTTACCGCATTGTGCATGACAATAGAAACAGTTTTCAATATAAAGCAGGATAAAGTCGCCGCGAAGGAAACCGACGTAGAGGAAGCCAAATGATACCGATTCTTATTGTCCTGTTTTTTACGCTTATGTTTACCGGAATGCCTATTGCCATAGCTATAGGCGGTTCCGCAATCATTACCCTTGTAATACAGGGGAACATACCGCTTATGGTAGCCCCGCAACGGGTGTTTGTAATGCTTGATTCTTTCCCGCTTATGGCGGTTCCCCTGTTTATTCTTGCCGGCGAAGTCATGTTACGGGGAGGTGTCGCCCAAAAGTTGGTAAATTTTTCACAGGCCTTGGTCGGGCATATTAGAGGCAGCCACGCCCATGTTACCATTGTCTCAAGTATGTTTTTTTCGAGCGTTTCGGGGTCTGCCGCCGCAAGCTGTTCCGCCATAGGCTCGACAATGATCCCGTCCATGATTAAAGAAAAATACGACAAGGACTACATTGTCGCAGTTTTGGCTAACGCTTCGACCCTGGGACCGATTATCCCGCCCAGCGTTATGATGGTTATTTACGGCTCAATGGCCGGGGTGTCGGTGGGGCAAATGTTCTTGGGCGGCTTTATTCCCGGCTTCATGTTCGTAGTGGGCATGATGATACTGTCATACATTATCGCCCTTAAACGAAACTACAAGATATACAAACGCTCGAATGTTAAGGAAGTTTTTATCGCCTTCAAAGAGGCGATTTGGGCGCTTATTATGCCGGTTATAATTCTAGGCGGGATTATGCTTGGGGTTTTTACCCCTACGGAAGCGGGCGCGGTTGCTGTTCTTTACGGGTTTGTTCTGGGGTTTGCAAACGGCAACATTAAAATCCGCGATCTCAAGCCTATCTTTTACAGGGCCGCCCTTGCAACCACAATACCAATGCTAATTATCGGCATAGCGGCCCCTTTCGGCTGGCTGCTTACCATCAATAATTTTTCCGGCATCATGGGCAGCTTTATATACGGGATAACCGAAGACCCCCTTGTCTTTATGGCTATAGTTGTGGCTTTTTATCTTATCATCGGCTTTTTTATAGAGGCAAATGCGGCGCTTATCATCATGGTTCCCGTCCTTGCGCCTATGGCTTTAAGCTACGGCATCGATCCCGTGCATTTCGGCGTTGTTTCAATCATCGCGCTCGTTTTGGGAGCGGTAACGCCGCCTGTGGGCATACTTTTGTTTATTGCGTCAAGCCTTGCAGATGTCAAAGTAGGCGAAACCTTAAAGCTCGTAATGGCTTTTGTGTTATTACTTGCGGTGCTGACTTTTGTTTTTGCTTTGGTTCCGCAAATCATTCTATGGCTGCCCACTTTGGTTATGAGGTAGGGCTTAAAACAAGGAGGAACATAACATGAAAGATGCGATGAGTCCCAAAGAACGCGTTATGGCGATCTTTAAGGGGCAGGAAACCGACAAAGCTGCGGTGATTAACCCGACATCGGTGCTTACAATGGACAGCATGGCGGCTCTTGGGCTTTCCTGCCCCGGCGTTCATATTGATGCGGACAAAATGGCCGCGGCGGCGGCAACCGGGCATGATCTGTGCGGTTTTGATTCTGTCATGCCTAAGTTCAGCGTGGTTCATTCGGCCGCCGCTCTTGGCGCGGAGGTTGACTGGAACTCCGGCGATGCAATGCCTGTTATACGCAAACATCCCATAAGCGACCCCGAACAGTTCAAGATGCCGGAAAACTTTCTTGACCACCCGGCGACAAAGGTTGTGCTTGACGCATTGCGGCTTTTGAAAAAACGCTACGGCGACAGTATCGTGATTATAGGCAAAGTGTTCGGTCCTTGGACAACGGCTTACAATATGTGCGGCACTCAGGAGTTTCTAATCGAAACCGCCCTCGATCCTGAAAAAGCCGCCCGTTACTTGGAAGTTTTCACGCCCCCGCCGATACTTTTTGCCGAGGCCCAATTCGAGGCAGGCGCGGACATGATTCTTTGGGGGGATCATGTTAGCGGCGATCTCTGTTCCCCGGATGCTTACAAAGATTTGCTGCTTCCCGTGCATCAAAAAATCCACGGCTCTCTTTTGAAAAAGAGTGGGCCTACGATACTTCACGCCTGCGGGCGCACTATCGATAGGGCGCACTATTTTGCCCAGTCCGGTTTTGAGGCTTTTCACTACGACTCGCTAAACAATACCAAGGAATTTTTGGCAAAAGTGGATGGCAAAATGCTTCTTACCGGAGCTGTAAACAACAAAGACGTTCTGTTTGCAGGCACTCCCGAAAATGTCCGGGAACAGGTACGGCAGCTTTTGGATGACGGCATAAGGCTTATTTCCCCAGAGTGCGCCATACCTTTAAGAACACCCAACGTAAACCTTTGTATGATTCGAACGGCCGTCGATGAATACTATAACTGACTTAATCGGAAACTCGATTAGTTTCCGATTAAGTCTTGCAAAATACGTTGTATTTTGCTGTTTTTAAGTGGAAGTTGTTCAAAAACTGAAGTTTTTGAACAACTCTATTGAAAAAAAGGCCAGATAACACAATACTAGGAAAGGAGTTTTTATGAAAGCGGAAGACACAAAGCGGTTAAGGGAACTTGCAAAAAAGGTAGCGGAGATTGCTGCCGACCCGGTTCAGGAAAAGAACAGAAAAAACTGGATAGCGATGAACGATCTAAAAAAAGTTCGCCCTCTAGTTCATGTGCGCGACTATCCGTACTTTTTGTTGGAGTACAAGGACGAAATGCAAACAACCATAGAGGACCCGTTCCTTAAAGATGTCGAACAAATATTGCTGCTCCGTATCTATGAATGGAACCATGTACGGGGAGACCGTGTAATAGAGCCGTTCATCGAGTGCCCGGTTGCATTTACCGACAGCGAGTTCGGCCTTAGCGGGTTTGAGTTTGCCCTGGGCAATGTCGCGAAGGAATTTTATGACAAGGCAAAGCACTACGAAAGCGTCATAAAGACCCCCGACGACATCGAAAAGATAAAAATCCCCGTGGTTGAGTACGATGAAAAAACAACTATGGAGCGCTTAAACCTGTTGTCCGAGATTTTCCACGGCATAATGCCCGTCAAACTGTTCGGCCGCAGCCATTTCCGCTGTACGCCCATGGACGACATTATAACATGGACTGGTATAGATAACGCCATGATCAATATGGCTATTGAGCCGGAGTTTATGCACGCGCTTCTTGACCGTTACATGGAAGCGCAAATGACAAGGATCAAACAGTACGAAAAGCTTGGGATACTTTCTTCTAACAATTATTTCAAGGACATCGGAAATAATTGCCCCGGCTATACCAGCCAGCTGCCGCCCCCTACCGAAAGCGGCATTGGAGCGAAAATCGGCGATATTTGGGGGGAAAACGCCGATCAGATAATGACATCCGTATCGCCGGAGATGACGCAGGAGTTTTCTTTTGAACACGAAAAGGTCTGGGCCAAGCAGTTCAAGCTGCATTCTTACGGCTGTTGCGAACGCTTGGATAATAAGTTCGATATGCTGGTCGAAGCTTTTCCAAATCTAAGAAAGGTAACAAGCTCGCCTTACAGTAATCTTGACATTGCTGCGGAAAAGCTTGGCAGCCGTTATGTGATCAGCTTTAAGCCGAACTCTACATATCTTGTAGGCGGGTCCCCTCAATACGATTTACTTAAGGATGAGTTTGTCCATGCCTGCAAGCTGGTGGAAAAGTACAACTTGAACTTAGTCTTTAACATGAAGACTATCGTTACGCTGGACGGCGAGCCTCAGCGTCTGTGGAAATGGTGCGATATGGCCATGGAGTTGCTTCAGGCTCATTTTGGAGAGTAAAGTTGATGTAAACAATGCACCTTCGATACGAAGCTTTTGAAGAACTTTTACAGAAAAGGCTTGCTCGGAAATTAATCCAAATTGAACGTTTGCGGTTTCCGAGCAAGTCCCTTTTCTATTTTTGCCAAAGCCTGACAAAGAAAACACTGCGGCTGTTGCCCCATATGCGTTTACTTAACTTAACAAAACATCAAAAAAGAGTTAAACTGAAGGCATGAGAGGGGAAGAAGCAAATTTTGAACGGTTATTGTCAG
>WRKI01000135.1 GCA_009778155.1 Spirochaetota bacterium
CCACGGCAGGCGGCGGAGCCACGGCGGCCGGCGGAGCCGCAACAGCGGAGGGGCGGCCGGAGGCCGGAAGGCCGGCCAAGTCGCCGCCGCGCCCGACGGCGACAAAGTGAAGATTCGCGCCGCTTTCGGAAAGCCTTTGGCGACTGCCTTCCACAAGGGAAGCCGCCCCCACAGCGGAACTCAAAAGCACAACCTCGCCGGGGCGAGATGCCGGCAGAGACTGCACAAAGGATTCGGCAAAGGCAAGCGCCCCTTCAAGAGATGCGTACGCGCCCAAAGGCGGGTGAAGCAACATCCGGCCGATAACCGTTTCAATGTCGCCAATGCCGCTAATACGCCGCGAAATGCACAAGGCAGGGGCGGAAGCGAAGGTTATCAAATGGAAAGTGTCCCCCACGCGCAAAAATTCCCTTAAAAAAGGGCCGGTAATATAATCGAGCACCTCGTTATAAGAAAAACTCATGCCGGCCGAAGTGTCAAGCACAAGAACCAAATCGATAGGCATCATAAGATGCGGCGACGGACTTTGCGCCCAGACATTGCCACTACCGGAAAACAAAAACGCAAAAACAAGCGCCGCCACCAAAAACCGCCTGCCCCGCTTCTCCCGATCGCCCAACTTCCCACGATTGTCCAAATCGCCCAAATCGCCCCGTTTACCCCTTTTCATATCCCCCCCCGTGTGTGCGTCGTCAGACGCTCTGCTTAATCAAATCTGCGACAGCTATATCCTCGACCCGGTAGGAAACCATCCCGCCGTCTCTGGAAACCTCGAACTCTTCCCCCGCCGTTTTGCCGTACATGGCCGCGCCAAGCGGCGAATGGTAGGAAATAACGTTATTATCAGGATCGGATTCCCAGGCCCCCAAGATTACATATTCTTCCCTGCGATCTAAAGCCGTGTTCTGCAAAGTTACCCGCGTCCCGAAAGAGACCATAGAAGAGTCGGCCGTGCCGGGATCGAAAATTTGCGCCTGATTAATCTCGCGCTGCAGCTTCGTTGACTGATTGTTAAGCTGGCTCTGCCTTTCCTTGGCCGCCTTGTACTCGGAGTTTTCTTTTAAGTCGCCCAAAGACAGCGCGTAGGAAAGCTCCCGCGAGTTTTCGGGAATATCCTCGTCCATGATTTTGGCCAGAGCCTTTTCCTTTTCCCGGAGCTTGGACAAAGTAACGATAAACCCCTTGGGCGTTTTTTTCTCTTTGTCGTAGCGGAAAAATTTAAAGTCCGGGAACTTGGCCATGATCTTTTTGCGCAAGGTCGCCTTGTCCTTTTCGTCAATGTCCTTGATGTCATTGATGAAGATGAAAAGCCGGGAAGTAGTGTCGCGGTCGGCATCCTCCAGAAAAGAATAAATCGCGCCTTCTTTGAACAAAATGTTTTGCGCAAGACGGCTTACCTTGCGGTTTTCGGAAGTTTCCTTGACATTTTCAATGTCGCGACAGCTAAGATACAGAATGTGAATCATCGTCGTAAGCTGTTTTTCAAGGGAAATGTTCGCCGCCTTGTACCAAGCGCTGTCGCGGCAGTTTTTGAAAAGCCAAAGAACCGCTTCGCGGCAGTCCTTGAAACGGTCGAAACAGTCGGCGCACATACCGGAAAGCTTGGACTCGAAACCCTCCCTTTCAAGATCGCTTATGATAGACGCGCTAAGCGTGGCCGGGAAAAGCCTGACATAAATGTCCGGCCAATGCGGCATATGCAGTTTCAAGTGGGCAAGAAAGTCCTCGCGGAACTTGGCATCTTTGAGATTTTTGAACAGGCTTACGATATCGTCCGCGCCGCCTATAATGTCGGTAAAGCTCAGCGCGGCGGAGGTTTCAACTTGAGGGAACCTGCCGGAAATGTCCTTTATCAAGAGGTAGGATGCCAGAATTTCCTCGCCCCTTTGGTTGGAAGAACGCAGGGCGGCGGTAAAATAGGAAAGCATCTCGGCAAAGTGCTCGGAGTCAACATCGGCGTTTTTCTGAGCCGCAAAAGCACGCAGAGAGGCCGCCCGGCCGAAAAAGTTCTTTTCGGCCTTGAACTCGCTGTAAATTTTTTCCGAAAGGCTTATGTCCCGGTCGCGCACGGTGAAAATGTCGATATTCTCGGAACTTACGCCGAAGCCGGGGTTTGTTCTAAGGATATCCCTGGCCTTCGCGCTCCATGTAGACCATTCGCTTGCGGAAAGCACCGAGGGGGAAATTTCGGACTTGATTTTTTTCAAGTCGCAGGAGTTCCCGAAACTTTTTATCACGGTTTTAAGCGCCCAGACAATGTCGCCCTTGATCTTTTCGCGCAGCTTGTCCTTCTTCCATGTGGCCTTAAGCACCCAAATATGGTCTTTGGACAGGGCAGTAAGCGCGCCTACCGCCATGTCAAGGTTCATGGAGTGATCTCTTTTTTGGGCAAAATCGATTTTAACCTTTGCCCCTTCAATGCCGGAAATGCGCCCCACTCCCCAGGTTCTATGGTAGACAAAGTTGCCCTTGTCAAAAGCGATGTGCTTTTCAAATTCCGTTATCGCCTCGTGCACCGCGCGGTAGTTTTGGCTAAGGTTTGACTTTGTAATATAGTCATCCAAGTTGCTGTGGCCAGAGTACTTTTGTTTAAAACATTCGACAAGCTCCTTGCGGGCGTGGTTGTCCTTTTCATCGTACTGCAAAATCGTTTTAAGAATGTTTATGGAAGTGTCAATGTCGTGCCCCTTGCTCTTGGCGTAAAGCTCGTTAAGGAGCTTTATCGCCTTGCCTTCGCCGATCTCCTTGGCGACCTTTTTCTGGACGTGAAGGTAAAAGTCAAAGTCCTCCGGGCTTAACAGCATGAGCTTTTCCCACATATCTTGAACATTGCCGAATGATTTTTTGCCTATGTAGCGCAACATGGCCTTTTTGTAATAGTCTGCCGCCTCTTCGTTTTTGCCCTGTTTTGCATAATGCTCGGCCAGGGACTTTGCGATGTCGGCCTCCTCGTAATCGACCTTTACAAGCCGCTCCCATATTTCGTAAATCGCTTCTTCTTCGTTTTCGTTTTTGTAACAGTCCGCAAGACCGCGCAGGGCGAACTTCGCCTCGCCGTAGTCCAGAACCCGCTCGCAAAGATACTTGACAATGTTCCATTTGTGGTTGTCCGCAAAAATGGACACAAGGTTTACCATGTTGGAATCGTCGATAATTTGGCGCGAAAGGGAAATCATCCCGGAAAGATACATCGCAATTATGCTGTTTCTGGCCGTCGCAAGATGCTCGTCGCAGCTTCTTTTAAGCTCGTCAAGGACTTTTTCTTCCGTGGCGGTTTTAAGAATTCCGTCCAGCTCTTTGAACTGGCTTGCGGAATAATTGCCAATCGCCGCCCGGCTCCACTTTTCCTCGTTCAGCATTTGGTTTGAGTTTTTCAAAAGAGTGGAGGCCGCTTCGGAAAGCTCCTTTTCGCCCCCCGGCTCTACAGCCACCGACTCTACCGGCGCCGCCTCTTGAGGCGCGGCATCTTCATCAACTACAGACATTTTTTTCTCCTTCACTTTGTGTACCTACTGTAAATATCCGGATCGGTAACTTTTATTTTCAGCAAACACTCCTCTATCAATGCCGGATCGGAGCGGCTGTTTTCATAATGATCAATTAGCCAGAAATACCGGTTTAAAAGCCTCGGTTTAATTTCCGGCCACCTTTTTGGGTTCGCCATGCGCTCGGTTTCCATGGCGAAGATCGACTGTTTTAGCCGGCTTACTTCCACCTGTTTAAGCTCCCGCTTGACGGAAAAAACGCCCCACAAATACCCGTAGACGGGTATCCACTCGCAAATATCATCCTCCCCGCAGCCCATTTCGGCCACCTTTTCGCGCAGGCGCAAAAAAAGATCGGATTCCAGAAAGTGCATATTCACTTTGCCCGGATCCACGAAAAAGGCCTCCCGGAACAGCGCCTTTGCCGCCAAGTTTTCCGAGAGCAGGGCGTTGACATCCGCAAGCTCGGCAAGGGCTTCGGCATCCTCCCGCTGGAAACGCACCACCTGCGCCAAGAATTTGAGCGCCTCGTCGTAATTTCCAAGCCCCTTGTAACAGCGGCCGACCAAGAGCAAAAGCTCCGGATCGTTCTGATTCGCCCCTTCCACCAGCAGGCTTTCAAAAAAAGAAAGCGCGGCGGAAAAGGCGAAAGCGCGCACGGCGTACTGGCACAGGTCGTAAGCCTTGTCAAACTGGCGCAGGAAAATGTGGTACTGTTTGAAAAGCGAGAGGATAAAACCGCCTTTTTCGTAAGGCTCTTGTATATCGTCAAGCCGCTTTGTATATTCAAGCCACCAGTGGACGCATTTTAGAGCGTGCTTTACCTCTTCGTTTTCAAAGTCAAGCTCCAGCGCTTTGTCCAAAAGCTGTGCTGCCCCCGTCGCGTCCCGGGCCTTTAATTTGTTATAGGCAGAGGTTACAAGCTCCTCCGCTTTCAGTTTTTCCATCGGCATTTGCCGCATTCTCCCAAATTTCGCTCGTCCGAACTATCTTTGAAACAATGTTTCAAAGAACCCCCAGATTATTATACAATTTTTTGCGCCTTTGACAATAGCCCCCGGTGCGATTATGATTAAATTATGAAAAAAGCGATTGTTTCCCCTTCTCTTCTTGCCGCCGATTTTGCCGATTTTGGCGGCGCGTTAAAAATTATCGAGGCGGCCGGCGCTTCTTGGGCGCATCTTGATGTTATGGACGGGCATTTTGTGCCGAATTTGACTTTTGGCTGGCAGCTTGTCAAGTCTTTGCGCGGGCGGTCGGCTCTTTTTTTGGATGTCCACCTTATGGTGGCCGACCCTGGGCGTTTTATCCGGGATTTTGCCGAGGCCGGCGCGGACGGGATTACTTTCCATGCAGAGGCGGCTGTCCACAGCGCGAAGTTGCTTTCGGAGATCAAGGCTTTGGGGAAGAAGGCGGGCATAAGCGTCGTGCCTTCTACCCCTGTTTCGATGTTGGAGGAGCTTTTGCCTATGGCAGACCTTGTGCTTGTTATGACGGTTAACCCCGGTTTCGGCGGGCAGGTTTTGATTCCCGGCTGTCTTGAAAAGGTGAAAAAGCTGGCCGCCATTAGGCAAGAACGCGGTCTTGATTTTTTGATTTCCGTTGACGGGGGGATTAACGGCGAGACTGCCTTGCAAGCGCGTTCCCTTGGCGCGGATGTTCTTGTCATGGGGTCGAGTTTTTTCGGGGCCGAAGACCAAGCCGCCATTGTGAAGGCCGCCGGCGGCTGATTATTATAGAAGAAAGTCTCGCACGGGGGTTCGGGGGTTCCGGGGTTCGGAAGTAGCTCACACAAAGGCACAAAGGCACAAAGACACAAAGGGAAGATTTTTAACTGGCGGCGGTCGGGCATTCCGCTTGCCTAGCCTGCCTGAGCCTGAAAACTAGGGGCATAGAAGCCGCAGGCCCATAACCTGGCCGATCCGAGGGAAATACCCGCCCCGAAACGCCGAGCGGGAATCCTGCGCCGAATCGTTCCAGCAGCCCCCGCGAAACACGCGGAAAGACCCCGAAGACGCGCCTGCCGGGTCGGTCTGCGCCTGGGACGGGTATTTATCATTGTACCAGTCCCAGCACCATTCCAACACGTTCCCGTGCATATCGTGCAAGCCCCAGGGATTGGGCTGCTTCAAACCAACCTCGTGCGTCATCTCCCCGCTGTTAAACGTAAACCAGCCTATGTCCTTTATCGAGGCTTCATCCTTCCAGTTTGCCGCCCCGTTGCTAAAGGCCGTTACCGTACCGGCTCGCGCCGCGTACTCCCACTGCGCCTCCGTCGGCAAACGCCAGCCCTGCGAATCCGGCACTGTTTCCGCCGCGTCCCATTTCCCGTCTGTGCCTGCC
>WRKI01000136.1 GCA_009778155.1 Spirochaetota bacterium
ATTTATCAACTCTGCCCCTATCTTTGCAATTTTTGCCTCTTTACGTGAGAAATTTGAGGGGGAGTGGTAATCAAAAAGAGTAAATGTAGAGTTGCTGAGAAAAATTAGCTTCACACAAAGGCACGGGTTTTTGCTTAGCGGGCGGCTACCCGGCAGGGGCCGTAACTTTGTTCGCGCTTTCTATCGCCCCGCTATTCCTCTGCTGCGGGCTTCGCCGGCGGGCTTTCCGCGCTTGCTTCCCCTGCGCAAGGGGCGCTTCCCCCATTCCTCGGCTTGACGGTCTTTATCCTAAAGACGAAGTACCAGTATTTTACAAGAAGCAGCGCGGCAATGACAATCCGCATGGCAAGCACGTCCACCATCACCGCCGCGAAAGCCAGCATAAGCGTTACCGGAAGCAGAATCGCAAGCTTTGTTTTCGCCGCCATGCTGCGGCTGCTGGCAAAACTTTCAAGGTGCTTTTTGTAAAGACCCGTGCCGGTAAACCAGCGGTGGAAACGCTCGGAGCTTTTGGCGAAACAGTAAGTCGCCAAAAGATAAAAGGGAACCGTCGGCAGAACAGGCAGGAATATGCCGGCCGTGCCAAGCCCCACGCACAGAAACCCGGCAATTAAAATCAGAAGCTTCAATATATTCATACGCTTACAGCCCCCCGTTTGAACCATTTGCGGAGATTGCCGCTTCCAGCATTTTTACCGCAATGTTGTTGCCCCAAAACACGCCGCAGGCAGTAAGCTCCCAAGCGTGTCCGCCATTTTGCATCTTCAAAAAACCCGCATCCGCAAGGGAATGTATCGTTTCGGTTGCCGCCGCCGCCTCCGGCGCATCCAGCATACCGGCAAACTGCGAAGGATCATAGCTGCCGAATTGGAGATGCCCCAGCACGCGGTTGTATTTCTCGTAACGCGGCTGCGGGGCGGCTACCATAAGGCGGCCTTTCATCGAATAGGCGGAAAACCCGGCGATTTTCCCGCCTGCGCCGCTGCCCACGGGAATGACATCCCCGGCTCCGTACTGAAAGCTGATGTAACGGTAGCGGTCGGCCCCCGGGCGCACGAGCTTTGTCAGCTCGAGCAGATCGAAGCCGGCGCTCTTCATGGAGTTGTAAAAAATATTGTGCCGCTCCATGTCAAATGCGATGTCCCTTGCGAAGTCAATTTCGCCGCGTTCAATAGCGCCGGCAAGCGTAGACTTGGCGGCAATCATAAGCGAGTAAAAACTGATGCCGTCTATGCCGAGGGAAGCGCAGGCCGCCGCATCTTGGCGAAGCTCTTCCAGCGTCTGCCCCGGATAACTGTAAATAATATCGACGGAGAGGATTCCGCCGAAACATTTGCGAAGCTCCGCCAGCTTCTCTTGCGTGTTAGGCGAAACCCTTCCCAGCATTTCCCGGCCCCTTTGGGAAAAAGTCTGGACGCCTAAGCTTAAGCGGTTTACCCCTGCGGCTTCCATCGCGGCAACTTTCCCGGCATCAATATTGTGCAAAGTAGATTCCACGGAAACCTCGCAGTCTTTCGCCAGACGGAAGCTGTCTTTAAGCGCGCCAAGTATTTTTGAAAAATGCTCCGCGTCAAAGACTGTGGGAGTGCCGCCCCCGAAATAAACCGACTCAAGCTCCTGCTCCCGCATATACGGGAAGGCCCCCCAGCCCTTTATCTGCGAAACAATGCCGCAGGCGTAATCGTCCAGATTTACGCCTTGCAGCTCTTTCCGGTTAAGATTGCAAAAGTGGCAAATACTGTCGCAGTAAGGCACATGGATATAAAGCGCGGCTTTTTTGCCGGCCGGCTTTTCATGCAGCCTTGCCTCAAGCCCAGGCCAGGCCCCTACGGGAACCGCGCCGCCGGGGGCGCTTTTTTTGCCGAAGCCGAGCATTGCCGCCGCCGCCCTTGCGCCCGGCCAGCCGCCGGGATGCCTCCCAGCAGGCAGGCCCAGCAGCTTTTTAAGTTCGCGCTCGGCATCGTGATGCGAGCGCAGCCGTCCGTCAAACATTGTTTCCCCCGGCCGCAATTGAATCTGCCGGCAGTCCGGCCTGCCGTCCGCCGCGAATACTGCTGCATTTCCGCTTCTCATGGCCCGCCCTCAAAGGCCCGCTCCAGCATTGCGGCGCAGGATTCTGCCGCCGCCTCCAAGTCCGCCGCGTCGGGATGCTTTGCCGCATCTTCGTGGCGTTTTATCCTCTCGGCGTCCATAAAGTGGGGGTGTCCCGGCGGGAACTTTTTGAACATTTCGCTTAACGCCGGGTCTATTTTGCCTTGGCACAGAAAAGTCCCAAGGCAGACATTGTTTTCCCTTACAAGCGCTTCGAGTTTTTCCGCGCAGTCCCGCGCGTGTTCCGAATCGGGGTACGCGCCTAAGGTTCCGAAAAGCCCGATTTTACGCCCTTTCAAGCCCGCGATATAATCGAGGAACTTCTGGTCGGCTGTTCCTTTGTCAACCCAGTAGCCGGCGAAGATCACCTCCCCTTCCTGCGGCTGGGGGGCCTCTTCCACCGGGGCTATGCGCGCCTCGATGCCGTTAGCTGAAAAACGCTGATAAATGGCCGCAGCCAATTTGCGCGTATTTCCCGTTTTGCTGGAATATGTTACCAGCGCTTTTTTTGCCGTCATACAGCCTCCGTTAAAATGTCAAAAAATCAAAAGTTCCGGAACAACAAATGGTACGTTTCATTTCCGCCAGCCATATCGAAAACGTAGCCCGAAATTTGCACTGCGGAATAACCCTGCCCGCTGCCGTGCCTTACAATGTAAACCCGGTTCGTTACGGCAAAAGCCGGCGGCATACCGGCAGGGGCCGTAACAAAGGCCCTTGCGTGGTTTATAAAAACGGCCGTTAGCGGGTTAGCTGAATACGCCGATGCCGCGCTCGCGCCGTCGCCGGCTTGCCAGCCAAGGTGCGACATAACGTTCACCGTCCGCTGGGCCGGGGGCCCCATGCCCGCGATAAACGCCAGGCTGTCGGCGTTACGCGCAAAACCGCCTGTCGTTACCCTGTCGGACACAGCAACAGCGCCTAGATTAAAACTTTCCGTGTGCCAGACCCCGCCTTGGCCGCCGGAGCCAAGCGCCTGCGCGGTAGTTCCGCTGTTGGTAAGTATTGTGCGGTCGGTTGAAAAGGCGATGTCCCATGCGGCTGTGTTTATTTCCGCACCGGTAATTTCCCTAAAGGGGTTAAGCGAAAAGTACCTTGTCCCGCTCGCCGCGCTTACAGCGACCGTATGCCCCTCTGGCAAGTCCTCCGTTAGCTGATCATTATTGCAGCTTGCAAGCAAAGCAAGCGCAAAACCGGTTAAAAAAATGAAAAGAGATGCGCTTTTCGTATCTACAGCTTTCATAAAGCCTCCATCAAAAAAAAATTACAACGTGTATACGATGCCAAGGGAAAAAGACTGCCGGGTTGCAGGACCGAGCGGGTTCAGTTCCCCAGTGATATTGTCTATCCCAAGGTTAAAGCGAAAGTTCTCGCTAATTCTGTAAGTGAAAAAAAAGTCCAGAAGAAACCGGGCATCGACTGTGTCCACAGCCGAAAGCCACCGGGCTTGCAGAAAACTGCTAAGGCCGGGGGAGGGCAGGTCAACGCCGGCCCTTGCCCTTACGGTGTGCGCGGGCTGAAGGTGCAACCGCTCGCCCGCGCCGCGATCCCATGCGAAAACCCAGCCGTAGCCTGCCGAAACAAAGGTGTTAAAGGGCAGGTTTACCCTGCTTTCCGCATCAATGCCGGTACGCATTGTACGGTCGATGTTCATCCTGATATTTTCGCCGGCAATACCAAGGCCTGGGAAAAATACGTCGGCCATTTCATCCCAAAGCTCGTGGTGGAATATGTTGATCTGGGAAAAGCCCCGGTCGCCCGACCACTCAAGCCCGGCGCTCGATCCGAAAGAAAACTCAGGTGTCAGCTCTGGGTTTCCCCTAACGACCGCGTGACCCGGCACGTGCTGGGGGCCCATGTCCATGTACAAGTCGCTGAAGTCAGGAGCGCGGAAGGCCAGCCCCGTGGAGGCGAAGCCGCGAAAGCCGCCGCCCAAATGCGTCATGGCGGAAAGCCGTGGGGCGGCCGCCACGCCGAAGCGCGAGTTTCTTTCGACGCGCAAGCCGGCGACAAGGGAATAGCCGCCCGGCTCAAACAGTTCGGCCTGCAAAAAAACAGCCTGGCGGTCCATCATCACAAAACTTTCCGCCAGATTGTACTGCCTCATTGTGGAAAGAGAGCTTTCCACGCCGCCTGTAAACATAAGCCGGGGCCGGAAAAGCCACGAGCCTACGACTTCCGCTGCGACAATATTGTCGTTTTCAAAACGGTCGCCGGCCGTCCATGTGTCGGTCAGCGCGTTAAGCATATCCCAGTTGCGCTGGTAGTAGCTGTTGTACAGCCGGAAATTCAGCATGGCGGAATCGGAAGGAAACCACTGTAGCTCCGCATGGGAATCCACACGCATCCATGTGCGGCGGTCAAGGCTGCCGAAAACGTCAAGCTGCTCGTCTTCCCTAAGCAGCATGACAGAACTTCCGACAGTAAGCTCAAGATCGTAGGAAAGCGGGATGCCGGTGTTAAGCCCGGCGCGGCCGCGCAAAAACCTCGGCAGCAGCGAAAAGGTCGCGGCCTCGTTGTAGTGGAAATCCCCTCGGGAAAACTCCGCGTCAAAAGTGTTGCGAGCCACGCCCAGGGGGAACCCCAGCGTGGCGGCAATGTTCTGCTCGCGCGCCGGGTTGAAGCCGGCGGCCGGGGAGCCGCCAGTGTCCGGATCGTTATGCGGAAGCAAGAAGCGGTTTGTTACAGAGCTTGTGAATGTTACGCGATCCTGCGGCCTTCTTGTTATAACGTTGATAACCCCGCCTATGGCGTCCGAGCCGAAGAGCACCGACTGCGGGCCGCGCACTATTTCTATGCGCTCGACATTGCCCAAAGGCAGAGCCGCCCCCACAAGTCGCTGGCCGGTGCGCCCGGAAACCCGCCGGCCGTCTATCAGGAAGAGCACCCTCCCCTCCCCCATGCCTTGCAGGCTTACGCCGTCGCCCATTGCGCCGCCGGCATTATGGACGATCCCGTGGGCTTCCAGCACGTCAACCACCGTAACGGCCGTTGAGTTTTCGATTTCTTCGGCGCTTATCACTTCCACCGCGACCGGGCTGTCGGCAAGCCGCCTGGGGATGCGCGTTCCCGTTACGGTGATTCCTTCGGCTTCCCATATCCAGTGCCAGTCCTCGTCATAATCGCCTGGCGGCTCGCCTTCCTGCGCCGGCACGGCCGCCGGCAAAAGCAATACGAGTGATAACAAAAAGGCCAGTCCTTTTTTCCGCATAATTCCTCCATATTTGTTGGCTCAAGCCCGCTTTAGGCGAACCCGGCCGAATGCACCCTCTTCAACAAGGGGAATATACCACTTTTTCCAAAACTGCGCTTAAGCAAACCGGCACAACCGGCCAACCTTTTTGCCAAGGTGTTTTGCAAAAAAAATCGTTTTTTACCGCAAAACCGTCTTCAAAAACGCCTTCACCGCAGTCTTTAAAACCCGCACGGCAGTTTTCAGTTTCTTGAAAAAGAAAGAAGATTAAACCGCAGAGAACCGAAGGCCAGTCTTGCAAGCCATGCCTGCCGGTTCTCCGCGGTTAATCCGAAACCAAAAATTGCCGAAACCCACACTTAGTTAGTTCCTGCTAACTTTTATGTTAGCCTAGACTAACTTTTTTGTCAAGCGTTTTTGAAAAAAAAATCTTTTTTTTTCAAAAACGCTACCTCAAGCTGAACACTACCGGATAGCGGAAGCGCACCGGCGCTGGAAGGCCGTCCGCAAGGGCCGGCTCCCCTACCCTGCCGTAAAAGGCACGGACGGCCGCC
>WRKI01000137.1 GCA_009778155.1 Spirochaetota bacterium
GGGGGGGGGGGGCCTGCCGGAAGGTCTTGAGGCAAAGCTCGAAGAGTTTTTACATGGCGAGAAAAAATTGTTACTGACGTTACGCGACATTCTTACGGGGGATGCGCGGGAGAGTGCTCACTTGAATATTCTTATTGACGAGTGCGACTATTTGTGGTCTCATTTCCCGGACTATGCCGGCGGACGGCGTCCGGATATGCAGGACTTCCTGGGCGATCCGGCCGCCGCCCTGAGTGCGCAGGCGCGTTCATTCCTTAACCGCCTGCGGCTGGAGGTTGACCGGGCTTTAGCTCTTATGGACCGGCTCAGCGAAAGGGGCAGGGAAGGCCGCCCATAGGTTGTCCATTACCGGCGGGGGGGCAATCCGGGAAATTCTTCCCGTGCCGCAAGGGGAGGGGATTGACAGCGATCTTGCGTGAAGGCGGATTCCACCGGCTTTTTCGCTGCGTTTAGCCCCGTATTTTAAGTCCCCCTTGATGTGCAGCCCTGCGGCGGCAAACTGAGCGCGAATCTGGTGGTGCCTGCCTGTAACCAGCTCTACCTCGAAAAAAAGGTAGTTTTTGCCCTCGCCGGCAAGGCTGTAGCGCAAGACGGCTTTTTTTCTATTCCAGCCGGGGCGGCCGTGGGCGAAGGACTTGTTTTTCGCGCTGTCGAAATCTATCCAGTGGACAAGCTCCCCGCTTGCGGCTACGGTGGCCGCCCTGCCCGGCTTTTCGGCAATAGCCCAGTAGCGTTTTTCAACCGCTGACGCTTCCGGCGGGGCGGCAAAGGCCGTGCTTAAAAACGAAAGCGCGTTTTTTGTAAGGGCGAAAAGGGCGCATCCGGTTACAGGAACGTCGATCCGGTGAACCGCCACCGGCGCGGCCTGCGGGAAAAGGCCGGCAAGCCCGGCGGGCAAATCGGCCATGTTTCCGCCGGCGGGCGTTCCCTCCGTGGATTCTCCGGGCAGTTTGTTTACAATAACGCAGTCGCTGTCCATGTGCAGAATGCGCGAAGCCAAAGGCGGCGGCGGGTTTTCATCAGTTTTCATCATTACCCCGTAATTATAGCGCGGACAGGCGGCCGGCGGCTAGACTCTCCGCAATAGGATCACACAAAGGCACAAAGGGGGAGATTTAGCGTGTGCCGTCCGGTTGGCCGGCAAAGGCTAGCTGTGAAAGCGTAAAATCGCCCTCTCTCATCTCTCTCTTCTATATTATATAAAAACTCCGTGCTTTTGCGTCTTGGTGTGAGTTTTTCTTCCTAAAAAATCGCTGGCCTCTTGAAATGTTTTGCAAATATTGCTATATTTTACTTGACAGAGGCACACTTTACACTTTTGGCTTGTTAAACACTTGCGATACGCGGACAAATCTGTAAAAACGGCATTTTGCGGGGCGGCGGCCGGGAAAACCGGCTTGCGGTACTTTTGCGCGAAATGCAAGGCCGGTGCGCGTTGAATTTGCGCCCGGCGACCTCACTTTTTCAATTTTAAGGAGCATAAAAATAATGGGCATCGACATTTCCAGGATGCGAAACATCGGGATCAGCGCGCATATCGATTCGGGAAAAACAACACTTTCCGAACGCATTCTGTTCTTCAGCAAAAAAATCCACGCCATTCACGAGGTCAAGGGAAGGGACGGCGTGGGGGCGACTATGGACTCAATGGACCTTGAAAGGGAGCGCGGCATCACGATTCAGTCCGCGGCCACTCAGGTCAGTTGGAAAGACCACACAATCAACGTTATCGACACCCCCGGCCACGTCGATTTTACAATCGAGGTGGAGCGTTCCCTCAGAGTGCTTGACGGGGCGATTCTCGTTCTCTGCTCGGTGGGCGGGGTGCAGTCCCAGTCCATCACCGTGGACAGACAGCTTAAACGCTACAACGTGCCGCGCATCGCCTTTGTAAACAAGTGCGACCGGGTGGGGGCCAATCCCTTCAAAGTGCGCCACCAGTTGCGGGAAAAACTGGGGCTGAACGCCGTGATGATCCAGATTCCCATCGGGCTGGAAGACAAGTTCGAGGGCATGGTGGACATCGTTTCCATGAAGGCCGCCTACTTTGACGGCGACAGGGGCGAGACGGTGCGATACGCCGAAATCCCCGCGCACTTGAAAGCCGATGCGGAAAAATACCGCGAGGAGATGCTGGACGCGCTTTCCATGTTTTCCGACGAGCTTGCCGAGCAGTTTTTGGGCGGCGGCGAAATTGACGAGGCGCTGATACGCGCGGCCATCCGCAAGGGGACTCTCGGCGAGCAGATGGTTCCTGTCATGATAGGTTCGGCGCACAAAAACAAGGGCATCCAGCTTTTGCTTGACGCGGTAACGCACTATCTGCCCGACCCGACCGAGGTTAAAAACTTCGCTCTCGACCTTGACAAGGGCGAGGAGAAAATCGAGCTTTCCTCCAACGAGCGCAACCCGACCGTCGCGCTGGGCTTCAAGCTGGAAGACGGCCAGTACGGCCAGCTTACCTATGTGCGCATCTATCAGGGGATGCTGAAAAAGGGCGAGGAGCTTCACAACACGCGCTCGAAGAAAAAGTTCAAGGTGGGCCGGCTTGTGCGTATGCACGCAGATACTATGGAAGATATTAACGAGGGCGCGCCCGGCGACATTGTCGCGCTTTTCGGCATCGAGTGCGCAAGCGGCGACACCTTCTGTGGCGGCGGGCTGAATTACGCGATGACATCGATGTTCGTGCCGCAGCCTGTCATCTCTCTGGCCCTCAGCCCCAAAGACAAAAAAAGCTCCGACCAGATGGCAAAGGCTTTGAACCGCTTTACCAAGGAAGACCCGACTTTCCAGACTTATGTCGATGCCGAGTCCAACCAGACGATCATTCGCGGGATGGGCGAGCTTCACTTGGAGATTTACATAGAGAGGATGCGCCGCGAGTACAAGTGCGAGGTGGAAACCGGGATGCCACAGGTTGCCTACCGAGAGGCTATCACGCAAAAGGCCGAGTTCAACTACACGCACAGAAAGCAGACCGGCGGCGCCGGGCAGTTCGGGCGTGTGGCCGGCTACATGGAGCCGTGGCAGGAAGGCGAATACGAGTTTGTGGACATGATTAAGGGTGGCACGATTCCGACCGAGTATGTGCCAAGTTGCGACAAGGGTTTTAGGGAGGCGATCAAAAAGGGCAGTCTTATCAACTTTCCCATTGTCAACATTCGTTGCGTGATCAACGACGGGCAAAGCCACCCTGTGGACTCTTCCGACATCGCCTTCCAGTCGGCGGCGATCGGTGCCTTCCGCGAGGCTTACGGCAAGGCCAAGCCCTGCATTTTGGAGCCGATTATGAAGGTCGCGGTGGAAGGGCCGACGGAGTTCCAAGGGAACATTTTCGCGTCGATTAACCAGAGGCGCGGGATGATTCTCTCTTCCAACGAAGACGGGGTGTTTTCCCGGGTGGAGGCCGAGGTTCCGTTAAGCGAAATGTTCGGTTACTCGACAGCTTTGCGTTCTCTTACGCAGGGCAAGGCGGAGTTCACGATGGAGTTTGAAAAGTACAGCAAGGTTCCGCAAAGCGTTTCCGAGGCGCTTACGAAAGAGTTTGAAGAAAAACGCCGAAAAGAACAGGGTCGCGCCTGAAAAAAAGATAAGGAGTAAAACATGGCTTTGAACGAATTGGCACAGCACAGCTCTATAAGGATACTGGAGCAGTCCATTGACGGCGGGCTTAAAGCCGGCGAGATCGGGGTGATTGCCTCTCCAAGCGGGATTGGGAAAACTTCCGTTTTGGTGCAGTTGGCTCTTGACAAGCTGCTGCAGGCGAAAAAGATCATTCACGTTTCCTTTACCCAGCACACAAATTATGTGTTTGTCTGGTACGAAGACCTTTTTGGCGAGTTTGCCAAAAGGAAGAACTTCAAAAGCACGCCGGAGATGAAGGCCGATCTTGTAAAAAACCGGGTGCTGATGAATTTTAACCAAGACGGCATTTCAAAGGAGCAAATTCTGCGGAGTTTGCGCGCGATGATTGTCGAGGGCGGTTTTGCGGCGGAGGCTGTGATTATCGACGGGTTTGATTTTTCCCGGACAACTTACGACTGTATTGCCAGCGTGAAGGCTTTTGCAAAAGAGCTTGGGCTTTGTGTCTGGTACAGTTGCAATGTGAAGGACGGGGAGGGTCAGCACGATGTTTCCAGCGGGATGCCGCTTTTGCTGAAAACCTTTGAAGACCAGCTTGACGTGGTTATAACGCTGGGGGCGAAACAGGATTACATTGAGTTGTGCGTTACGAAGGATCGCCAAGCGGCGGCTTCCCAACACAAGGCTCTGCGTCTTGACCCGAAAACGATGCTTATTCTTGAGGCTTGATCGGGGGAGGGCAGAGGAGGCTCCGGGGTGTTTGCAACCCGGAGCCTCCCTGCCGCCGGTGCTTCTCTAGTCTGAGATAATACCCTTTACCTCCTTCAATATTTCTTTCTTGCCTTTCTTGTATTCCCTCATCCCCTCGTGCTCTCCGTTTGGATCGAGTTTTTTTGCCATGTTAAAATCTTTAAGCGCTTTGAGGGGGCTTTTTTCATAAGCGTAAACCGCAAGTCTAGCCATATAATACGTCGGGTTATCTGGGTCAAGCTCTATAGCCTTGCTAAAATCTGAAATTGCAGATTCACGATCCTCCGCAAAGTCGGAGTCAAAATCATCCCAGTGACCGCAGTTATTTGAACGGGCAAAATAAAGTTCAGCATTGTTAGGATCAAGCGCAATTGCCGCGTCGTAATAATCCCTGTTTTTAGGATCGATCTCAATTAACCTTTTGTAATCTTCAAGTGCTTTGGAGTGCTCCTTCATGGAATTATAAAGATCGGCGCGAGCCTTGTAAGCCATATCGTTATTCGGGTTAAGTTCGATAGCCTTACTAAGATCAGCAAACGCTTTTGGGAAATCTTCCATGCCGATATAAACCAAAGCGCGATCCTTGTAATACCCCACTTTATCAGGGTTAAGCTCTACGGCCTTGTTAAGGTCTGCAAGCGCGTTTGGATAGTCCTTCAGCGCGGAGTAAGCAGAGCCGCGATGGCCGTAACAGTCCGAGTTCTCTGGGGCAAGCTCTACGGCTTTGTTAAGGTCAGCAAGTGCTTTAGGGTGAAGCTTCATCTTAGAATAAACCAAACCGCGGCCGCTGTAACACTCCGCGTTTTCTGGGTCAAGCTCTACGGCTTTGTTATAGGCTTCAATCGCTTTGGGGTATTCCCCGCAATCGGCAATGGCACTGCCGCGAAGCGCATAAAGACGCCCGTTCTTCGGGGCAAGAATTATCGCCCTGTTAAAATCTAAAAATGCTTTGGAGTAATCATTTAGTGCGACATAAGCAGCGGCGCGAGCACCGCAATACTCAGCGTTACTGGGGGCAAGCTCTAGTGCTTTAGTATAGGCTTCAAGCGCTTTTGGGTAATCCCGCTGATCGAAGTAAATCTTTCCGTGTTCGTGATAAGATACCGCTTCGCTTTCTTTTTTTAGTTCCGCCTCGCTTTTTACATTTTGCTCTGCACCACATTCGGGGCAGAATTTTTTGCCCGGCTCAAGTTTAGCGTTGCATTTTTTGCAAAGCTCCGGCGCGGCCTCTGTCTTTGTGCCGCAACCGGGGCAGAATTTTGCCCCGGCATTCAATTCTTCTGAACAGTTTTTGCACTTCATGATACGTCTCTCCTTCTAAAACTTCAATTTTAACACCGGCTTACAGCCGGCGGTTGTTTGCTTGACACGTTACAGCCAAATACGGCTATAGCCCTTCCCGCTGGAAAAAGGTATTTTGCGAGTATGTTACTTGTAGAGTGTATTTTGTCAGGCTTTACGCGAGGCTTCGCCAGGCCTCGCCAGGCTTCGTCCAGCCTCTTCGCCCCGTAGCGCACGG
>WRKI01000138.1 GCA_009778155.1 Spirochaetota bacterium
TTTTTGTCAAGCGGTTTCTGAAAAAAAAATATTTTTTTTTCCGCGCCGCCCCGCGCTCACAATAATATCGGCTCGGGGCGGCGTTTTCTTTAGCCGGAGCGCGGGTAAAAATCGCTTTTTCGCGCTTTTTCTTCCCCGCCCGATTTTTTTTAATTTTTTTTTGCAAAAACCGCAATCCGTGCGCAAATCTATGATACAATGTAGAATGCAGGCGCGGGGCGCGGCTTTGGAAGGGGTCGCCGGCTTCCGCGACAAACGGAGGTTTTATGAAAAAATTGGTTCTTGTTTTGGCGGGCGCATTGCTGGCGGCAGGCGCGGCGCAGGCTCAGGGCTGGGGCGGCATGATGGGAGCCGCCGGCCCCTGGGGTTCTCAGGAGGCTGTTACCTTGGACGGCACTCTCCTCTTGATAAACGGGCACATCGCTATCACCAACGATGAAAGCACTTACTTTGTCCTGCGTCTTGGCGGATACGCGCATTTTATAGAAGGAATCAGAGCGGGCGCGGAGGTTTCGATTGACGGCTTTGTCTTTGGCAACTTTTTGCAGCCTGCCAGCATTACGATAGAGGGGATAACGCACGATCTTGGCTTTCCATCAGCCGGCGGATGGGGCGGCATGATGCCGCCCGGCTGGGGTCAGGGCGGCGGTCCCGGCGGCCCCGGCATGACGGGCCAGGGGATGATGCCCGGCGGCTGGGGTCAGGGCGCTCCCGGCATGATGCCGCCGGGCTGGGGAGGGGGCATGATGCCTCCCGCTTTCGGCATGGCGCAAGAGCCTGTTACGGTTGCCGGCACTCTCCTCTTGGTAAACGGGCATATCGCTATCTCAAACGATGAAAGCACTTACTTTGTCCTGCGTCTTGGCGGCTACGCCAGTTTTGTAGACGGAATCAGGGCGGGCGCGGAGGTTTCGATTGACGGCTTTGTCTTTGGCAACTTTTTGCAGCCTGCCAGCATTACGATAGATGGGATAACGCACGATCTTGGCTTTCCGGCCGCCGGCGGCTGGGGCGGGGGGATGATGCCGCCCGGCTGGGGTTTTTAGGGTTGCCTTAAGCGGCTTGACAAGGGGCAGGTTCAAAAGCTACCATAATATCAGGTATGATTGAAATCCGCCCTACCATGCGGGCAGGGGCGGAACAAAACGGGCAAATATATTTGGAGGAAAAAATGGCTAAAGTTGTAGAATGTATTCCGAACTTCAGCGAGGGTTGCAATCAAGAGATTATTAACGCCTTGGGGGAAACTGCAAAAAGCGTTCCCGGCGTAACCCTTCTCGATCTGTCTAGCGACACCAGCCACAACCGCACGGTATTGACCATGGTCGGCAGTCCGGAGGGTGTCGCGGAAGCGGCGTTCAGGCTTTGCAAGCTTGCAAGCGAAAAAATCGACATGACAAAGCACAAGGGGGAGCACCCCCGGATGGGCGCGACCGATGTCGTTCCCTTTGTGCCCATTCAGGGTGTCTCTGTCGAAGAGTGCGTGGAAATTTCCAAGTCCGTGGCTAAAAGAATCTGGGAAGAGCTTAAAATCCCGGTCTTTCTTTACGAGTATTCCGCCAGCCACCCGGACAGGCAGAATCTTGCGGCTATACGCAAGGGCGAGTTCGAAGGGATGCCGGACAAGATGCTCAAAGACGAGTGGGCGCCGGACTTTGGCGAGCGGAAAATTCACCCGACGGCGGGGGCCACGGTGGTAGGCTCGCGCCCGCCGCTTGTCGCCTTCAACGTAAACTTGGGAACTTCCGATCTCGGCATCGCCAACAAAATTGCCAAAACAATCCGAGGCTCTTCTGGCGGGTACAAGTACTGCAAGGCTATCGGCGTTATGCTGGAGGACAGGAACATCGCGCAGGTTTCAATCAACATGGTAAATCTGGAGGGGACTCCTCTTTACCGCGTGTACGAGGCGATCCGTTTCGAGGCGGAGCGCTGGGGCGTGCCGATTGTGGGCAGCGAGATTGTCGGGCTTGTGCCGGCGAAGGCGCTTGTCGATACGGCCGAATACTATCTCAAAATCGAAAATTTCGATTACGGCAAGCAGGTGCTGGAAAATCACCTATTGTAAGGCTGTGGCCGCCGGCTGTCGTGCCGGCGGCATCCCTGATAAGGAGAGAGCATGAAACTTGTAGACAGAACGATAAGCGGCTTTGCCGAGATTCTTGCCTCCAGCGAGCCGGCTCCCGGCGGGGGTTCGGTTGCCGCGCTGGAGGGCGCTCTTGCGGCGGCTCTTGTGGAAATGGTTTGCTCCCTTACTGCCGGGCGCAAAAAATACGCCGAACACGACGATCTCATGAAGGAGACTGGCTCCCGTGCGGCGGGGTTGCGCAAGGCCTTTGCCGAGGTTATCGACCGCGACACGGAGGCTTTTAACAAGGTGTCTGCGGCTTTTGCCATGCCAAAGGAAAGCGATGCGGAAAAAAGCGCCCGGACGGCGGCTGTGCAGGAGGCTTTGAAGGCCTGCACTCTTACTCCTTTCGAGGTGATGCAGTGCGCCCTTCAGACGCTTGAGCTTGCCGAAAAAATGCTGGGAAAGTTCAACACTACTGCCGCAAGCGATCTTGGGGTTGCCGCTCTAAGCGCGAAGGCGGCGGCTCAGGGGGGCTGGCTTAACATTCTTATCAACATAGGCGGCATCAAGGACGAGGAGTTTGCCGGCAAGTACCGCCGCGAGGGGCAGGCTTTGCTGGAAAAATCGATGTCTCTTGCCGACAAGGTGTATTCGGGCGTTCTGGAGTGTATGTGAGGTTTTTTGGGCGTTTGGAACGCTTGCGCGGGCACAGCGGGTAAAAATGAATCTGGAAGCCTTTATTCTTGGTTCAGGCGGGATGATGCCGCTTCCCAACCGGCACTTGACCTCGGTGCTTTTGCGGCGCGAGGGCGAGCTTTTTCTTTTTGACGGGGGCGAGGGGACTCAGGTTTCCCTTCGCCGGCTCAACCTCCGCTGGAAAAAGATTTCCGTCATCTTTATAAGCCACACTCACGCCGATCATGTAACGGGTATTCCCGGCTTGCTTATGCTTTCTTCCCAGGTTGACCGCGACGATCCTCTGTACATTATCGGGCCGCCGCGCATAGGCGAATATATCGAAACCAGCCGCCGCGTTCTGGATATGTACATTAACTACGAAATTATCGTGCAGGAGGTTAGCGCACCCGGCATTGTGTACCGGGGGGATGGTTTTCATGTGCGCTGTTTCCCTCTGCGGCACACTAAGCCCTGTCTTGGCTACTCGCTTATTGAGGATGCTCGCCACGGGGAGTTTTTTCCGCAAAAGGCCTCGGCGCTGAATGTTCCGCGCGGGCCGCTTTGGGCGCAGCTTCAAAGCGGGGAAACGGTAAAGTCGGCGGACGGTATCGATGTAACGCCGGGCGAGGTTTTGGGGCCTGCACGCAGCGGGCGAAAGTTTTCCTACGTTACCGACACGCTGGCTTTCCCGGAGATTGCGGCAAACGTGGCGGATTCCGATCTCTTGGTCTGCGAGGGGATGTTCGAGCGCGGGCTTTCCGGCGACGCTCACGAAAAAAAGCACATGACGGCGGAGGAAGCGGCAAGTATCGCAAAGGCTGCCGGGGGGGTTAAAAAGCTCGCTCTTATCCATTTTAGCCCCCGCTACACGGATCACAATCTGAAGCTTCTGTTAAAAGAAGCCCAGGCGATCTTCCCCAACACCGTCTTGGCCAAAGACCGCGCCCTCTTCCCTATCGAGTACGTTGACTGAGGGGCGTTCACGAATGCCGGCAAAACGCCTATGGGCAAGCTCTAAAAACTGAAGTTTTTAGAGTGTCTAATTTTGAGGCAATTCGGCCCCTTGACAAATCGGCTCTTATCTGCTACTGTTAAAGGGATCGTCTGGAAAACCAAAAGGGAACATCTGTGTTTACAAGGAGAAGCTGTGCTGAAAAACCGGTTTTTGAAGCAGATTTACAAGCCATGAAAAGCCTAACAACAAGAAGCGCCCGACACAGGGCGCATGGCCAAATTTACTCCACTCTTTTAACCAGCATTATAAACTTAGGCTTAGCTCCGGGGACAGCTATAAGCGAATCGGAGATTTCCCGCAAGTTCGACGTAAGCCGCACACCAGTGCGCGAGGCCTTCCTCTATCTGGCGCGGGAGGGGCTTTTGGACATTATCCCGCAAAAGGAGACCCGCGTCTCGCTAATCGACACGGCGCGGGTCAAGCAGGAGCTTTTTATACGCGAAAGCCTTGAAATTGCGGCCTTGGAAAGGTTTTTGCCGGAAACTAACGGGCTTTTTTTTGAAAAAATGGAAAGGCTCATCGCCCTGCAAAAGGAGGCTTACAAAAACAAATTGTACAGCGACTTTATCAACTATGACGATCTGTTTCACGAGGCCTTGTTCGAAGCCTGCGGGCAGCGGTTAAGCTGGAAGGTCATTTACAACACCTGCAGCCACTACCACCGGATACGAATGCTTTCGATCCGTTTGACGGGCATTGCCGACGAAAAAGCGGCGCAGCACTGGAAAATTCTAGACGCCCTTAAAAAAAACGACATGGAAGAGGTCAAAAAGATGTTCCATCTCCATCTGCACAGCTTGGACGAAGAGGAAACGCTGCTGAAAAAAGAATTCCCCGACTACTTCGTCTCCCCCTAGCCGGGGGCGGGCGGTGCAGGGGGCGCAAGGGGAAAGGCGCAAGACGCGCAAGGGAGTAAAAAAATGCAAAATGAAATGCGGCCGCCGGTTATCGGGGTCATAGGCGGGATGGGCCCTTATGCGGGGCTTGATTTTGTCCAAAAAATTTTCGGGAGCACCAAGGCGAAAAAAGACCAAGACCACCTTAACTGCGTATTGGTTTCCCTTCCCGGTTCGGTGTCGGACAGGACGGCTTTTCTGTTAAGAAACGAAGGGGAAAACCCGGCGGCCGGTATGTTCGAGAGCGCGCGCCGGCTGCACTTGGCCGGGGCAAGTTATGCGGCGGTGGCCTGCAACACGGCGCACGCAAAGCGTATTTTCGAGCCTTTCTGCGAGGCGGTAAAAAAAGAGCTTTCCGGCCTTGTTATTGTCAATATGCTGGAAAGCTGCGCGGAGTTTATAAAAAAAGAGCGGGGCGGCCTAAGCCGCATCGGGCTTTTGGCCACGGTGGGGACGCACCAAAGCGGGGTCTACGGCGAGTATTTCCGCAAGGAGGACGGCTTTACCCTGCTGGAGCCGGATGCCGCCGGCAAGGAAAACATTCACGAGGCTATTTACAACGAAGGCTTCGGCATTAAAAGTTTTTCCCAGCCTGTAACGGAGAGGGCGCGCGCCCTTGTAAGCGGCGAGATAAACCGCCTTGCCGAAAAGGGCGCGCAGGCTGTCATTCTGGGCTGCACGGAACTGCCCCTGGCAATCCCGCCCGGCGCGACAAGCTCGATCCAGCTTATCGACCCCGGACTTATCGCCGCCCGCAAGCTAGTCTCGCTTGCCGCCCCGGAAAGACTGGCGGAATAACTAGGAAGAGAATCTCACGCGAAGGCACTATTCGGAATATGCTCACACGGAGGCACATCGAATTTTAGCCTCACACAAAGGCACGGAGCACTGATTTGAAAGCCACCCTTCATCACCGCGCTATCCGCTCTTTTCCTCTCTTTTCTTCTATAAATAGGGCAAGAAGGAGACGCGGGGCTATGATAATCCTGCCTAACCTTAGTGCCTTTGTGTGAGCCAATTCCGAATTGGTGTGAGTTTTTTGAGAAGAATGCGTTTGCAGTCGATTAACCCCTTGACCGGATTCCGTTTTTCGGTTATCATATTAATATGAAGCGTACTTTTTCCTTGGCAATTTTCGCTATGGCGTACCTGTGCGCCTTGACAAACTTGGCCGCCCTGACACAGTCCGGCGGGCTTAACTTTGCGTTTTTCCCGGAGCAGCCAAGACCGGGCGAGCCAATTACAATCGCCGTCGGCTGTACCGACGAAGCCAGCCGGGTGTCGCTAATCGTAGGCGGCCAGCGGCTGGC
>WRKI01000139.1 GCA_009778155.1 Spirochaetota bacterium
AACCGCTAACTCCTTATACTGCAGGCAGTTAGGAGTTTGCGGTTTTCTCTAAAGGGTACGAAAACCTCTAAAAACTGAAGTTTTTAGAGGTTGCCTAATGCCGCCAAAACCGTCTTTTCGGCGGAAGCTGCTCAAAAACTTGAGTTTCCGAGTAGCTCTAACTATAGTAAGGATGCCTTTATTTTGAGCGCGATGTTTGCCATTATACTTTTTGCCGCCTTAGCTATCGGTAGCTGTTTCCTTCTATTGGCAAGGTATTTCCGCGCTTCCCTGGCAAAGGCCGAAGCTCTGGCCGAAGAACTGAAAGAACGTGTGAACCAGCAAGAGGTTGTCTACGACATTACCCAAAGCTTCGCTTCCGGCGACAACCCGTCCGTTCTTATCCGCAACGCTCTTGCCATAATGGTTCTGTCGGCAAAGGCCGCCAGGGGCTTTTTGTTTGTTCTGGAAAACGACTCAAAAACCTTCCGGCTGGATTACGAGTTCAACAATCCCGGCCAGCTTGTTCCCTTTTACTCGCAGGCCAGCCTCATCTTCCACTGCGAAGAACTTTTGCGGGACGCTTTTGTAATAAAGGGCGAGTTAAGCCTGCATTTCAACAGCTTGAAAGACGACGATTCCGCCTCCTCGGTTTTGTCCCGGCTGGGCTGCAAGGCCTGCGTTTTTGTGCCGGTTCACGTTTACCGCGAGGTCTGGGGGGTTCTGGCTATTGACCACCATGCCGACCTAGATTACTGGAAAGAAACCAATGTCAATATGCTCAAACAGCTTGCCTCTTCCTCAGGGAGTCTTTTGGAAAGGGTTCAAAACGAAAAGGTCATGGTCAACGCCAGAAAAGAGGCGGAGTTCAGCAACGCGGAAAAAAGCGGCTTTCTTTCAAGCATGAGCCACGAGATTCGCACGCCTCTGAACGCGATTATCGGCATGGCGGCTATCGCCAAAAAAGCGAAGAGCCGGGAAGCCGCTCTTGAAAGCATCAACAAAATCAGCGAGGCATCCGAGCATCTTTTGGGCGTAATAAACAGCATTCTGGATTTGTCAAAGCTGGAAGCGGGCAAGATGCACATGATCAACGCGGAGTTCGATTTTAACGGCATGATAAAATCGATAGTCAATATGTGCGAGTGCGCCATGAGCGGCAAACAGCAAAACTTTACGCTTAACATCGAGCGCCATATGCCTTCCCGGATTGTCTGCGACGAACAGCGGCTTTCCCAAGTTTTGATCAACCTGCTGTCCAACGCTGTCAAATTCACCCCGGAAAAGGGGGACATTTCGCTTTCCGTGCGGGTAATGGACAATGCGGGCAAGCTGTACACTGTCCGTTTTTGCGTAAGCGACACCGGGATAGGCCTTAGCGAGGAAGAAAAAAAACGCATTTTTACCCCTTTCGCGCAGGCTTCGGAGGGCACTAGCCGGAAATTCGGGGGGACGGGGCTTGGGCTTTCAATCTCCAAAAGCATTATCGAAGCTATGGGCGGGGTAATTTGGGTCGATTCGGAGCTGGGCAGAGGGGCTAGCTTTACTTTCGAGCTTATTCTGGAGCAGGGTTTGTCCGGCCTTCTGCAAGAGCAGGATTCGATAAGCGCGGATGCGGATTTGGGGAGTCTTGAAAACATCTTTAAGGGAAGCCAGATTCTGATTGCCGAAGACATCGAGATAAACCGGGAGATTGTCAACGCCCTGCTGGAGGAAACCGGTATCGGCATGGATTTTGCCGAAGACGGGGAAAAGGCTCTTGAGCTTTTTACGGCGAATCAGGAAAAATACTCGGTTATACTTATGGATGTGCATATGCCCAACATGGACGGCTACGAGGCGACTATGAAAATTCGCAGGCTGGACGGCTGGGGCAAGGATGTGCCCATTGTCGCGATGACGGCCAATGTTTTTCAGGAAGATGTTGAAAAGTGCATCGCCTCCGGCATGAACTTTCACCTTTGCAAGCCGGTAGAGCTTGACAAGCTGATCGAGCAATTGAAGATGTTTTTAATAAAATGATGTTTTTGCGGCACTCTGTTGCCGCAAGGGGCGGTTAGTTGCCGATAATTATGAGTAAGATGGGTAAGATGGGCAAGGCGGAAAAAAAATCTACAGAAAACAAGACATCGAAGGCCGACGGGCAGCCGGCGGCGGAAAGGGGCGGCGGCGCGAAAAGCCCTATTCGCCCTAACAATGGAAAAAACAGGTGGCTTTTGGCGGCTGCGGTCGCGGCAGGTCTTATATTTTTTTCCACCTGCGTTTCGGCGCCGGATGCGGAGCCTGCCCCTGAGCAAATAACTCAAGTTCTTCCGCCCGCTATGCCGCCGGCGTTGCCGGAGCCGCCGCCGCAGGATGCGCCTTTGGCCTTGCCGCCAGAAGTTCCGCCGGAGATTCCGCCGGAAATTGTCGGCTCTTTGGTTTTTGTCATAGACGATGCTGGCAACAGCCTTTGGGAGCTTGAGCCTTTTCTGTCTTTTCCCGGTATGCTTACCTTTGCCGTTCTGCCCGGCCTGCCAAATTCGGCGGAGTCGGCAAGGCGGATAAGGGCTGCCGGCATGGAAGTGATTCTGCATCAGCCAATGGAGGCGGTGGGCGGGCAGTGGCCGGGGCCGGGGGCGATTTTTTCCGACATGAGCGCGGAAGAGGTTCGCGCCGTGCTTGAGCAAAACCTGGCGGAGGTAGGCCCGGTGGTTGGCATGAACAATCACATGGGGTCAAGGATCACAGCGGACGAAGAAATTATGGAGGTGGTGCTCTCTTTTGCCAAGGAAAACGGGATTTATTTCCTTGACTCAAGGACCACGACGGCGACTGTGTCGGCCTCCCTAGGCCGGCGCATGGGAATAGAGGTTGTGGAGCGGGATGTCTTTATCGACAACGATCCGGGGCGGGAGGCGATGTTAAGCTCGATTACCGCCGGCATCTCTTTTGCGCGGATCAGGGGGCACGTGGTCATGATTGGCCATGTCCAGTCGGCCGCGCTTGCCCCTCTCTTGTTCGAGCTTTACGATGAGTTGGTTGAGCAGGGGTTTTCTTTTGCCCCGGCTTCCTCTCTTTTTAACGGGGGCGAATAACCGGCCGTGAAAGTGCTTGGCATTGAAACTTCCTGCGACGAATGCGCGGCGGCGGTGGTCGAGGACGGGGAAAAAATTCTGTCAAACGTGGTCGCCTCGCAAATCCCCTTCCACGCGGCTTACAGCGGGGTTGTCCCGGAGATTGCCAGCCGCAAGCATACCGAATGGGTCTACGCGGTTGTGCAAGAAGCGCTGGAAAAGGCGTGTCTTTCCGCCTGCGACATAGACGCGGTGGCGGCGACGAACCGTCCGGGTTTGGTTGGCTCGCTTATCGTGGGGCTTTCCTTTGCAAAGGCCTTTGCCTGGGCGCGCCGGCTGCCTTTTATCGCTGTAGACCATATGCTGGCTCATTTGTACGCCCCTAGGCTGGCCGCCACGGGCGGTGGGGGGTTGCCTTGCGAGTATCCTTTTCTGGGCTTGTTGGTCTCCGGCGGGCACACGATTATTCTTCGCGCGGATGGTTTTGACGATGTTACCGTACTGGGCACGACTATCGATGACGCTGCCGGCGAGGCTTTTGACAAGGTGGCCAAGCATTATGGTTTCGGCTACCCCGGCGGCAAGGTGATTGACGAGTTGTCCCGCGCCGGCGACAGCGGGGCGTTCAACTTCCCCATGCCGCGTCTTCACAAGGGCGGCGGGCGCGGCGCGGCGGATGTTCACCGCTACGATGTGTCGTACTCTGGGCTTAAAACGGCGGTGATCAATCAGCTTGAGTCCTTCCGGGTAAAAAAGGGCGAAATTCTGCCAGAGGATATTGCGGCTTCTTTTCAAAAAACGGCTGTGGACATTCTTTTGCGCGCTCTTTTTAACGCGGCAGACGATACTGGTCTTAAAACGGTGGCGGCCGGCGGAGGGGTTGCGGCGAATTCTTATCTTCGCGCCGCTCTTGCCCAGCGCGAGGGTCTTTTGGCCGTTTTTCCCCCTTTTGATTTGTGCACGGACAACGGGGCTATGGTTGCCGGTATTGCCTATCATTATCTTGCAAGGGGCGATCGCTCGCCGGCGGCGGCGACTGCCAGCTCGCGGGTGGACGGTTTTAAGAAAAAGCCCTTGCCGCGCCGTGTTTAGTGAAGGGGTGCGCGGGGGCATGAAGGATTTAATCTTTGCACTTGAATTTATTCCCTTTATGTGGTAAAATGCTTGCAGGGGTTAAGGTCAAGGAGCTTTCTAATGGGATTACTGGATAGTAGCGAAAAATTTGCAGAGTCGCAAAATTTGTTAAATATAGAGCTGGACACTGGCGCGGTTGAAGGGCTTAAAAAAATGCCGGTCGATATGTTCGACGGCGTTTACTTGGGAAAGGTGTTCAGCAACGCCCTTGTTTTATGTGTAGACCTGCGCAATTTCAGCGATTTTATTAACCATCAAGACGACGAGGTGGTTTTTAAGCTTATTAAGGAGTTTACCTCGAATCTTTTGTCCTGCATTAACCAGTTCGGGTACGGCTGTTCTTACTATAAGTTTCTGGGGGACGGGGTTTTGGTTATTTGGGACGAAACGAATGAAACGACGATAAACGAAGCTCTTGGCGTGTTCGACACCTATACTGAGTTTCTAAACGAAGAGCTTTTCAAGTCTTACGAAACTTTGGGGTTGGGAGGCGCTCTTGTCGAAGAGAAAATCTTCAAATACGAGATTTCTGCCGAGGTTGCCCAGCTTAAATACCGGGACTATGTGGGCTACGGCATTAATCTGGCTTGCAGATTGCAGGGGCTGGCCGGCATAGAAAAGCTGATATTAAACGAAAGGATCGCCTTGACTAGGGGTTTGGACTTTACTGTTGACGAGTCGCCGCAAACCTTAAAAAAGCTGGCCGACATGAAGGGGCTTAAAAAAGAGGACTCCAGGCGGGTGCTGTTCTACAAGAAGCCTTCTTAAACCGGCGGCGCGGCGGCGGTGTTTCTGCCGGGTAGTACCTTGTCTTAAAAGCCTTTTTTGGCCAAGTTGTTTGTTATTTTTACATAGATGTCCGGCACGTCGGCCTTACGGAACATTTTCTTTTTGTAATCGATGATTTCTGCGTGCGATATTCCTTCGCCTATTTTCATTGCGTTCTCTCCCCAGTTTGCCGACCATTCGCTTACCACACCGTCGTTTTCCCCGCTTACGCTTTTTACATACAGGTAGCTGTAAAAAAACGTCAAGTCGTCAAAGGGGTTTTTTATTGTCGTGTATAGGCTTTGGCAGTATACGTTGCCGGCCATAGGCACGTTTTCGTTAAATTCCTGCATTTTTTTTGTTGTCAACTGAAAGTTTACGCCTTGTATGTCCGGGTTTGTGTCGCCGTACAGTTTGCCGAATATATAAAGGGATTTTTCGGCGGCTTTATTGTAAACGATTTTTTGCCTGTAAATTAAATCCGCTATTTCCGAGCCGCGATGCGGTGTGGATATTGTCGTTAAGCTTGCGACTTTTTCGCCGCCGTATTTCCATATGTAAAAGCGCGAATCGATGCCGCCTTTGGAGTGTCCTATTAGGTTTACTTTTTCGCTTTTTGTTTCGCGTAACACTTTGTCCACGGTTGTTTTTAACAGTTTTGCATTCGATTCATACCCGCCCCAGGAGTCTGTGTTTCCCAAAAACACGCGCTCTCCTTTTTCGTGCAGTTTCCCCGGTATTCTACCCCAAAAGTTGTTCGCCCGCCCTCTGTCATGCGCGACTATCCCGTGCACTAACACGACGGGGTATTTTAAGTTCACGGCACCGGCAAGGTGGCGCACGGGGTTGTTTTTTTCCATTGCGGCTCCAGTGTAACACAGCCCCCGACAAAGATCAACCGAGCCGGCGGCCGGCGGGGGCAAACGCATGAATGCTCGAGCCTCGGAAATTTACTCCCATTTTAATCACACAAAGGCGCAAAGGCACAAAGTTAAGGAAACGCTGATTAAATCCCATCGAGGATTTAATCAGCGTTCTTAACCGCATTTTGCGCAATGAAATGAGCATAATGCATCGGACTTAAGTCCG
>WRKI01000140.1 GCA_009778155.1 Spirochaetota bacterium
CCGCGCTATGCGCGGGAGAATAGAATAGCGGAAGCGGTACACATGATAAAAAGCCCCCCTGTGATAAAATGACGAAGGTTTCCTGGGCCAAAGTCTAGATCATAGGAGGGGCAAACATCAAACCACCCCTTGAAGGGGGGCTTTGATTTCCAGAAACAGCCCTTGCCCGGCTGCGGCGTCGGTGGTGCGGTATCTTGCCATTGGTTTCCCCCTGTTTTCATTCTACTGCTTGTTTTGGGTTTTGCATAGCGGGTTTTTCTACAGGCTCCCGCGTCTCCGTGTGCCCCCTTCTGCGGCCGGCAGGGGCTTTCTCCCCGGACAGCCGCCCGCAAAGCAAAACTCTGTGCCTTCGGAGCTGCAGAAAAACCCTTTTTGCCAAATTTTTCACTTCGTAAGTCATTGCTACATAACGACTTACGATTTTTGAAATTTGCCAAAACGGGGTTTTTCTACAGCCTCTTGTGCCTTTGTGTGAGCTTTTCTTCCTAAAAAATGGTCAAACTGAGAATTGCTGGGCCGCAATTAGGGAAAGGCTGATTAATTCGACGCTAATCAGCGTTTTCAGCGGACTAAAGTCCGATGTATTTGCTCGTTTCACCTCTCAAAATGCGGGTAAGAGGCACTGATTAAATCCCATCGAGGATTTAATCAGTGCCTCCTTAGGGATTTTTTGCTTTTTGCCCCTTGAAATCGAGAAGTTTTTTTTATACCACTTGACATTTTTGTTTTTTTTGGCGAAAATGATATAGTGGGCGGCAAAAAGCCCGAAAATCGCAGCCGCGATGCAAGTCCCGGCTGGGGCAATGCCGCTCGACAGCCCGTATGGGTTTGTTATTAACAAAGGCCGTTAAACGGCCGTTCCTTGCCGGCAGGGGTGTCTGCAAGGGGATAAGGAAAAAGGTATGGCAAAGAAAAAATTTCTGGTTCTGGCTCTTATGGCAAGTTTGTCGGTCGCGGTTTACGCGCAGGATTTCCCGCTGCCCAACACGATGGGCAACATCAGCTTTGGCGGCGGCCTTATTATGGATTTCAGCGCGGCTTCGGTGGCTTTTAACGCTCCCAATTATATTCTTGAGGATGGTTCGGCAGCTTGGCTTGGAACAGGCGATTTCCGCCAGGAAACCTTCGGCGTGGGCGGCTATCTTTTCTTGAGCGCGACTTTTGTCGAATTTTCAGTCGGGATTTTGACCTTGCCCAACTCGACGTGGTCGGTAAGGGAATTCGGCGGGAATGTATTCGAAGATAACGACGATGAGCTTAGGGGCGGCACTTCGGTTGAAAGGGGTTCGCTTTTTGCAATGGACTTTACCCTGCTCGGCAGGCTTCCCTTCATTTTTGAACGGGCTTCAATTTCCCCGCTTGCCGGCGTCGGCTACCAGTTGGTTCTTTTGGGAGCCGGCCGTGATAGCGGACGTATGACCCCGGCTTCCGATTTGAGCAATTTCAGGCTGCTCTTGGGCTTGGGAACCGATGTTTTTATCGGCCAGAACTTGTTCTTCCGCGGCTCGGCTTTGGGCTACTACCGCTTTGCAAGCCGCCTTGAAAGAGACCTTGCAGAAATGGCAGCCGCAGACGTAGGCGGTATCGCCAGGGCAAACGCTAACGGCGGTTTCGGCGTTCAGGTAAGGCTTGGTGTAGGCGTAAACCTTAACTAGGCCGCGCTTTCAATGCCCTGCCGCATCTCTTTTGCGGCATGGCATCTGTTTTGCCGGGCAAACGCGGGTTTGCCCGGGCAAAATGCAAGCATAAAATACAAAATGATCGGCCGGCCCTTATGATAAAAACCGTTTTGATAGCCTTGTATGTTATCACCACCGTATTGTTGTTTTTTCCTCTGGGCGTAATTTCGCTTGTTTTGGGCTTTCTGGGCTTTGCCAGAATTATGTCTCGCATTGTTTACCGCATTGGGCAGGCTTGGGCTTTGCTTCTTATAAAGATGGCCGGCGTGGAGGCATCGGTTTCTGGCAGGGAAAACATTCCCCCGGCCGGCGGTCTTTGTTTTGTAAGCAACCATGTGGGGATTTTCGACATTGTGCTTCTCTTTGCCTATTGCGGCCGGCCCATAGGTTTTATCGCGAAAAAAGAACTCGCTTGGGTTCCTTTTTTCAATCTTTGTGTTCTCATTATAGGCGGCTTGTTCATAGACAGGAAAAGTGTGCGCAAGGCTATCGGCACGATCAACCGGGGGGTTGCAAAAATTAAAAACGGCGGGGCTATGATTATTTTCCCAGAGGGGCATCGCTCGCGTGGCGGCGGCCTGCTTCCCTTCCACCCAGGCTCGCTTAAACTTGCGACTCAGGCGCAGGCTCCCATTGTCCCGGTGGCCATTGCCGGCAGTTACGATGTTTTTGAAAAAACTTACAGGGTTGTCAATGCCCCTGTAAAAATAAGTTTCTGCAAGGCTGTTCCCACGGCGGGTTTGCCTAACGAAGAGCGCAAGCACGTTCTTTGCGACAGAATTTTCGGGGCAATTAAAGAAGAGCTTGAATCTTAGGAGAAATATGTATTCTTTGCTGTTGGTGATTCTCTACATGGCTTTTATAAGCCTGGGGCTTGGCGACTCGCTTTTGGGTTCCGCCTGGCCTGCCATGCACGAACAGCTTGGCTCGCCGGTTACCCATGCCGGCATTATCTCCATGACTATTGCCGCAGGTATGGTTACGTCGAATCTTCTGGCGGACAGGCTTGCCAAAAAATTCGGGGCGCGGCTTCTGGCTATTTTCAGCGTTTCCCTTAGCGCGCTGTCTCTTTTCGGTTTTTCGCTTGCCGGCTCTTTCTTTTTTGTCTGGCTGTGGGCCTTCCCCTACGGTCTTGGCGGGGGGGCTTTGGACGCGGGTATAAACAATTATGTCGCCGCAAATTACAAGTCAAGGCACATGAATTGGCTGCACTGTTTTTGGGGGGTTGGCGCAATGACGGGGCCTGCCATTATGGGGTTTTACTTGACAGGCGGCTTTGAATGGAGCGCCGGCTACAGGACGGTGGCCTTTATCCAAATGGGTTTTGTCCTTGTCCTTATTCTCAGCCTGCCTTTATGGAAAAAACAGGCGGGCGGGGAGCCTGTCGCGGCCCCGGTAAAGCCTTTTTCCGAAATTCTCAAGCTCAAGGGTGTAAAGTTTGTTCTGCCGGCTTTTTTCGCCTACTGCGCTATCGAGGCGACGACGGGGCTTTGGGCTAGTACCTATCTTGTAAGCCACAGGGGGATTAGCCCCGAGGCGGCGGCCGCTTTTACTTCGCTGTTTTTTATCGGGATAACGGCCGGGCGTTTTTTATCCGGCTTTGTTTCTGTGGCTATGGGCAACAAAAAGATGATTAAAACGGGTATCTTTTTCATTTTTGCAGGTATTGCCGGGCTGTGGCTGCCGGTGCAGACAAATGTTTTGGGTTTTGCCGGCTTAATCGTTATCGGGCTTGGCTGTGCGCCGATTTTCCCCGCGATTATCCATTCCACGGCCGAAAACTTTGGCAAGGAAAACTCGCAGGCTCTTGTCGGGCTTCAGATTGCAAGCGCCAATACCGGAATCGCCCTTATGCCGCCGCTTTTCGGGCTTCTTGCCGGTTTTGCCGGCGCGGGCGTTCTGCCGGCCTTTCTGGCGCTCTTTGCCGTCCTGCTCCTTGTGATGACTGTCGCGCTGAACCGGGCTACCCGCCCCGCCTGACCCGGCCGGCAGATGCCCACACAAAGGCACGGAGGAAGGAAGAATTTTCACCTCCCCCTCAGCAGTCAATCTTTAGATCGCCCGGCAGAATCAGCCCCTTTTTCCGCATGAACTCGGAGACAGCGAAGGCGACAATGGCCGGAACCACCAAGCACACCATGACAAGGCCGAACCAGTCGAACGCGCCGGGGACAACCGCCGCATGACCCATCGCCAAAGCCTGATCCGAGGGGGCGTACCAGCCGGAAACCACCCCGATAGGCCCCACCATGCCGGCAGTCCCCATGCCCGACGCGATAGGCGGGCCGTTCTGCCTAAGCTGGAAAACCACAGTCGCCATAGGCCCGGCGACTACGGAAGCGGCCACAGCCGGCACCCACAAAATGGGCTTTCGCATAACGTTGGGAATTTGCAGCATGGAAGTCCCCAGCCCCTGCGCCAAAAGCCCCCCGATTTTATTCTCTCGGTAAGACGCGACCGCGAAACCCACCATGTGGGCGGCGCAGCCGGCCAAAGCCGCCCCGCCGGCAAGCCCCACAAGCCCCAGCGCCGCGCAAAGAGCCGCCGAGCTAATCGGCAAAGTAAGCACAATGCCGACAATGGCGGAGACCAAAATCCCCATAAGAAAAGGCTGCATTTCAGTCGCCCACATTACAGCCCCGCCGAGCATATTTGCGGCGCGCCCTATCGCCGGAGCCAGCAAAAAGGCGGCGGCCACCCCGGCTATAATCGTTACAGCCGGAGTTACGATAAGATCGACAGGCGTAGTTTTGGACACCAGCTTTCCGAAAAAGACCGCTATAATGGCGATAAAGAAAACCGCCAAGGGGCCGCCGGCACCACCCAGCATATTGGCGGCAGTGCCCACGGCGACCAGCGAGTACAATACAAAAGGCGGAGCTTTCAAGGCAAAGCCAATAGCCACAGCCATTGCCGCCCCGGCACCCTGCGTGGCAAAAGCGCCCGCCGTATTAAGCGCGGGAACCCCAAGCTGGCTGCCCAGCGTGTTCATAATCGTGCCGATTAAAAGCGATGCGAAAAGCCCCTGCGCCATAGCGCCAAAGGCCTTTACGACGATGCTGTCGAAAGTAAACTCGACCCCCTGCCTTTCGATAAAGCCGGAAAAAGATTTTTGCCAAGACATTGTTAACCCCGATTCCAACATAGCAGACGCGGCCTAAAAAAGCAACACCGCGCGGCTGTTTTTCAGTTGACGAAAGCCAGCAAAGCGCGTATGATCAAACTGTGGGCAAGAAACGAAAAGCGAACAAAAAACACAAAAGCGGCGCATTCGCCACCCTCTTCAGCAAACTGGAAGCCATAAGGGAGCTTTACCGGGCGCTGACGGGGGTAACCCTGCCTGCGTCTGCCGAAATCACCATAGCGACGCTGGCCAACGTCCTTTACATGGGCATAATGAACGACCTGGCCTTCTTCGTCAACGGCAGACTGGTGGTTTTAGTTGAGCACCAGAGCACTGTCAACGAAAATATGCCACTGCGCCTTCTTTTTTACGCCGTGCAAGTGTACAACAACATAACGGACAGCAAATCCCATTACCGCAAAAAGGCGATAAAGATACCCGCGCCGGTTTTCATCGTGCTTTACAACGGGAAAGAGGAATACCCTGACCACAAGGAGCTTTTGCTTTCCGACCTGTACGAAGACGTGGCCGATCTCTTGCCCTGGGAAACCGCCCTGCCGGCTCTTGAACTTAAAGTGCAGGTGTACAACATAAACAACGGGCGCAACCCTGAGATAATGGCCAGGAGCAAGCTTTTGCGCGAGTACAGCATCTTCATTGGAAAAATCCGCGAGTTCGAGCAAAAGCTGCCGCTGAAAGAGGCGATAGACGCGGCAGTAAAATATTGTATGGAAAACGACGTACTGGAAGAGTTTTTGGAAACACACGGTAAAGAGGTAAAAAATATGCTGATGACAGAATTCAACCAAATAGAAGCGATGGCCGTAAGCCGGGAAGAAGGCATAGCGATTGGCGAGGAGAGAGGCATAGCGATTGGCGAGGAGAGAGGCATAGCGATTGGCGCGGCTATAGGCGAGGAGAGAGGCCGTGCCGAGGGTATAGCCAAAGCTGCGGAGAACGCCGCCAGAAAAGCCTTGGCCAAGGGGCTTCCGTTGGAAGTGATAAGCGAAATAACCGGCCTTGACATTGAAACCATCAACGGCTTTTGCGAAGTTGACACAGCGACATAAGTTTGTGCCGGCAGGCCAGCAATTCTACATTTAAGATTTTTGTGCAATAATAAAGCATGGGCAGGGGACTATTAGAAGCGCATTTAGACGCATTTGACAAAATCGGAGCCGGCACGGCGGATGAACGGCGAGAAGGATACGACAAACAGTACGAGTACGGCGACGCCATCAAAGGAGCTTACGGGATATTCTTCTTCCAGCACCCGTCCATGCTGGAATACCAAGAGCGGCTGAAGAAGAAAC